>NZ_JBFUIK010000001.1:0-333868 GCF_056401915.1 Cellulomonas sp. P4_D11 | reverse complement strand
CCACTCATTCATTGATTTGCTACGCGTCCACTGTGCGGTTCCCGAGAGACGAACGGGAACCCGTTTGACAACTCGACAACGTTACGGCGGTCATAGCGAAGGGGAAACGCCCGGTCCCATTCCGAACCCGGAAGCTAAGCCCTTCAGCGCCGATGGTACTGCACTCGCCAGGGTGTGGGAGAGTAGGACGCCGCCGGACATCATTCAGAAGAAGCCACCCCCCAACCAGGGGTGGCTTCTTCTGTTTCCAAAGGCCGTTCCGTGCATGTCAGAGCCATTCCTTCGGGGGTGGCTCTTCTGCGTTGCGAGCCCGTTTCCGGTGCATTGTTCGTGCGGACGGCCATCGCCGCGTACGCCGACCGGTGAGTTGTCGGTCAGTGGTCCGCGAGGAGTGCTTCGACTGCGGCGGCGAGCTCGTCGACCGGGGCGCGGCTGTCCAGCTCGACCGTGGCGCCCCGGCGCAGGAGGGGTTCGACCGTGTCGACGTAGTAGATGATCTCCGCGCGTTGGGCCGGCGACTTCCCGTAGGGGTTGGTCGTTCTCTGCGACACGCGCTCGAGCAGGACGTGGAGCGGCGCGCTGAGCAGGACGACGTGGGCGAAGCGGTCGTAGAAGCGGACCTGGTTCTCCACCGTGCCCGAGACGACGAGGTCCGGGTGGGCGGTAAGCAGGGCGGTCATGCGCGCCTCGTCCCAGGTGCCGTCGGGCAGCTGCCAGCCCGCGTCGTCGGTGTCGACCGTGAGGTGCCCGCGGTCGTGCAGCGCCCGCAGGAGCGTCGACTTTCCCGCGCCCGACATCCCGGTCACCAGCACTCTGGACATGGCGTCGACCGTAGTCGTCCCGGTCGTCGGGGACCGCTGCGCCGGAGCGTGGTGGATGCGTGACGACGAAGGGGAGCCCGGTGGGCTCCCCTTCGCTGTGCGTACGACGGGATCGGTCAGCCGGCCTCGAAGACGACGACTCCCAGCGGGGGGACGCGGATCGAGGCGGAGTACGGGCGGCCGTAGTGGGGCTCGGGCAGGGCTTCGATCTCGCCCAGGTTGCCCACGCCGGAGCCGCCGTAGGCCTCGGAGTCGGAGTTGTAGATCTCGCGCCAGCGGCCGCCGCGGGGGAGTGCCAGGCGGTAGCCCTCGTGGGGGATGCCGGCGAAGTTGATGACGACGGCGACCGGCGGGGCGTCATAGCCCTTGCGCAGGTACGCGAGTGTGTTGCGGAAGGCGTCGTCCGAGTCGATCCACTCGAAGCCGTCGGGCGTGTGGTCGAGCTGCCAGAGGGCCGGGGTGTCCTTGTAGACGCGGTTGAGGTCCGCCACGGAGCGCAGGACGCCCTGGTGGGCGGGGTCGTCGAGCGCGTGCCAGTCGAGCGAGCGGGACTCCGCCCACTCGGTCTGCTGCGCGAACTCGCTGCCCATGAAGAGCAGCTGCTTGCCCGGGTGCGTCCACTGGTAGCCGAGCAGCAGGCGGACGCCGGCGAGCTTCTGCCAGTGGTCGCCGGGCATGCGCTCGTAGAGCGAGCCCTTGCCGTGCACGACCTCGTCGTGGCTGATGGGCAGCACGAACCGCTCGGAGTAGGCGTAGACCATCGAGAAGGTGATCTCGTTGTGGTGGTAGCGCCGGTGGACGGGCTCCTCGGCCATGTAGCGGAGGGTGTCGTTCATCCAGCCCATGTTCCATTTCAGGCCGAACCCGAGGCCGTTGCCGTCGGTCGGGGCGGTGACGCCCGGCCAGGCCGTCGACTCCTCGGCAATCATCATGATGCCGGGGGTGCGGCGGTAGGCCGTCGCGTTGGCCTCCTGCAGGAACGAGATGGCGTCCAGGTTCTCGCGGCCGCCGTACTGGTTGGGCCGCCACTGCCCCGGCTTGCGGGAGTAGTCGAGGTAGAGCATCGAGGCGACGGCGTCGACGCGGAGGCCGTCGACGTGGAACTCCTCGAGCCAGTACGTGGCGTTGGCGACGAGGAAGTTGCGGACCTCGGAGCGGCCGAAGTTGAAGACGTACGTGCCCCAGTCAGGGTGCTCGCCGAGCAGCGGGTCGGGGTGCTCGTACAGGGCCGTGCCGTCGAACTGCGCGAGCGACCACTCGTCCTTGGGGAAGTGGGCGGGCACCCAGTCGACGATGACGCCGATGCCGGCGCGGTGCAGGGTGTCGACGAGGTAGCGGAAGTCGTCGGGGTGGCCGAACCGGGACGTCGGCGCGAAGTAGGACGACACCTGGTAGCCCCACGAGCCGCCGAACGGGTGCTCGGCGACGGGGAGCATCTCGACGTGGGTGAAGCCGAGGGAGACGACGTGCTCGGTCAGCTGGTGCGCGAGGTCCCGGTAGGACAGGCCGACGCGCCAGGAGCCGAGGTGCACCTCGTAGACGCTCATGGGGGCGGTGTGCGGGTCACGAGCGCTGCGCGCGGTCAGCCAGGCGTCGTCGGACCACTGATAGCGGGACTCGACCACGACGGAGGCCGTCGCCGGCGGGACCTCGGTGCCCTGCGCCAGCGGGTCGGCCTTCTGACGCCAGGACCCGTCGTTGCCCAGGACCTCGAACTTGTAGCGCGCACCCGCGCCGACGCCCGGGGCGAAGACCTCCCAGACGCCGCTGTCGCCCAGCGAGCGCATGGCGTGGGAGGCGCCCTGCCAGTAGTTGAAGTCGCCGACCACGCGCACGGCGCGGGCGTTGGGGGCCCAGACGGCGAACGACGTGCCCGTCACCTCGCCGAGCTCGCCGGGGTACGTGCGGACGTTGGCGCCGAGCACCGTCCAGAGCTGTTCGTGCCGGCCCTCGCGGACGAGGTGGCGGTCGAGCTCCTGCACGGTGGGCAAGAAGCGGTAGGGGTCGTCGACGACGGAGGCGTGGCCGTCGTACGTGACCTCGATCCGGTAGTCGGGGACCTCGGTGCCGGGCAGCACGGCGACCCAGATGCCGTCCTGCTCGTGCCGCGCGGGGATGCGAGAGTCGCGGGTCACGACGACGACGGACTCGGCCAGCGGTCGCAGCGTCCGGACCGTCAGCCCGCTGCCCCCGACGTGGGGGCCGAGGACGTCGTGCGGCGCGTAGAACGCTCCGTGCGCGACGGTTCGGAGGGTGTCGACATCGACGGGGACCGGGGACGGAACGGCCGGGCTCATGCCCCTACCCAACCACCAGCGGGGTCACGGCGCAGGACGGTCGCCCGGGTGACCTGCATCTCAGCCGTCGTCGCGCGGCGCGGTGGTGGTCGTGCCCCGGGCCACGAGGCGGGGGAGCGGCGCCGTGTACGAGCGGACCGTGCCCGAGGCGAGCAGGTTGAGCACGCAGTCGGCCACCTGGACGCCCATCGCGTGCACGTCGAGGCTCATCGCGGACAGAGCCGGGTGCGACAGTCGGCAGAGCGCCGAGTCGTCCCAGGCGAGCAGGGACAGCCGGTCGGGCACGGCGATGTCCATCTCGTGCGCGACGCCCAGGCCGGCGACGGCCATGACGTCGTTGTCGTAGATGATCGCCGACGGCGGCGCGCCGCGGCCGAGCAGGGCGCGGGTGGCGCGCGTGCCGGACTCCTCGCCGTAGTCGCCCTCGACCACCGTGCCCTGCGCGCCGAGCCGGGCGCACTCGTCCATGAACGCCTCGGTGCGGGCCTGCGTGTGCGCGAGGTGGCGCGGGCCGCTGACGCGGGCCAGCTGCCGGTGACCGAGGCCGACGAGGTGTGACACCGCGGTGCGCATCGCCTGCGCGTTGTCGATCCAGACGTTGGCGAACGGGAGGTCGGGGCGCGGGCCGCCGACGACCACCGTCGGGATGCCGAGCTCGCGCAGCACGTCCAGGCGCGCGTCCTCGAGGGCCACGTTGACCACGACGACGGCGTCGACGAGCTTGCCCTCGCCCCAGCGTCGGTAGGTCCGGATCTCCGCCTCGTGGTCCGGCACGACGTGCAGGAGCAGGGAGCGGCTCTCGCCGGCCAGGGACTCCTCGATGCCGCCGATCAGCTCCATGAAGAAGGGCTCGAAGCCGAGCATCCGGGCAGGTCGAGCGAGTACCAGGCCGACCGCGTCGAGACCTTGCGTCATGGTCGCGAGCGTACCTGCGGCGTGCGCGCGATCAGGCGGGCGACTGGGTGAGGTCACGCCCGCCGATCCGTGTGCGCGCGGATCAGGCCGGGGACTCGGTGAGGTCGCGGGCCCGGGGTTGCGGGGTGCGGGGGACGACGACGTCGTTGGCGGAGCGGAGCACCGGGGCGCGGGTCAGGCCGGCGGGGTCGAACGCGCCACGGGTCCGCACGTGGAACGAGACCGTGGTGCCGGCCGGGACGTCGACGAGGGCGGTGTCGACCACGGCGTCGGGGTCCAGCCGGTCCACGAGCAGGGTCACGTCGCGGGCGAGCGACGTCGCGGTGACGTCGACGCGGTAGCCGTCCCGGACCGGCGTGACCGCGGCGCGCAGCGGGTCGGGGTCCAGGGCGAGATCGACGTCCTCGGCCCAGGCGTGCACCGTCTGGAGCTCGCCGAGGCGGGCGACGAGGACCTCCCGCGTGGGGTCGGTGGGCGTGGCGACCGTCGTCGGCACGGTGAACTGCCCGACGGACCAGGCGCCGACGGCGAGCGCGAGGTCCTCCTCCGCGAGCACCGTGCCGTCGAGGAGCTGGCGCGAGAGGCGCACGATGCCCTGCCAGATGGCAGGGGTCTCGTTGACGACCGCGAGCACCTCACGGCCCTCGCGCGGCTGCACGGTGAGCAGCCGCGGGCCGAAGGCCGCCCGGAGCGCGTACCACAGGGGCTTCACGCGCTCGTCGCCGTCGATCGCCGACCACGAGGTCACCGGCCAGCAGTCGTTGAGCTGCCAGACGATCGCGCCGGCGGTGCGCGGCCACCAGGAGCGGTAGTGCTCGACGGCGAACCGGACGGCGCGGGCCTGGTTGAGCTGGGTGGCCCAGTGCCAGTCGGCGAAGTCCTCGGGGATGCCCAGGTGCGGTGCGAGGCCGCGGTCGAGCTTGCCGTTGCCGTCCTCGGCCTTCTGGTGGAGCAGGAAGGCCGGGTCGTCCTTGGTCAGCGGCCCGCCGTCGACGGCGTGCACCGCACGCGTCAGGGTGGCCCAGGTGGGTGGCCCCTGGAAGCCGAACTCCGAGCAGAAGCGCGGCACCTCGTCGCCGTAGGCGCGGTAGTCGACCCGGTTCCAGACCTCCCACTGGTGGTGGGTGCCATGGTCCGGGTGGTTGGGGTGCACCTCGTCGAGCGCGAAGCCGGGGGAGTACGGGCTGCCGGCGGAGTACGGGCGCGTGGGGTCGAGCTCGGCGACCACACCGGCCAGCAGCTCCGTGGCGTACCGGAAGCCCCAGGTCCGGCCCTGGAGCTCCTGCTGCCAGCCCCAGTCGAGGAAGCCCCACAGGTTCTCGTTGCCGCCGTTCCAGAGCACGAGCGACGGGTGCGGGGTGAGGCGGGCGACGTGCTCGCGGGCCTCCGCCTCGAGCTCGTCCCAGAGCGGCTGCTCCTCGGGGTAGGCCGCGCAGGCGAGCAGGAAGTCCTGCCAGACCAGCAGGCCGCGCTCGTCGCAGAGCTCGTAGAAGTCCTCGGACTCGTAGATGCCGCCGCCCCAGACCCGCACGAGGTTGAGGTGGGCGTCGACGGCCTGGTCCAGGCGGTGCGCCAGGCGCTCGCGGGTGATCCGGGTGAGCAGGTGGTCGTCGGGGATCCAGTTGGCGCCCTTGACGAAGATCGGGCGGCCGTTGATCCGGAACGTGAAGGCGGTGCCGTCGTCGTCGGTGCTGGTGTCGAGCTCGACGGTGCGGAAGCCGATGCGGCGGGTCCAGGTGTCCAGGGGCTCGCCGGCGTCCGGGGCGGTGACCAGCACCGTGAGCTCGGACAGCGGCTGTGCACCGTGGCCGACGGGCCACCACAGGGGAGCGTGCGGGACCTCGAGCTCGATCACCGCCGCGCTCTGGGTGCCGGGCACGGCGACCGAGACGTCGGCGCCGGCCACGTGGGCGCGGACCACGAGCGGGACGTCGCCGCCCGGCAGGCCCGAGCGCTCGAGGTCGACGTGCACGGCGAGCTGGCCGGTGCCCGAGGGGTCGACGGTGACGAGCGGGCGGACGGCGGCGAGGCGGGCGACCGACCAGCGCTCGACGCGGACCGGCCGCCACAGGCCGGCCGTCTGCAGGTCCGGTCCCCAGTCCCAGCCGAACGAGCAGGCCATCTTGCGGACCATGTTGAACGGCTGGTCGTAGGCGAGCGGGCGCGGACCCAGGCGCGCGGCCTCGGCCTCGGCGTGCACGAGAGCGGACGAGAGCAGGACGCGCAGCCGCTGCGTGGTGGGGCGGACCAGGTCGCGGACGTCGAACCGGTAGGAGCGGTGCTGGTTCGCGGTGCGGCTGATCTCGGTGTCGTCGAGCGTCAGGGTGGCGACGGTGTCGATGCCGTCGAACACCAGGTCGACGCGCTCGTCGGGTGCCGCGGGGTCCAGGACGAGGTCGCGCTCGTAGGCCCAGTCGGTACGGCGCATCCACGCGAGGTCCTCCTCGTGGCGGTCGACGTACGGGTCGGGGATCAGCCCGGCCTCGAGCAGCGCCGTGTGGCTGGTGCCGGGGACCCGCGCGCGGATGCGTCGGCCGACGAGGTCGGCCGGGACGGGGCCGGCGACGGCGGTCAGCGACCAGCCGTCGTACAGGTCCTGGGTGTTCATCGACGAGCTCCTGGGTCCGGGGGTCCGGCGTGTGCCCGCCGCATCCGTGCGGCGGGCAGCGTCGGCACCTCGGGAAGGAGCCGAACATCTGGCAAGTACCCTGTGATCATTGTTAGACAACTGAATAAAGTAAGTCAATGAGCCGGTCGGCACGCGTCCGGCCGGTAGCGTGCAGGGGCACGTCACGCGCCCGACCAGCCAGCCCGTACCGGATCAGGAGACACCCGCCGTGAGCGAGAGCGCCACCCCCGACCGACTCGTCCACCTGCGCGCGGCGGACGTCAGCGTCGTCGTCGACCTCACGGGGGGCACGCTCCCGCGGGTCCTGCACTGGGGGAGCGACCTCGGGGACCTCGACGACACCGCGCTGAGCGCTGCACGCCTCGCGTGGCGTCCGGTGGCCCACGGGTTCCCGGTCGACGGGGAGGTCGAGATCGCCGTGCTGCCGCAGGAGTCGGCCGGGTTCCTCGGGACGCCGGGCCTCGTCGGGAGCCGGGACGGCCAGGACTTCTCGACGGCGTTCGCCGTGCGGGCGCACGACGTGGCCGCCGACGACGACGGGACGCAGCGGCTCACGGTCGAGGCCGTCGACGACGCCGCGCGGCTGGCGCTCACGCTCGTGCTCGAGCTGACAGCACAGGGCCTGGTCCGGCAGCGGGCCACGCTGACCAACGAGGCCGACGAGGTCTACGGGCTCGACGGGCTGCTGCTGACCCTGCCGGTCCCGGCCGTCGCGACCGAGCTGCTCGACTTCTCCGGCCGGTGGGCGCGCGAGCGCAGCCCGCAGCGCACGGCGTTCACCCACGGCACCCGGTTGCGCGAGAACCGCCGCGGCCGGACGGGCTACGACTCGGCGTTCGTGCTGGTGGCCGGCGCGGCCGGGTTCGCCAACCGCACCGGCGAGGTCTGGGGGCTGCACACGGCCTGGTCGGGCAACCACCGCTCGCTGGCCGAGCGGAGCCACTACCACCACGGCCTGCTGGGCGGCGGCGAGCTGCTCGGGTCTGGCGAGGTGCGGCTGGCCCGCGGGGAGTCCTACACCAGCCCCTGGGTCTACGGGTCCTACGGCGTCGGGCTCGACGCGCTCGCGGGGCGGTTCCACGCGTGGATGCGGGCGCGCCCGCAGCATCCGTCGTCGCCTCGGCCGGTCACGCTCAACACCTGGGAGGCCGTCTACTTCCAGCACGACCTGGGCAGGCTCACGGCCCTCGCCGACGCCGCCGCGGCCGTGGGCGCCGAGCGGTTCGTGCTCGACGACGGCTGGTTCGGGGACCGGCGCGACGACACCCGGGCGCTGGGGGACTGGTACGTGTCCGCCGACGTGTGGCCCGACGGGCTGCAGCCGCTGGTCGACCACGTCACGGGCCTCGGGCTGCAGTTCGGCCTCTGGGTGGAGCCGGAGATGGTCAACGCCGACTCCGACCTGGCCCGCGCGCACCCGGACTGGATCCTGCGGGTGCCGTCCCGGCTGCCGCGCGAGGCCCGCCACCAGCAGGTGCTCGACCTCGCCGTCCCGGAGGCCTCCGCCTACATCCTGGAGCGGCTGGACGCGCTGCTGACCGAGTACGCCATCGGGTACCTCAAGTGGGACCACAACCGCGACCTGGTCGACGCCGGGCACGGGGGAGCGCCCGGGGTGCACGGGCAGACGGTCGCGGTCTACCGGCTGCTCGACCAGCTGCGGGCCCTGCACCCGGACGTCGAGATCGAGTCGTGCTCGTCGGGTGGCGCGCGCGTGGACCTCGAGATCCTGCAGCGGACCGACCGGGTGTGGGCCAGCGACTGCATCGACGCCCTCGAGCGCCAGCAGATCCAGCGCTGGACCAACCTGCTGATCCCGCTCGAGCTCGTCGGTGCGCACATCGGGTCGGGGACCGCGCACAGCACGGGTCGTCGGCACGACCTGTCGTTCCGCGCCGCGACCGCGCTGTTCGGGCATCTCGGGATCGAGTGGGACCTGCAGGAGGCCGACGACGCGCAGCTGGCCGAGCTCGCCGCGTGGATCGCGCTCTACAAGGACGTGCGGCCGCTGCTGCACGGCGGGACCTCCGTGCACGCCGACGTCCCGGACCCGGTCGTGGCCGTGCACGGGGTGGTCGCGCAGGACCGCGGGGACGCGTTGTACGCCGTCGCGCTCACGGGCCGGTCGACGGCCACCGCGCTGCCGCGGGTCACGCTGCCCGGGCTCGACCCCGACGCGCTCTACGACGTGCGCCCCCAGGCGCCGGGCGACCGCGTCGACCACGCGCCGGCGTGGTGGGCCCCCGACGGCGTGCGGCTGCCGGGCCGGCTGCTGTCCGGCGTGGGCCTCGAGGCGCCCCTGCAGCTGCCCGAGCACATCGCTCTGGTGCGGGCGACGCGGGCGTGACGGGGAGCGGCCCGTGCGGCCGCTCCCCGTCACCGCCTACTTCGTCGCGCCCGAGGTGAAGCCGTTGTAGATGTAGCGCTGGAGGATCACGAACAGGATCAGCGTCGGGATGATGACGATCACGACACCGGCCGCGATGACCTCCCAGTGCGCACCGAACGGTCCCTTGAACCGGAACAACGACGTGGAGATGACCCCGAGATCTCGGCCGGGCATGTAGAGGTAGGGGATGTAGAACTCGTTGTAGATCGCGATTCCCTTGATGATCACCACGGTGGCGATGGCGGGCTTGAGCAGCGGCAGGATCACGCGCCGGTAGATGGCGAAGTGGTTGGCCCCGTCCAGGGTCGCCGCCTCGTCGAGCTCCTTGGGGATGCCACGCATGAACTGCACGAAGATGTAGATCGAGACGATGTCCGTGCCCATGAACAGGACGATCGCCGCCCACCGGGTGTTGAACAGCCCGAGCGCGTTGACCACCTGGAACGTCGCCACCTGGGTGGTCACGCCGGGCACCAGCGTCGCGAGCAGGAACAGGGCGATGATCGTCTTCTTGAACCGGAACTCGAACCGGTCGATGGCGTAGGCCGTCATGGTCCCGATGAGGATGGTCCCCGCCAGGGAGACGACCAGGATGATCGTCGTGTTGACGAACCCCTGGAGCATCTGGCCCTTGGTGAAGGCCGTGACGTAGTTCTGCACGTAGGTGAAGCTCGCCGGCAGGTCGATCGGACCCGTCGAGTAGAACTCCTGCTCCGTCTTGAACGAGCCCAGCACGATCACGAGGATCGGCAGGATCGTGATCAGGCTGGCCAGCACCAGCGTGACGTACTTGAAGGTCTTGGCCGCGTACGTCACGTCAGGTTCACCTTCTCCTCGGGTACGAGCTTTCTCTGGATCGCAGTGACGATCAGGACGATGAGCAGCAGGACGACCGCCATCGCGGAGGCCAGGCCTACCTTCGAGAACTTGAACGCGAGGTTCACCGTCTTGATGACGAACGTCTCCGAGCCGTTGGCGCCGCCGGTCATGATGAACGGGATCTCGAAGACCGCGAGGCTGCCCGAGATCGCGAGGATGAACGAGAGCCCGATGATCGGCTTGATCCCGGGGGCGATGATGTACCGGAACTGGTGCCAGCGGTTCGCGCCGTCGAGCTCGGCGGCCTCGTACAGCTGCCCCGGGATCGACTGGATGGCGCCGAGGAAGAGCACGAAGTTCAGGCCCATGTACCGCCAGATCGAGGTGCCGGCGAGCGACAAGTTCACGACGTCGGGGTTGCCCAGCCACTGCGGCGTCACCGCGTCCGGGTTGAACAGCCGGATGATCGAGTCGAGCGTGCCGTCCGGCTGGAAGAAGTACACGAAGATCAGCGCGATGGCGACGCCGTTGATGAGGAAGGGGAAGAAGATGATCCCCTTGAACAGGTTCCGGAACCGGGTGCTGAAGCTGAGGATCGTCGCGAAGTAGAGCGCGAGCCCGATCTGCACGACCGAGGCAGCCATGTAGTAGAGGCTCACGTAGAACACGTGGAAGATGTCCGGCCGCGTGAACACCTCCACGTAGTTGTCGAGGCCGATGAACTCCTTGGTCTTGTCCAGGCCGTCCCACGACGTGAGCGAGTACCAGAACATGTTCGCGACCGGGATGTACGTGAACACGAGCAGCACGATCACCGGCGCCGCGATGAAGACGTACGGCGTCCCGCGCCAGCCCCAGCCGGAGCGCGTCCTGCGGCCGACGTCAGTCTCGGACACCTCCTTGCGGACAGTTCGCGCTCGCATCGCCCGAGTCACGCCGCTCACACCCGTCATACGACAATCTCCTGCCCGTCTGCTGCGGTAGCTGTGCCGATGGTGTGCGCGGGCCCCCGGGCCTGTTCCGGGGCGCTCGGGGACCCGCGCACGATCCGGATCAGCCGCCGTTCGCCTCGCGCGAGGCCTTCCACTTGGCGTTGAGGTCGTCGAAGATCGCCTGCTTGGTCTCACCCGAGGCGCCACGCGCGGCGTCGACGATCCGCTTGCGGTAGTCGGGCTGGGACAGTCCGATCTCGGAGCCGTTGTCGATGTCCGACAGCAGCGACTCCTTGCCCGCCGGGGCGGGGTTGAGCTCGAGGTACTCCACGCCGATGGCGGTGAAGTCCGCCAGGTTGGCCGGGTCCTCGCTGCCCTTCAGCGGCGAGAGGCCGCCCTGCGACTCGGCATAGCCCGACTCGTGGTTGAACCAGTCGATCCACGCGCGCGCCGCGGCCTTGTGCTTGGAGTGCACGTTGATGGCGAGGTTGTAGTCGCCGCCGACCGGTGCCACGAACTTGCCGTCGACCTGGTGGGGGAAGGGCAGGTAGCCGATGGTGTCGGCGCCGTTGCCGGCGGCCTCCGCGGCCTGCTGCATCTGCACGATCGCCCAGGAGCCCAGGACCATCGCGGACACGTCGCCCTTGGCGATCATGTTCTTCGACTCCTCCCAGTTGGTGGTCGTCGGGTCGGCCTCGGTGTAGCCGTCCGCGACGACGTCCCACAGCAGGGAGTCGATGACGTTGTGCTCCTCACCCTCGGCCCACGGGGCGTCGATCTCGGTGAGGTGGTTGGCCGCGTCCGCGTCGCCGGAGATGCCGCCGCGCTGGCCCTCCCACTGGGTGAGCGGCCAGCCGTCCTTGTAGTTGGTGTACAGGGGGACGGTGTCGGGGTACTTCGCCTTGATCGCCTTGAGGTCGTCGAGGAACTCCTCGGAGCTGGTGGGCGGGTCGGTGATGCCCGCGCCCTCCCAGATCGTCTTGTTGTAGACGATGCCCTGGGTGTTGCCGACGACCGGGATGCCGTAGGTGGTGCCCTCGAACGTCTTGTCCTGGATGAAGCGGTAGTCCTTGGACAGGTCGTCGTACGTGCCCAGCGGCTCGAAGAAGTCCGCGAACTGCCCCGGGGTCACCGTGCCGACGATGCCGAGGACGTCCCCGTACTCGTCGGTGTTCATGCGGGTCTTGACCTCGCCCTCGTAGTCCGTGATGCCTTCGAACTCGACGGTGACGTCGGGGTACGCCTCTTCGAACTTGGCCTTGTACTCGTCCATCGTGCCGTCCTCGATGAGGTCGGTACGCCACGTCAGGAACGTGATGTCACCGGACGGTGCGCCGTCGTCGGTGGCGTCGTCGCTGCTGCCGCCGCTGCCCGAGCATGCGGCCGTCAGGGCGAGCACGGTGCTGGCTGCCGCGACCGCCCACAGGCGGGTCCGGCGCTTCTGAGGGAACATCGTTGATCCTCTCGTCGTGCCGGCACCTCCGCGTGCCGGCCGGGGTCTGATGAGGCAGGGCAACCCAGGATCGAGCGGCCGTGCTCCCGTGTGGCATTCTTAGGCAAGTGAACAAAGTAAGTCAACGGGCGTGTCGAGGGGATGGGCTCTCGATCCCGGATCGTTATGGTGTGCGACGAGGGGGTCACCCCACGGAGGAGGACCAGTGAGCGGCTCGCAGCCGGGTCTCGGCGCCGCGCACGCCAGCAGCAGGTCGGCGATCCTCGACCTCATCCGGGCCGCCGGCACGATCAGCCGCGTCGAGCTCACGCGCGCGACCGGGCTGACCGCCGCCACCATCTCCACGGTCGTGCGCCGGCTCATCGACGACGGCCTGGTGCTCGAGGTCGGCCGCGCCGAGTCCACGGGCGGCAAGCCCCGTATGCTCCTGCAGCTCGACCCATCGGCGCGCTACGCCATCGGCGTGCACCTGGACCACGCCGGGATCACGTACGTCATCGCGAACCTGGGCGGTGCGATCGTCGCCCGGTGGCGGCGGCCCGGTGCGGGGTCCGACGACCCCCGCGAGGTGGTCGCCCGCATGGCGGCCGAGATCCGCACGACCATCACGCGGGTGGGCGTCGACCCCACCCGGATCCTCGGCCTCGGCGTGGTCTCGCCCGGGCCGATCTCCACGTCCACCGGCATGACCCTCACGCCGCCCGTGATGCAGGCGTGGGCGGAGTTCCCGCTGGCCGACGCCCTCGAGGACGCCATCGGGCTGCCCGTCCTGCTGGACAACGACGCGACCGCGGCGGCCATCGGGGAGTACTGGTCCGGCGGGATCGCGACCGGCTCCGCGTTCGCGGCGCTCTACATGGGCACGGGCATCGGCGCCGGGATCATCGTCGACGGCACGGTCTACCGCGGGTCCAGCTCGAACGCCGGGGAGGTCGGGCACATCTGCGTCGACCTCGACGGGCCGCCGTGCTGGTGCGGCAGCGTCGGGTGCGTCGAGGCGCTGGCCGGCCCCGCGGCCGTCGTCGCCGCCGCCCGCGACGCGGGCCTCGAGCTGGCCGGCCGCAACGTCGCGGAGAACTTCGGGTCGCTCGCCCGCGCCGCCAGCCGCGGCGAGGAGCTGCCCATGCAGCTGCTGCAGCGGTCCGCCCGGTACCTCGGGGTCGCCGCGCAGACGCTGGCCAACGTGCTCGACCTCGAGCTCGTGATCCTCACCGGGCCCGCGTTCGCGCTGGCAGGATCCCTGTACCTGCCCGAGATCGAGCGCCGCCTGGGCCAGTCGTTCTTCGCGCGCGGCAGCCACGCCGTGCGGGTCACCATCTCGTCCAACGCGCCCGAGGCCGCGGCCGTGGGCGCGGCGGCGCTGGTGCTGCAGAGCGAGCTCGCCCCGCGCCAGGCGGGCGTGCGGATGCCGCTGGAGCTGACGCTCGAGGTCACCGCGGGAGCCTGAGCCGCCGGCCCCTGATCAGCCCGTCACACGCTCCAGGCCGGCCAGCGGGATCGGCAGCCACGACGGCCGGTTGCGCGACTCGTAGACGGCCTCGTAGAGCGTCTTGTCGAGCTCGAGCGCGCGCAGCAGGGTCGCGGCCGTGCGGTCCGACGTCGCGCCGTACCCGGCGAGCAGACCGTCGCGCGCGGCGTTCGTCCAGGCCACGGCGTCGGCACCCGTGAGGCCGCCGACGGCCGCCGCGTAGTCGATCGAGCGCAGCAGCCCCGCCACGTCGCGCAGCGCCAGGTCGGGCCGGGTCCGCTGTGCGAGGGGGGCCAGCGGCTCGCCCTCGAAGTCCATGATGAACCAGGTGTCGTGCGAGCGGAGCACCTGGCCGAGGTGCAGGTCGCCGTGCACGCGCTGCCGCGGGGGAGCCGACGCCAGGGAGCGCACCTCGGCGACCACCGCGGCGACGCCGTCGGCGAAGCGCGTGAGCGCCGGGACCGCGGAGAGCGCCCACGAGAACCGGGCGGCGACCGCGCGGGCGACCTCCTCGGGTCCCTGGTCGACCACCTCCACGCCGTACGCCTCGACGAGGGCGTCGTGCATCGTCGTGGTGATCGCGCCCAGCTGCGCCGCCAGGGGAGCGAACGACTCGCCCCGGCCCGCGTACGCGCACGCGAGCTCGAAGCCGTCCTCGGCGGCGTCGACGAACGCCGCGAGCACGCCGAGGTAGCCGGTCACGGGCTCGCCGTCGTGGCCCGGCCACTCGGCCTGCAGCCACGCGAGCGGCGCGGGGACGTGCTGCCAGCCGACGTCGACCAGGTGCCGGGGGACGTCGACGTCCGGGTTCTCGCCCGGCGCGATCGCTCGCAGGACCTTGAGGATGCCCGGTCTGGCGCCCGGCAGGACCACGGAGGTGTTGGACTGCTCGCCGGAGATCACCCGGGCCGCGGACACGTCGACGTCCGCGCCCGACCCCTCGGCGGC
Organism: Cellulomonas sp. P4_D11; assembly: GCF_056401915.1. NCBI lineage: Bacteria > Bacillati > Actinomycetota > Actinomycetes > Micrococcales > Cellulomonadaceae > Cellulomonas > Cellulomonas sp. P4_D11. Next base: position 319,197 of record NZ_JBFUIK010000001.1, on the reverse strand, counting down.
GGCGAGCCACGCCCGCAGGAACGCCGGGTGGCCCGCACCGTCGACGACGCTGCGGCCGTCGAGCAGGCCGATCTCGTCCTGGGCGTCGGCGTCCTCCGTCAGCACCAGCGGCACCTGCAGCACCGCGTCGATCGAGCCCGCGCGGGCGCGGACCAGCAGGATGCGCACCTCGTCGGCACCCGGCAGCTCGAGCGACGCCACCACCGACAGCTCGGTCGCCTGGCCCTTGGCCGGGAACCAGCGCTTCGTCGGCAGCCAGTCCCGCACGACGTCGAGCAGGCGCGCGTCGTCCGGCGAGGTGCGGGCGGTCAGGCTCACGGGCGGGTCAGCTCCAGCCAGTAGAAGTCGCGCGACCCGAGCGTGAACGACGCGGACCCGTCCGCCCTGATCGACGCGAACGGAGCGCCGCCGAACACGTCGCGCGCCGTCCAGCCGGCCCGGTCGGGCAGCTGCACGGTGGCCGCGCGCGCGGTCGAGGCCATGTTGGCCACCACGAGGATCGTCTCGTCCGCCGTGTGCCGGCAGAACGCCAGCACCGAGTCGTTGTCGCACGGCAGGACCTCGAACTCGCCGGCGCCCAGGGCCGGGTGCTGGCGGCGCACGCTGAGCATGCCGTGCACCCAGTGCAGCAGGGACGTCGGCTGGGCCAGCTGGGCCTCCACGTTGGTGTGGCTGTAGTGGTGCACCAGCGACTGGACGAGCGGGAGGTAGAGCTTGCCCGGGTCGGCGGTGGAGAAGCCCGCGTTCCGGTCGGGCGTCCACTGCATCGGGGTGCGGACGGCGTCGCGGTCGGGCAGCCAGATGTTGTCGCCCATGCCGATCTCGTCGCCGTAGTACAGGCACGGGCTGCCGGGCAGCGACAGGAGGAGGGCGTGCGCGAGCTCGATCTCCTTGCGCGAGTTGTCCAGCAGCGGCGCCAGCCGACGCCGGATCCCGACGTTCGCGCGCATCCGCGAGTCGGGTGCGTACCACCCGTACATCGACGCGCGCTCCTCGGTGGAGACCATCTCGAGCGTGAGCTCGTCGTGGTTGCGCAGGAACGTGCTCCACTGGGCGCCGTTGTTCGGGATGGGCGGCGTGTCGGCCAGGATGTCGATGATCTGCGTGGCCCGCTGGTCCCGGATCGAGTAGTAGATCCGCGGCATCACGGGGAAGTGGAAGCACATGTGGCACTCCGGCTCCTCCTCGGTGCCGAAGTAGTGCACGACGTCCTCGGGCCACTGGTTGGCCTCGGCCAGCATGATCCGGCCCGGGAACTCCTCGTCGATCATCGCGCGGACCTTGCGCAGGAACGCGTGCGTCTCGGGCAGGTTCTCGCAGTTGGTGCCCTCGGCCTCGAACAGGTACGGCACCGCGTCGAGCCGGAAGCCGTCGACGCCGATGCCCAGCCAGAACCGCCCGACGTCGAGCATGGCCTCGACCACGCGCGGGTTCTCGAAGTTGAGGTCGGGCTGGTGCCCGAAGAACCGGTGCCAGAAGAACTGCCGGCGGACGGGGTCGAACGTCCAGTTGGACGTCTCGGTGTCGACGAAGATGATGCGCGCGTCCTGGTACTTCGTGTTGTCGTCGCTCCACACGTAGAAGTCGCCGTAGGGACCCTCGGGGTCGGAGCGCGACGCCTGGAACCACGGGTGCTGGTCGCTGGTGTGGTTCATCACCAGGTCGACGACGATGCGCATGCCGCGGGCGTGGACCTGCTCGATCAGCTCGGTGAAGTCGGCCATGGTGCCGTACTGGCCGGCGATCGCGGTGTAGTCGGCGACGTCGTAGCCGCCGTCGCGCAGGGGGCTGGGGTAGAACGGCGGCAGCCACAGGCAGTCGATGCCCAGCCACTGCAGGTAGTCGAGCCGGTCGATGAGGCCGCGCAGGTCGCCGCTGCCCTGGCCGGAGGAGTCGGAGAACGTGCGCAGCATGACCTCGTAGAACACCGCGGTGCGGTACCACTCCGGGTCGTCCGACAGGCCGGCGGCCTCCGGGGCGGGGTGCGGGAGGGCGGGGTTGCGACGCCCCGGCAGCACGATCTGCGCGGTGGTGGGCGCGGGCTCGCGGGCGTGGCGCCCGGTGCCCTGCGTCGTCGGCGACTCCGTCACGGCGCCACCAGGTGGACCACGTGGGCGGCGCGGATCATCGGGTCGAGCCGGACGTAGACCGACGACCCCCACTCGTAGGTCTCCTCCGACAGGATGTCGTGCGCCACGACCGGGCGGCCCGTGTCCAGCCCGAACGCGTGCAGGTCGAGCTGCACCGAGCCCTCCCGGGAGTTCCACGGGTCGAGGTTGACGATGACGACGATGGTGTCGGCCCGGCCCGTGGGGGAGTGCTCGGCGTCCAGGTGCTTCGAGAACGCGACCAGCGCGTCGTTCGACGTCGGGTGCACGCGCAGGTTCCGCAGCTGCTGCAGCGCGGGGTGCGTGTGCCGGAGCTCGTTGAGCCGGCCGAGCAGCAGGTTGATGCCGATGGCGTCGGCCTTCGCCCAGTCGCGGGGCTTGAACTCGTACTTCTCGTTGTCGATCTGCTCGTCGACGCCCGGCCGCGGCACGTCCTCGACCAGCTCGTAGCCCGAGTAGATGCCCCAGGTGGGGGAGCCCAGAGCGGCGAGCACGGCCCGGACCGCGAACCCGCGCACGCCCGTGGCCTGCAGGTACGGCGGCAGGATGTCGTGCGTCGTGGGCCAGAAGGCGGGTCGCATCCACGCGCCCTGCTCGCCCGAGACCTCCGCCAGGTACTCGGTGATCTCGTCCTTCGTGTTGCGCCACGTGAAGTACGTGTACGACTGGTGGAACCCGATCTTGGCCAGCGTCTGCATCATGGCCGGCCGCGTGAACGCCTCGGACAGGAAAATGACCTCGGGGTGGTCGGCGCGCACGGACTCGAGCAGCCGCGCCCAGAAGTCGAGCGGCTTGGTGTGGGGATTGTCGACGCGGAACAACGTCACTCCGTGGTCGATCCACACCTGGAGCACCCGGCGGATCTCCGTGTAGATCCCTTCGGGGTCGTTGTCGAAGTTCAGCGGGTAGATGTCCTGGTACTTCTTCGGGGGGTTCTCCGCGTACGCGATGGTCCCGTCCGCGCGCGTGGTGAACCACTCGGGGTGCGCCGTCACCCAGGGGTGGTCCGGCGAGCACTGCAGCGCGATGTCGATCGCGACCTCCATGCCCAGGGCGCGGGAGGCGGCGACGAAGTCGTCGAAGTCGTCGAACGTTCCGAGCGTGGGCTCGATGGCGTCGTGGCCGCCGACGGGCGAGCCGATCGCGTACGGCGAGCCCGGATCGCCCTGGTCCGCGTACAGCGAGTTGTTGCGGCCCTTGCGGAACGTCGAGCCGATCGGGTGCACGGGGGTCAGGTAGACGACGTCGAAGCCCATGCCGGCGATGCGCGGCAGGTCCAGCGCCGCGGTGCGCAGCGTGCCGGAGACCCACTCGCCGATGTCCTTGTCGTACCGGGCGCCCTGCGAGCGAGGGAACAGCTCGTACCAGGCGCCCGCGAGGGCCAGCGGCCGGTCGACGGTGAGCGGGTAGGAGGTCGAGCGGGTCACGACGTCCCGCAGCGGCGTCTCCGCCAGCGCGGCGTGCACCGGCGCCGACAGTCCGGCGGCGAGCCGCTGCTGCGGCGTGTCCCGGACGTCGCGCAACGCCTGGACGGCGTCGAGCAGCGCGCGCGCGCCGTGCGGAGGCATCGCCTCCTTGCCCGTGCGCCCCGCCGCCCGCTCGAGCAGCAGCGCGCCCTCGGTGAGCATGAGCTCGACGTCGACGCCCGCCTCGACCTTGATCTCCGCGTCGTGCGCCCACGTGCCGTACGGGTCCGACCAGCCCTCGACGCGGAACGTCCAGTCCCCCACGCTCGTCGGCACCAGGCGTGCCTCGAACCGGTCGAGACCGGGGGCGATGTCGACCATCCGCGCGCTCGCGACGTCCGCGCCCGACGGGTCCGTGAGCACCGCGGTGGCGCCCACGGCGTCGTGGCCCTCCCGGAACACGGTGGCCTGCACGGGTACGGCTTCACCGACCACGGCCTTGGCCGGGAACCGCCCGGCCTCGGCGACGGGGGAGACGTCCACGATCGGGATGCGGCCGACGGAGGTGCCGAGCGGCGCGGGGGGAGTCGTCACGCTCCCGAACCTATCCGTAGGTCCAGGTCGGGGGCATCCGGAGCGCGCCGCTCACCCGAGGTGAGCACGGTCACGGCCGCGCGGCGGTGGTGAGCACAGTGCGCGCCGCTCACCCGAGGTGAGCACGGCCACGGCCGCGCGGCGGTTCCCCTAGCCGCCCAGAGCGCGGCCGACCGTCCGACCCGTGAACAGGCAGCCGCCGAGGAACGTGCCCTCCAGCGCGCGGTGGCCGTGCACGCCGCCGCCGCCGAACCCGGACGCCTCGCCGACCGCCCACAGGCCCGGCAGCACGGAGCCGTCGGGCCGCAGCACGCGACCCTCCAGGTCGGTGTGCAGCCCGCCGAGGGTCTTGCGCGTGAGCACGGAGAGCCGCACGGCCAGAAGGGGGCCGTGCTCGGGGTCGAGCAGGCGGTGCGGCTTGGCCACGCGGATGAGCTTGTCGACGATGTACCGACGCGCCATCGCGGTGGCCACCACCTGCAGGTCCTTGCCGAGGCCGGTCTCCACCTGCCGGTCGCGCGCGACGATCGTCCGCTCCAGGGCGTCGGCGTCGATGCGGTCGGACCCGGACAGGGCGTTCATCTTCGCGGCCAGCTCGGCGGCCGTGTCGGCCCAGAGGAACTCGTCGGACTTCTCCGCGAACGCCTCGACCGGCCCGACCGCGCCGGGCTTCACGCGCTCGAGCAGGAGCTTCATGTCCTTGCCGGTGAGGTCCGGGTTCTGCTCGGACCCGGACAGCGCGAACTCCTGGCCGAGGATCGTCTTGTCGAGCACGAACCACGAGTGGTCGTCGCCGCGCGAGGTGATGTGCTGCAGCGCGCCGAGGGAGTCGAACCCGGGGAACAGCGGGACCGGGAGGCGGTTCCCGTCGGCGTCGAGCCACAGGCTGCTGGGCCCCGGCAGGATCCGGATGCCGTGCTGCGACCACACGGGCGAGTGGTTGGTGATGCCCTCGGGGTAGTGCCACATGCGGTCCTCGTGCACGACGGCCGCCCCCGACGCCTTCGCGGCGGCGATGCCGGAGCCGTCGACGTGGTCGGGGACCCCCGACAGCATGCGCTGGGGGAGCCGGCCCGCGCTCGCGGGCCACGTGCTGCGGACGAGGTCGTGGTTCGCGCCGATGCCGCCGGTGGCGACGACGACCGCCGCCGCCGAGATCTCAAACGGTTCCTTCACCGCGCGGGAGCTCGGCACGGCCCGCTCCGCGGCGTCCGGGACCAGCACGTCGCCGCGGACGCCCGTCACGCGGCCGTCCGTGGTCACCAGGTCGGTCACGCGGTGCCGGAACCGCACGTCGACCAGCCCGTCGCGACGCGCGTCGAGCAGCGCGCGGACGAACGGCTCGAGGATCCCGGGACCGGTGCCCCACGTGACGTGGAACCGCGGGACGGAGTTGCCGTGGCCCTCGGCCAGGTAGCCCCCTCGCTCGGCCCACTGCACGAGGGGGAACCAGCGGACGCCCTTGGCGTAGAGCCACGGCCGCAGGTCGCCTGCGGCGAAGTCGACGAACCCCTCGGCCCACGCGCGGCCCCAGCGGTCGGAGCCGTCGGTGGAGAAGTCGGCAGACCCCATCCAGTCGGCGAGCGCGAGCTCCGCGGAGTCCTTGACGCCCAGGCGCCGCTGCTCGGGGGAGTCGACGAGGAACAGGCCGCCGAACGACCAGAAGGCCTGGCCGCCCAGGCTCGCGGCGGGCTCGGCGTCGAGCAGCGTGACCCGGCGACCGGCGGCGACCAGCTCGGCGGTGGCGACCAGGCCGGCCAGGCCCGCGCCGACGACCACGACATCGGAGTGCGTCATGCCCCGTACGGTACGCGTCTGGACGCTTGTCCAGAACTCTACGATCCGTGTCGTGACCTATGTGCTCAGCGATGCCCGAGAACGTCTCGACCGCGACGCCGTCTGGCGCCTGCTCTCGACCGAGGCGTACTGGGGCCGGTGGCGCAGCCGCGACGACGTCGAGCGGCAGATCGACAGCGCGTGGCGGGTGGTCGGCATCTACGTCGAGGGCACGGGCGAGCAGGTCGGGTTCGCGCGCGCGGTCTCGGACGGCGTCGACTTCGCCTACCTGGCCGACGTGATCATCGACGCCACCCACCGCGGGGACGGCCTCGGCCGGCGGCTCCTGACGGCGATGATCGACGAGGGTCCTGGCGCGGCGTTCCGCTGGACCCTGTTCACCCGCGACGCCCACGGCCTGTACCGCGACTACGGCTTCGACGAGCCGGGGCCGACGGCGATGGTGCGGCCGAGCCGGAACGCTCAGGCCAGCACGTAGACCCGCATGCTCAGCGCCTCGACCACGGTGGCCTCGCCGGGCTCCGCGTGCAGGCCGCCCTCGATGGCCGCGGCGCGCTCCTCCGCGGGGCTCTCCCAGACGGAGTCCCACGCGAGGCGCCACCGGCCGCCGTGGTCGTCGGCCAGGATCAGGTGCACCGCGTCGAGCGAGCCGTTGATGACGAGCAGCACGGTGTCCTGCTCGGGCGGCGGCGCGGTGCGGACCATCTGGATCGTGCGGATGGACGGGTCGTGCCACCGGTCGTGGTCGAACGGCAGCCCGAGGGCGTCGAACCACGCGAGGTCCGGGCGCTTGCCGGGCACGTACGGCCGGCCCGAGTAGAACCGTTCCGTGCGCAGGGCGGGGTGCTCGCGGCGCAGCAGGAGCAGCCAGCGGGCCGTCGCCAGCAGGTCCCTGCGCCACGGCGACAGGTCCCAGCGCATCCACGAGATCTCGTTGTCCTGGCAGTACGCGTTGTTGTTGCCGCCCTGCGACCGGCCCAGCTCGTCGCCCGCGGTGATCATCGGCGTGCCCGCGGCGAGCACCAGGGTGGCGAACAGGTTGCGGATCGAGCGCCGGCGCAGGGGCACGATGTCGACCGCCGGGGAGTCGTGCTCGACCGGCCCCTCGATCCCGTGGTTCCACGAGCGGTTGTCGTCGGAGCCGTCGCGGTTCTGCTCGCCGTTCGCCGCGTTGTGCTTGTGCTCGTACGCCACGAGGTCCGCGAGCGTGAACCCGTCGTGCGCGGTGATGTAGTTGGCGGACGCGACCGGGCCGCGGGTCAGAGGGGGGTCGCTGTGACCGAAGAGGTCGACGGAGCCGGACAGCCGCGTCGCGAGGTCGCGCACGCGGTGCCCGGGCAGACCGTGCGCCGCGCGGCCGGGGTCGGCCAGCCAGAACGACCGGGCGGCGTTGCGGAACCGGTCGTTCCACTCGGCGAACGGGATCGGGAACTGGCCGGTGCGCCAGCCCCCGGGGCCGACGTCCCACGGCTCGGCGACGAGCTTGAGGCCGTGCAGCGCGGGCTCGGTGGCCATGGCGACGAACGTCGGGTGGTCGGGGGAGAAGCCGCCCGGGTCGCGCCCGAGCGTCACCGCGAGGTCGAACCGGAAGCCGTCCACACCGACGACCTCGGCCCAGTACCGCAGCGAGTCCATCGTGAGCCGCACCACCTCGGTGCGGCGGAAGTCGAGCGTGTTGCCGGTGCCCGTGACGTCGATGAGCGCCGCGGGCGCGCCGCCGTCGTGCAGGTAGTACGTCGCGCTGTCCAGTCCGCGCCACGACAGGTGCTGCCCGGGCAGCCCGCCCTCGCACGTGTGGTTGTAGACGACGTCGAGCAGGACCTCGAGGCCGGCCTCGTGCAGGGCGTGCACCGCACCGCGCAGCTCGGCGAGCACCGCGGCGGGTCCCGCGGCCTGCGCGGCGGCGGTGGCGAACGCGGCGTGAGGGGCGAAGAAGCCGAGGGTGCTGTAGCCCCAATAGTTGGTCAGGCCCTTCTCGACGAGGTGCGGCTCGTCGGCGAACGCGTGCACCGGGAGCAGCTCGACAGCCGTGACGCCCAGGCCCAGCAGGTGGTCGATGACGAACGGGTGCGCCAGGCCCGCGTAGGTGCCGCGCAGCTCCTCGGGCAGCTTGTCGGCGAGGAGCGTCAGGCCCCGGACGTGCGCCTCGTAGACCACGGTCTGCGCCCACGGCGTCCACGGGCGGTTGCTCGCCGGGTCGGGCCCCGGCAGGTCCCGGGTGTCGACGACGACCGAGTAGGGGACGTGGCCCGCGGAGTCGCGGGGGTCGGCCGGGCCGTAGGGGTCGCCCACCAGGTCCGGTCCGACGAGGTGGCCGTAGGTCTGCGGCGTGTGCGCGACGACGCCGTCCAGCCCGCGCGCGTAGGGGTCGACCAGCAGCTTGGCGGGGTTGTACCGGTGACCCGCCGCGGGCTCCCACGGGCCGTGCGCCCGGAACCCGTACCGCTGGCCGGCACGCACGCCCGGCACGGACGCGCTGAACACGCCGTGCACGGGCCCGTCCAGCCGGATCCGGCGCTCGTCCGTCCCGTCGAAGAGGCAGAGATCGACGCCGGTCGCGTGCGCCGCGAAGACGGCGACGTCGACGCCCTCGTCGGTGACGTGCACACCGAGGCGGGGCGCGCGGCGGCGCGGGGAGGGCGGGGTCACCCGGACATTGTGGGGGACGCAAGCCCACACGTGTCGGGTGGCGGCACCCCGGCCGGTCCTCCGACGCCCTGTGGTCCTCCGTCGGTGGGACGGGTGCCCGCGGCGTCCGGAGCGGGCGGTAACGTTCCGCGGGTGAGGATCGTCGTCTGCGTGAAGCATGTCCCTGACATCCAGTCCGAGCGGGCCCTGGGCCCCGACGGTCGCGTGGTCCGCGACGGCGGGGACGGCACGATCAACGAGCTGGACGAGAACGCCCTCGAGGCCGCGCTCGCCCTGGTCGAGGCGCACGAGGGGTCCGTGGTTGCCCTGACCGTGGGTCCCGACGACGCCGCGGACGCCGTGCGCCGCGGGCTGCAGCTGGGCGCCGAGGAAGCGGTGCACGTCGTCGACGACGCCGTCGCCGGCTCGGACGTCGTCGGCACCGCCCGGGTCCTGGCCGCCGCGATCCGGTACCTCGACGCCCAGGCGCCGGTGGACCTGGTCATCACGGGCATGGCCGGCCTGGACGGCCTCACCTCGCTGCTGCCCACCGCGCTCGCGGAGCTGCTCGACCTGCCTGCGCTGCCGCTCGCCGCCGAGCTCACGGTCGACGGCAGCACGGTGCGGGTGCGTCGCAACCTCGACCACGCCTCGGAGGTGCTCGAGGCCACGCTCCCGGCGCTGGTGTCCGTGACGGACCAGGCGAACGAGCCGCGCTACCCCAACTTCAAGGGCATCATGGCGGCCCGCAAGAAGCCGATCACCACCCTGACGCTGGCCGACCTCGAGGTCGACGCCTCCCGCGTGGGTGCCGTGGGCGCCCGCACCGAGGTGCTCGAGGCGGCCGCGCGCCCGCCCCGCGAGGACCGGGTGCTGGTGCAGGACACGGGGGACGCCGGCGTGCGGCTCGCCGCCTACCTCGTCGACAACCAGCTCGTCTGACTCCCGAACGAAGGATCGCCGCCGTGACCGCACCCGTCCTCGTCCTCGTCGACCACACCGAGGCCGGCGTCGTCCGCGCCCCCGTGCGCGAGCTCCTCACGCTCGCGCGCGAGCTCGCGGGCCCCGCCGGCGTGCACGCCGCGTGGGCCGTGGACGGCGTCGAACCGTCGGCCGAGGTCGTCGCCGAGCTCGCGGCGCTGGGCGCCACCCACGTGCACCGCGTCGTCGCGGACGCCGACCTGCACCTGTCGGCCGTGCTCGCGGAGGCGCTCGCATCGCTCCTCGACGCCACGGGCGCGGGCCTGCTGCTGACGGTGTCGTCGTTCGAGAACAAGGAGGTCGCCGCGCGCCTCGCGGTGAGCACCGGCGCGGGCGTCGTCACGGACGCCGACGGGCTCGCGCTCGTCGACGGCCGGTACGTCGCCTCGAAGACCGTGTTCGCGGGCACCTGGACCACGGCCTGCGCGATCACCGCACCGCTGGCCGTCGTCACGGTCAAGCCGAACTCCGTGCAGGCGACGACCGTGGACGGGGTGACTCCGCAGGTCGGCGAGCACGTCGTCGAGGTGAGCGACAAGGCCCGGCGCGTGACGCTGGTCGAGCGCACGGAGCGGCCCGCGAGCGGCCGGCCCGACCTCGGCAGCGCCAGCATCGTCGTCGCCGGCGGCCGCGGGACCGAGGGGGACTTCTCCGTGGTGGAGGAGCTGGCGGACGTGCTGGGCGGGGCGGTGGGCGCCACGCGCGTGGCCACGGACGAGGGCTGGATCGGCCACGACGCGCAGATCGGGCAGACCGGCGTCACCATCGCGCCGCGCCTCTACATCGGCGTCGGCGTCTCCGGCGCGGTGCACCACCGGGGCGGCATGCAGGCGTCCGGCACGATCGTCGCCGTGAACTCGGACCCCGACGCCCCGATCTTCGAGATCGCGGACTTCGGCGTCGTCGGCGACCTGTTCACCGTCCTCCCGCAGGCCGTCGCGGAGATCCGGCGCCTCAAGGGCTGACCCGCCGAGGCGCCGCGTGGGCGGATAATCGCGCCCATGCGGCGCGTGGGCATGGACGAGGTCGAGCTCGTCGAGCACGACGACGCATCCGGGCGCCCGGACGAGCCCGCCCCGCCGCGCCGGTCGAGGCGGTGGCTGCTGGTCCCCGCGCTCGCCGCGGTCGCGCTCGTCGCCGTGCAGGGCGTCGTCCAGGTCCGCGAGCGTKCCGCGTTCGCCGCGCTGGCGCGGGTGCCGGGCGTCGTCCGGCCCGTCGACCAGCACGTGGCGATCCGGTGGCAGCCCGCGGCGGGCGCCGAGTCCGTGCTCTGGTCCGGCCTCACGGGCGGCGGCGCCCTCGTGGGCCTGCAGCGCGAKAGCGACGGGTCGCAGGCGCTCGTCGCCGTCGACGAGGTCACGGGCGAGCAGGTCTGGAGCACGCCGCTCGCCGACGCGCACGAGGTGGCCCGCGACGACGACCAAGGGTTCAGCTCGATCGGGGGGTGCGTGGGCGACCCGGGCGACGAGGGCAGGGCGGTGTGCCTGGTCAGCGACGCCGTCATGGCCTACCGGGAGGACGAGAACGTCCTGGTCCCGTCAGACCTGAGCCGAATGGTGGTCGTGGACCTCGCCGACGGCTCCGTGCTCGCCGACCGGCCGGCGCCGGGCGCGACGGCGTTCGCCGCCCTCCCCGACGGGGCGGTCGCGGTCGGGACGCCGGGCGCGGACGGCGCGCTCGTCGTCACGGCCACCGACCTGCTCACCGGACGTCAGAGGTGGCAGTCCGCGGTACCGTCGACGACCGCGGAGGCGGACGAGGGTGGCTTCGTCGACCGGTCGACCGCTATCTACCCCACGGCGGACGGGCTCGCGGTCGTCACCGCCGGCCGCCGGATCACCCTGCTCGACAGCGCGGGCAGCCAGACGCGCGCGACCGTCGACGCGACCAACGGGTTCGAGGCCGACCAGCGACGGGGCACCGTGACCGCCTTCGCGCAGGACGACCGGGGCCGCGAGACGACGACGGTCATGGGTGATGGTCCCTCGCTCGTGCTGGACGGCCGAGTGGCGTCGGTCTCGGCGGACGACGGCAGCCTCCCCGGCCTGGTGCTCGCGGCGGACTCGCGCATCCGCGCGTACGACCGGTCCACGGGGCGCGAGCGGTGGAGCGTCGGGCACGGCCTCTCGGGGTCCGCGGTCGTGGCGCGCGGACGCGTCTACCTGAGCACCCCGGACGGAGTCGTGGCCGTCGACGGCCGCACCGGTGACGAGCTCTGGCGGGCTCCGGTCCGCGCGGGCCGGACGATGGGCGACCTCGTCACGGACGGGCGCCACCTGCTCAGCGGCCAGATGCGGCCCGACGAGCCCGGCGACGTCACGGCGCTGAACGACTGGCCCGGGGTGGGCGAGCTGGTCGCGTACCGGTTCGGCGACGGCGGGGAGGTGTGGCGCGTCGACCTGCCCGGGACCCTGCTCGGCATCGGCTCCGTGGGTCACAGCCTGCTCGGCTGGGGGTCCACGGCGGCGATCCTGGGCTGAGCCGTCGTGCCGCCGGTGCGCCGCCTGTGAGCCGTCCGGGTGATCGGATGGGCCGGGCAACGGATCGCCGGACAGCGGGCTCGACGGTTCGCTAGCGTGCGCGTCGGTCCCGGCCGTCCGTGCGCCGGGCAGGGGTGCCCGAGGAGAGACCGTGATCCGCTACCTGCCGTTCCTGATCGAGCTGGGGCTGCTGGTGTTCTGCCTGATCGACTGCATCCAGACCGACGTGCCGCGCAACCTCTCCAAGACGACCTGGGTGTTCGTCATCATCATCGTCCCGCTCGTCGGCGGGATCGCGTGGCTCGTCGCCGGGCGCCCGGAGCACCGGCCGGCGCGGAACGTGCCGTGGCCGTCGACGCGGACCGCCGGCTTCCCCGAGTACGAGCGGCCGCGCCGCTCGAACCCCGACGACGACGCCGCGTTCCTCGCCGGCATGAACCGGTCGGACCAGACCCACGAGCAGATGCTCAAGGACTGGGAGGCGCAGCTGCGCGAGCGGGAGCAGCGGCTCAAGGCGGACGAGCCGCCGCTCGGCTGATCAGGACAGGTCGCGCAGCCAGCGGACGGTGGCCAGGCCCTGCGCGGCCTGGAACCGGCGCAGGTTGGGGATGCCGAGCGGCGCCGGCTGGAACGAGCTCCACGCGAAGTAGCCCGAGAGGCCCGCCAGACCCGCGCGCAGGTCGTCGTCGTGGACGCCGTCCGACACCGCGTGCGTGCGGAAGTTGGTCGCCGGGTCCCCGCCTCCCTGCAGCGCGACGCTGGGCAGCATGAACGCGAGGTCGAGCCACGGCGCGCCGACGCTGGCGTGCGGCCAGTCGATGATCCAGACGCGGTGCTGGTGGTCGGGGTCGATGAGGATGTTGTCGGCGCGCAGGTCGCCGTGCACCAGCGCGTCGCCCGCGCAGACGCGCAGGGCGTCCTGCTCCCAGCGGACCAGCTGCTCGAGGTTCGCGAGCGCCCACCGGCCCGCCTCGCCGGCCAGGTCGGCGTAGCGCGCCTGGGACTCGGCGTCCAGGGCGTGCAGCTTGCGCCAGCCGGTGAAGTCGTCGACCAGCTGGTCGTCGGTGCGCGGCAGCTGGTGGCCGGGCAGGGGCTCGGCGTCTGCGAGCGCTCCCAGCGCGTCGGCGACGGCCCGCAGGTCGTCCGGCTTCCACGGGAGCTCGGGGGAGCGGCCGTGCACCACCTCGAAGCCGAGGATGACCCAGTCGTCGTCGTCCGACGACCACAGCAGCTGCGGCGCGGGAACCTGCGGCGGGAGGGCCCGCGAGACCCGGATCTCGGCGCGCGCGAGGTGCGGCGAGACGGGGTTCTGCTCGGCGGAGACGGCCTTGACGAAGACGCCGCGCCCGTCGGCGAGCTCGAGGACGGCCGCGAAGCCGGGGCTGAAGCCGCTGGTCGCGCTGATCTCCGCGGTGACCTGGGAGCCGGCGAGCTCGGCGATCCGCGCCCGGACGGGTCGCGGGAGGTCGCGCCAGTCCAGCCGCTGGCCGCTGAAGGCGAGCGGGAGGGCGATGACGTCGTCGGCACTCACGCCGGACATCCTGCCAGGAGATGCGCGGCCGTCGGAGGGTGATCCCACGGGCTGTGCGGTCAACGTGCGCTCGCCCGGTTCGTAGGATGGTCCCGATGAGCGTGTATCTCGACCATGCGGCGACCACGCCCATGATCCCGGAGGCCACGCGGGTGCTCACCGAGCAGCTCGCGCGCCCCGGCAACCCGTCCTCGCTGCACGCGTCCGGCCGCGCCGCCCGACGCGTGGTGGAGGAGTCGCGCGAGCAGCTGGCGGCTGCCCTGGGCGCGCGCCCGAGCGAGGTCGTCTGGACCTCCGGCGGCACCGAGGCCGACAACCTCGCGGTGAAGGGCCTCTTCTGGGCGCGACGGACCCAGGATCCCGGCCGGCGACGCCTGCTCGTGTCCGCCGTCGAGCACCACGCCGTGCTGGACCCGGCGTTCTGGATGGCCGAGCACGCGGGGGCCGAGCTGGTGCTGCTGCCGGTCGACCGCGACGGCGTGCTGGAGGTCGACGCGCTGCGCGAGGAGCTCGAGCGCAGCGGCGAGCAGGCGGCGCTGATCTCCGTGATGTGGGCGAACAACGAGGTCGGCGCCCTGCAGCCCCTCGACGAGGTGGTCGCGCTGGGCCGCCGGTTCGGGGTGCCCGTGCACGCCGACGCGGTGCAGGCCGTCGGCCAGGTGCCCGTCGACTTCGGGGCGTCCGGGCTCGACGCGATGACCGTCACCGGCCACAAGGTCGGCGGCCCGGGCGGCGCGGGCGCGCTCCTGGCCCGCCGTGGGCTGGACCTCACGCCGGTGCTGCACGGCGGCGGCCAGGAGCGGGGGGTGCGGTCGGGCACGCTCGACGCGCCGCTCCTCGCGTCGTTCGGGGTCGCGGTCGACGTCGCCGTCGCCGGCCGCGAGGCGTTCGCGGACCGCGTGGGAGCGCTCCGCGATGCCCTGGTGGCGGGCGTCGAGGCGGTCGTGCCCGACGCCGTGCTCCGCGGCCCGCGGGACACGTCGCTCCGCCTGCCCGCCAACGCCCACTTCACGTTCCCCGGCTGCGAGGGCGACTCGTTGCTGTACCTGCTCGACTCGGCGGGGATCGAGGCCTCGACGGGGTCGGCCTGCCAGGCCGGCGTCCCGCGCCCGAGCCACGTGCTGCTGGCCATGGGGGTCGACGAGGTCGCGGCGCGCGGCGCGCTCCGCTTCAGCCTGGGTCACACCTCGACCGCCGACGACGTCGACGCGCTGCTCGCCGCGCTGCCGGGCGTCGTCGACCGCGCCCGCGCGGCCGGCCTGGCGACCGTCGGGGCGGTGTCCTGATGCGCGTGCTGGCCGCGCTGTCCGGCGGCGTCGACTCCGCGGTCGCCGCGGCGCGCGCGGTGGACGCGGGGCACGACGTCGTCGGCGTGCACATGGCTCTCTCGCGGACGCGGGACCAGTTCCGCACCGGCTCGCGGGGCTGCTGCTCGATCGAGGACGCGGGCGACGCGCGCCGGGCCGCGGACGTGCTGGGCATCCCGTACTACGTCTGGGACCTGTCCGAGCGGTTCGAGGAGACGGTCGTGGCCGACTTCGTCGCCGAGTACGAGGCCGGCCGGACCCCCAACCCGTGCGTGCGCTGCAACGAGCACATCAAGTTCGCGACGCTGCTGGACAAGGCGGTGGCGCTCGGGTTCGACGCCGTCTGCACCGGTCACTACGCCCGCATCGAGACGCGCGTCGACGGCACGCGTGAGCTGCACCGCGCCCGGGACCTGGCCAAGGACCAGTCGTACGTGCTCGCGGTGATGGGCCCGGAGCGGCTCGCGCGCTCGATGTTCCCGCTCGGGGACGTCGCCTCGAAGGAGCAGACCCGCGCCGAGGCGGCCGCGCGCGGACTGTCGGTCTCCGCCAAGCCCGACTCGTACGACATCTGCTTCGTCGCCGACGGGGACACGCAGGGCTTCCTGCGCTCGCGCCTCGGGTCGCAGCCGGGCGAGATCGTCGACGCGTCCGGCGCCGTCCTGGGCGAGCACGACGGCGCCTACGCGTACACGGTCGGGCAGCGGCGCGGCCTGTCGATCGGGACGCCGGCCGCCGACGGGAAGCCGCGGTACGTGCTCTCGATCGAGCCCGTGAACAACCGGGTGGTCGTCGGGTCCGTGGACGACCTCGTCGTCGGGACCGTCGAGGCGGACCGTGCCGTGTGGTTCGTCGACGGCACGGCGTCGTCGTTCGACTGCACGCTGCAGGTCCGGGCGCACGGCACCCCGGTGCCCGCCCGGGCGACCGTGCGCGACGGTGTGGTCGAGGTGACCCTCGGGGACACCTCGTTGCGCGGCGTCGCGCCCGGTCAGTCCGCGGTCCTGTACGACGGCACGCGGGTGCTCGGCCAGGCGACGGTGACCGCGGCTCGGCGGGCCGTCGCAGGCGTCGCCGGGTGAGCGGCGGGCGACCGTCCGTCACGGGCACCGGGCCGTGGCCGGGTCTCGACGTGCTCGAGGCGCAGACCGTGGTCGTCGGCGACCTCGTCGACACCCCCTCCGAGGTGGCCGGCCTGCCGTTCACGGTGCTGCTGGCCGAGCGCGGACCGTGGGGCGACCGCACCGGACGCGCGGCGGCGCTCCTGGCCGAGCTGCCCACCGAGCTGGGCCCGCACGGCTGGAAGCTGGCGGACCGGCCGAGCCGGGACCTCGCCCGCGCGCAGGCCTACGTGCGCGAGGACGTCGACGCGCTCGCGGTCGCCGGCCACGGGTTCACCGGGCCGCTGGTGGTGCCGGTGCTCGGGCCGATGACGCTCGCGGCCTCCCTCTACCTCGCGCGCGGCGACCGCGTGGTGTCCGACCCGGGCGCCGTCCGCGAGCTCGCCGCCTCGCTGGCCGCCGGTCTGGCCGAGCACCTCGCCGCGATCCGGCGGTCCGTGCCCGGTGCTCAGCCGACCGTGCTGCTGCACGAACCGCTGCTCGCGCAGGTCATGGCCGGCGTCCTGCCGTCGTTCTCGGGGTACTCCGCGCTGCGGTCGGTGCCGGGGCCGGTGGCGGCCGAGCGCATCTCCGAGGTCGCGGCCGGCGTGCGCCTGCTCGAGGGCGCCCGCGTCGTCGTCCACGGCGGCACCGCGTGGACCTCTCTCGGTGCCATCCGCGCGGCGCGCGTCGACGGGTTCGGGCTCGCCGTGGACGCGCTCGACGAGCGCAGCTGGGAGCGGGTCGCGGAGGTGGTCGAGGGCGGCCTCGCGTTCTGGCCGGAGCTGGCGCCGCAGGCGTCGTCGCAGTGCGCGGGCCCGGACGTCACCGGCCAGGCCGACACGCTCATCCGACCGTGGCGGTCCGTCGGCCTGTCCATGGCGGGCCTGCGGGACGTGGTCCTGCTGGCCGGAGACGTGACGGGGCGCGGCAGCCCCGACGACGCCCGCGCCGTGCTGGCCGGGCTGGTGCGCGCGGCGCGGATCGTCGCGGAACGAGCGGAGGACTGAGAGTGGCGGCACAGCCGAGCGTGGGGCGCGCCCTGGCGCTGCTCCTGGGGTCCGGGGCGGCGATCGTGGGGCTGGTCCTGCTCGTCGTCTGCTACACGGGCATCGGGGTGACCACCCTGACCACGTCCAAGGACGACCCCGACCCGTGCGTGCAGGCCTACGCCGCCGGGACCGACGACGCGAGCGTGCGGTACACGATCGTGCCGCCCAGGGCCATCTGCACATGGGACGTCGCCGGGGAACCGACGGAGGTCGTCGTGGCCTCCGCACCGCCCGCCCTGTTCGCTGCCGGGGCGGTGCTGGCGGTCGGCGGGGTGCTGGTCAGCGTGGGGGTGCTCGTCGCCTCGCGCCGTCGTCGGTAGGTCGCGGCGGGTGTGGGTGCGGGGCGCCATGATGGGTCTGTGAGCAACGAGATCGACGCCGCCGCTGCCCGTGAGATCCCCGCCGAGGCCCGGCACCGCTGGACCGAGCTGGCCGCCCTGATCGAGGCCGACCAGTTCGCGTACTACATCCGCGACGCCCCGGTGTCGTCGGACAAGCAGTACGACGAGCGGCTGCGCGAGCTGCAGGCCCTGGAGGACGAGCACCCGGGCCTGCGCACCCCCGACTCGCCGACGCAGCGGGTGGGCGGCACGTTCTCCACGGAGTTCGCCTCCGTCGAGCACGTCGAGCGGATGCTGTCGCTGGACAACGCGTTCTCCGACGAGGACATCGCGACCTGGGCGGGCCGCCTGCACCGGGACCTCGAGTCGGACGCGACCCTGCACTACCTCTGCGAGCTCAAGATCGACGGGCTGGCCATCGCGCTGCTGTACGAGAAGGGCCGGCTCGTGCGGGCCGCCACGCGCGGCGACGGGCGGACGGGCGAGGACGTCACGCTCAACGTGCGCACCATCTCGACCATCCCGGCCGTGCTCGGCGGCGACCCGGCCACCCACCCCGAGCGGATCGAGATCCGCGGCGAGGTGTTCCTGCCGGTCGCCGCGTTCGCCGAGCTCAACGCATCGCAGGTCGAGGCGGGCAAGAGCCCCTTCGCCAACCCGCGCAACGCGGCGGCCGGCTCTCTGCGGCAGAAGGACCCGCGGGTGACCGCGTCCCGGGACCTGCGGATGTACGCGCACGGCGTCGGCGCGCTCGTCTGGGGCGCCGGGCGGGGGACCGGGATCGAGCGGCAGTCGCAGGTGTACGACCTGCTCGCGTCGTGGGGCGTGCCGGTCTCCGGGCACACGCGGATCGTCGAGGGCCTGGACGGCGTGCGGGAGATGATCGCCTACTACGGCGAGCACCGGCACGACGTCGAGCACGAGATCGACGGCATCGTCATGAAGGTCGACGAGATCGCGCTGCAGCGCCGGCTCGGCTCGACCAGCCGCGCGCCGCGGTGGGCGATCGCGTACAAGTACCCGCCCGAGGAGGTCAACACCAAGCTCCTCGACATCCGGGTGAACGTCGGCCGCACCGGGCGCGTGACGCCGTTCGGGGTGATGGAGCCGGTGTTCGTGTCGGGGTCGACCGTCGAGATGGCGACGCTGCACAACGCGAGCGAGGTGGCGCGCAAGGGCGTGCTCATCGGCGACACCGTGGTGCTGCGCAAGGCCGGCGACGTGATCCCCGAGATCGTCGGGCCGGTGGTGGACCTGCGCGACGGGACCGAGCGCGCGTTCGTCATGCCGACCGAGTGCCCGTCCTGCGGCACGCCTCTGGCGCCCGCCAAGGAGGGCGACGTCGACATCCGCTGCCCCAACCAGCGGTCGTGCCCGTCCCAGCTGCGCGAGCGGCTGTTCCACGTCGCGTCCCGCGGGGCGTTCGACATCGAGGCGCTCGGCTGGGAGGCGGCCAACGCGCTGCTCACCGCCGGCGTGGTGACCGACGAGGGCGACCTCTTCGCGCTGGACGCCGACGCGCTGCGCCAGGTGCCGCTGTTCACGCTCTCCACCAGCTCGAAGGTCGGCGGGGTCGTCCGCGAGGCCGGCGACCTGAACGCCACGGGCACTGCGCTGCTGGGCAACCTGGAGAAGGCCAAGCAGGCCGCGCTGTGGCGGGTCATCGTCGCGCTGTCGATCCGGCACGTCGGGCCGACCGCCGCGCGGGCCCTGGCGCAGCACTTCGCGTCGGTTCCGGCGATCGCGACGGCGTCCGAGGAGGAGATCGCCGCGGCCGAGGGGGTCGGGCCGACCATCGCGGCCGCCGTCGTGGCGTGGTTCGAGCAGCCGGGTGAGGACGACAAGTGGCACGCGGCGATCGTCGAGAAGTGGGCCGCCGCCGGCGTGCGGATGACCGAGGAGCGCGACGAGTCGGCGCCGCGGACGCTCGAGGGGCTCACGGTCGTGGTCACCGGCGGGCTCGAACGGTTCAGCCGCGACGGCGCCAAGGAGGCGATCCTGGCGCGCGGCGGCAAGTCGGCGGGCAGCGTCTCGAAGAAGACGGACTACGTCGTGGTCGGCGAGAACGCCGGGTCCAAGGAGGCCAGGGCGCGCGAGCTCGGGCTGCGCATCCTGGACGAGGCCGGGTTCGAGGCGTTGCTGTCGCAGGGGCCGGCGGGCGTCGGAGACGTGGCTCCCGTCGCTGAGGACGCCTGACGTGACCAGCGCTGTGGTCCGGGTCGCCCGCGGTGGCCACGTGGCCGACGCCGGGGCGCTGACCGCCGAGGCGTACCTGGCCGACCGGCTGGTCGACGCGACCGACTCGTACGCGGACGAGCTGCGGGACGCCGAGCGTCGGGCGCGCGAGGCGACGCTGCTGGTCGCGCTGCTGCCGCCGGGCGAGGGCGACGGCGGCGACGCCGAGCGGGACGACCTCGTGGTGGTCGGCACCGTGACGCTCGCGCCGTACGGCACGTCGTACGCCGAGGTCGCCGAGCCCGGCGAGCTCGAGATCCGGATGCTCGCGGTCGCACCCGAGGCGAGGCGGCGGGGGATCGCCGAGCTGCTGGTGACCGCGGCGCTGCGCGAGGCCGTCGCCGGTGGGGCCAGGCGCGTGGTGCTCTCGACGCTCGACTCGATGGAGGCCGCGCAGCGCCTGTACAAGCGGCTGGGGTTCGTCGCGGTGCCCGAACGCGACTGGGGTCACGTCGAGGTCCACCTGCGCGTGCACACCTGGACGCCGCCCGATGCGCCCGGCGCCCTGGTCGAGGCGGCGACGTGGCCGCCCGCGCGGGTGGTGGACGTCGACGGCTGGCGGGTCGGCCTGTCCGGCGGGCTCACCCGGCGCGCGAACAGCGTGCTGCCCCTCGGCGCTCCGGCCGACCCGGGTGCGGCGCTCGACCGGGTCGAGGCGCTGTACGCCGAGGCCGGGCAGCCGTCGATCGTGCGGGTGTGCCGGGCGGCAGCGCCGGGGCTGGACGACCTGCTCGAGGCGCGCGGGTACGCGGCCATCTCGCACACGGACGTCCTCGTCCGCGAGATCGCCGACGATCGCGCGGATCCCGTGCGTGCGCCGTCGGCCCGGGTGCGGGTGTCCGTCGCGGAGCGCCCCGACGACGCCTGGCTCGCGGCCTGGTCGGGCTCCAAGGCGCGGCTGCACGCCACGGGGACGGCCCACGACGACGACGGCGCGAGCCTGCGACTGGCCCGCACGGTGCTCGGCGGTGCCCCCGCGATCTACCTGACGGCCACTGACCACACCGGCCCGGTCGGGGTGATCCGCGCCGCCTTCGCGGAGGACTGGGTCGCGCTCTCGTGCCTCGTCGTCGCTCCGTCGGCCCGGCGGCGCGGGCTCGGGCGCGCGCTCACGGTGCGGGCGCTCGACGAGGCGGCCGAGCGCGGTGCCCGTCGCGCGTTCCTGCAGGTCGAGGCGCAGAACACGGCTGCGGGAGCGCTGTATGCGGGCCTCGGGTTCCAGCCCGCCGAGCGGTACGTGTACCGGGAGCTGCGCCCGTAGGCAGGCCGGAACGGCTAGCCCGTCAGCAGCCCACGCAAGAGGCGGGTCAGCACGCGGTCGACCTGGCCCTCGTCGGTCGCCGCCGGTAGGGACGACAGCGCGGCGGCGAGGTACGGGTGGGTGCCGTCGCCTGTGACGGCGGCCAGGTGCTGCGCGGCGGCGAGCTGGCGGCGGCGCTCCGCCGGGTCGGCGCCGCGCCGTTCGATCTGGGTGCGCGCGAGGAGCCGGACCACGGCGCTGAAGACGCCGATGGCCTCGAGCTTGCGGTGGCCGTCGACCTCGAGGCCCCGCATCGCGCCGAGGGCCCGTTCCAGGTAGTCGACGGCGCGCGGACCGAGGTCGACGGTCGTCGGGACGTCGGTGAGCCAGGGGTGCCGCACGTACACCGCGCGGCTCTCGCGAGCGAGCACCAGGAGGTCGTCGAGCCAGTCGGTGCCGGCGAGTGCGTCGTAGTCGATCTCGCCGTTGACCTGGTCGACCATGAGTGCCACCAGCTCGTCCCGGGACTGCACGTAGCGGTAGAGCGAGGCCGGGCCGCCCCCGAGCAGCTGCGCCACGGAGCGCATGGTGACCGCCGGCAGCCCGTGGGAGTCTGCCAGCCCGACCGCGACGGCGGCGATGCCCTCGCGGGTGTGCTCCGGGGCTCGACCCCGACTCCCGCGCTCGGGCCGCATCCAGATGCTCATCTGCTCGATCTCCACCGGCACAGCCTCCCTCACGGCCCGTTCGGCGCCATGGCCTAGAATAGCGAACACGGATCGCAATTAACGAGGAGCCTGACGATGACCCACCCGACGCGCACCGGCGAGAGCGCCTGGACACCCACGCAGCACGCCCGCAACGGCGAGGTCGACGTCGCCTTCGACCGGCTCGCGGGATCGGACGGGATGCCGCTGCTGCTCGTCATGGGCCTGGCGACTTCGCGGTTCTGGTGGCCCACGGGTCTGTGCGAGGCGTTCGCGGCGGAGGGCTTCGCGGTGGCCCGCTACGACCAGCGGGACGCCGGCGAGTCGACGCGGATGCCCGACGTGGCCGAGTCGAACCCGTTCCGGGCGCTGTTCGGCAGGAAGGGCGCCGCGTACACCGCGGAGGACATGACCGACGACGCGGTCGCGGTGCTCGACGAGCTGGGCTGGGCGCAGGCGCACGTCTTCGGCCATTCCCTGGGCGGAGCGGTCGCCCAGCGGATCGCCCTGCGCCACCCCGACCGCGTCGTGTCCGTCGTGTCCTCCGCGGCACTGCCGAGCGACGTGTCCGGCCTCGGCGTCGCGCGCTACCTGCGCGTAGGCCTCCTGGCGAAGCTTGCCCGGACCAGGTTCCCGGCGGGTCGCGAGGGGGACGTGCAGGCCAACCTCGCGGTTGCGCGCGGGGTGGCATCGCCCGCGTACCCGTTCGACGAGGACGCCGCGCGGGAGTGGATCGAGCGCGAGGTCGACAGCGGCCCGCGGGACACCAAGGCGCAGAGTCGCCAGATCGGGGCGCAGTGGCACGGCGCGCGGCTGCGCGACCTGCACCAGCCGGCGCTCGTGCTGCACGGCGAGGCCGACCCGATACTGCGTGTGACGGCGGCCCGGGCGACAGCGAAGGGCATCGACGGTGCTCGGCTCGTCACGTTCCCCGGTGTCGGGCACGACCTGCCGGCACAGCTGTGGCCGGCGGTGGCACGTGAGGTCGGCGACCTGGCGAGGCGGGCCGAGGCAGCGGTGGCGTGACCGCTCAGCCGGCGGGGCGGGCGGCCCGGAGCCGCGGAGTCACCGGCTCGCCCAGAGCAGGCCGCGCTCGATGATCGTGCGGACGGCGGGCACCTCGAGGTCGGCCAGCTGGTGGCCGGGCGCGCAGACGAACACGCGGCCGGCACCCCAGCGGCGCGTCCAGACGGCCGGGGACGTGACCGGTGCGTGCCACGGGTCGTCGGGACCCGGGGTGATGGTCGTCGTCGCGAGCACGTCGTTCAGGGGGTCGGTAAGGAGCCAGTACTGCTCGGAGCGCAGCGTGAAGTCGTGGATGCCCTCGACGATCGGGTGGGTGCCCGTGACGTTGATGGTGTGCTCGACCAGCGGACCACCGGGGTGCGCCGTGAACTGGGCGCCCACCAGCTGCAGGTAGTCGGTCGCGATCCGGAACGAGTCGATGATCCCGCCGTGCCAGCCGGCGAACCCGGTGCCGGCCGCGACGGCGGTCCGCAGGCCGCGCAGCTCGTCGGCGAGGATGTCGCCCATGGTCCAGCACTGGACCACGAGGTCGGTGGCGGCCATGAGCTCGGCGTCGGCGTAGGCCTCGAGCGAGCCCTCGACGACGACGTCGAAGTCGTGCTCGCGCAGGAACGGCACGAACAGGTCGGCGGCTTCCTCGGGCGCGTGCCCGTCCCACCCGCCACGGACGACGAGGGCTCGGCGTTGCTCGGTCACGGCGGCGTCTCCTAGCTGATCAGGGCGTCGATGGCGGCGGCGGACAGCACGTGCTCGGAGGCCATGGCCGAGGCGCCGAGGACCCCGGCGCGGCCCTTGGTGCGGGACGCGACGATGCGCAGGTGCTGGGTGGCCAGCGGCAGGGAGCGCCGGTAGACCACCTCGCGGATGCCGGCCAGCAGACTCTCGCCCGCCTCGGCGACCTCGCCGCCGATGACGATGACCGACGGGTTGAGCATGCTCACGCACGCGGCGAGGACCTCGCCGATGTGCCGACCGGCCTCCCGCACCTCGCGGCTGGCGTCGAGGTCGCCCGCGCGCACGAGTGCGACGACGTCGGCGCTGGTGGCGGCGTTGGTCAGCGCGCTCGCGATGGCCGGGCCGCTGGCCACGGCCTCGAGGCAGCCGGTGTTCCCGCAGCGGCAGGGCAGGTCGAGGCCGCCCGGCACCGCGATGTGCCCCAGGTCGCCGGCGGCACCCTGGGCGCCGCGACGGATCTGGCCGTCGGAGATGATCCCGGCGCCGATGCCCGTGGCGACCTTGACGAACAGGAGGTGGTCGACCTCCGGCCACTGCGACGTGTGCTCGCCCAGGGCCATGACGTTGACGTCGTTGTCCACCAGCACCGGCACGCGCAGCTTGCGCGAGAGGAGCCCGGGCACGTCGGCGTCGTCCCAGCCCGGCATGATCGGTGGGTTGATGGGTCGACCGGTCGAGTGCTCGACGGGGCCGGGCAGGCCGACGCCGACGCTGACCAGGTCGCTCACCGGGCGCCCGGCGGCGGCCAGCAGGTCCATGCCGAGCTCCACCACGCGGTCGAGCACGGGCACGGGGCCCTCGGAGATCGCGATGGGTTCGTGGTGCTCCGCCAGCACGGTGCCGACCAGGTCGGTGAGCGCGAGCCGGGAGTGGGTGGCGCCGAGGTCCACGGCGAGCACGACGCGGGCGGCCGGGTTGAAGGCGAAGGTCGCGGGCGGGCGGCCGCCGGTCGAGCTGGCCTCGCCCGCCGGTGCGACGAGGCCGGACGAGAGGAGCAGGTCGACGCGGGCGGCGATGGTGGAACGCGCTTGCCCCGTGAGGGTGGCCAGGTCCGACCGGGTCCGGGGCTGCCCGTCCCTCAGGAGCTGGAACATCTCCCCAGCGCCCGTCGGCTTGGGGGCGAACTTGAGGAGCTCGTCCATGCGCACAGTGAACCATTCCGCCTTGTGTAGGTCACGTTCACGTAACCATGACACATCTGTGGCGACTTTTGCTTGACCAGCGACAGAAGTGCGTTCTACGTTCTGCCCATGGTCAACGAAGACCCCGTGCACGACGGAGCACCGCTCCTGCAGATGCGCGGCATCGTGAAGCAGTTCCCGGGAGCCCGGGCGCTGGACGGCGTCGACCTGGAGATCCGGGCCGGCGAGGTGCACTGCCTCCTGGGCCAGAACGGCGCGGGCAAGTCCACGCTGATCAAGGTCCTGGCCGGCGCGCACCAGCCCGACGAGGGCGAGATCCTCCTCGACGGAAGCCCGGTCACGATCTCCGACCCGGTCGTCGGCCTGCGCCTCGGCGTCGCGACGATGTACCAGGAGCTCGACGTCGTCGACGGTCTGTCGGTCGCGGAGAACATCTACCTCGGGCACGAGCTGGCCACCGGCGGGTTCTCGCAGCGGCGCGCGGCGACGGCCCGGACCCGGGCGCTGCTCAAGCGCCTCGGACACCCCGACATCTCCCCGCACCGCGAGGTCGGCCGGCTGTCCGCCGCGGGCAAGCAGATCGTCAGCATGGCCCGGGCGCTGTCCCACGACGCGCGCGTGATCGTCATGGACGAGCCGTCGGCGGTGCTCGACGCGGAGGAGGTCACCAACCTCTTCCGCGTCGTGCGCGAGCTCACGGCGTCCGGCGTCGCGGTCGTGTACATCTCGCACCGGCTGGACGAGATCCGCCAGATCGGCGACCGGATCACCGTGCTCAAGGACGGCCGGACGGTCGCGACGGGCCTGCCGGCCGCGCAGACGCCGACCGCGGAGCTGATCAAGCTGATGACCGGCCGCAACGTCGAGTTCGCCATCGCGCCGCGCCCCCCGGTCGCCGAGGACGCCGCCACGGTGCTAAGCGTCGACGGCCTCGCGCTGCGCGGGGCGTTCAGCGACGTGTCGTTCGAGGTGCGCGCGGGCGAGGTCGTCGGCCTCGCGGGCCTCGTCGGCTCGGGCCGCACCGAGATCCTCGAGACCGTCTTCGGCGCCCGCCGCGCCACCGCCGGAACGGTGCGGGTGGGCGACCGCGCCCTGCGCGCCGGGTCGGTGAGCGACGCGGTGAAGGCGGGCATCGGGCTCTGCCCCGAGGAGCGCAAGAGCCAGGGCCTCATCCTCGACGAGCCGGTCTACCGGAACATCACGCTCTCGACGTTCACGCGCAACTCCACGGCGTCGTTCCTCGACGAGGGCGCCGAGCGGCGCGTTGCCCAGGAGCAGATCCACGCCCTCGACGTGCGGCCGGCCGACCCCGAGCGCAGCGCCCGCACCCTCTCGGGCGGCAACCAGCAGAAGGTCCTGCTGGCCCGCTGGCTCGTGCACGGCTGCCGGGTGCTGCTGCTCGACGAGCCCACGCGCGGCGTCGACGTCGGCGCCCGTGCAGAGATCTACGCCCTGATCGCCGACCTGGCCGCCCTCGGTGCGGCCGTGGTGGTCGTGTCCAGCGAGATCCCGGAGGTGCTCGGCCTGGCCGACCGCGTCCTGGTCATCTCCGAAGGGCGTGTGGTCCACGAGGGACCGGCGTCCGGCATCGACGAGCACCGCGTGCTCGACCTCGTCATGGAAGGAAGTGCCGCGTGAGCGAGCAGGACATCACGGCAGCCGTACCGGCCGCCGACGAGAGCTCCCGGGTCGAGAAGGTTGCCTCGACCTCGAAGCGCGGCGGCCTCCTCTCGGGCGCCGCGGGCCGCAACCTCGGCCTGGTCATCGCCCTGGTCGCGATCTGCGCGTTCGGGGTGATCACCGCGGGGGAGCGGTTCGCGAGCATCGACAACCTGCTGACGATCCTCCGGCTCGCGGCGGTGCTCGGCGTGATCAGCATCGGGATGACGTTCGTCATCACGGGCGGTGGCATCGACCTCTCCGTCGGCTCGGTGATCGGCCTCGCCTCGGTCTGGGCGTCCACGCTGGCCACGCAGACCATGGCGCAGAACTCGCACTGGATCGTCATGGTCGGGTGCGCGCTCCTGGTCGGCCTGGGCGCGGGGCTCGTCAACGGCGTGCTCATCGCCTACGGCAAGGTCGTCGCGTTCATCGCGACCCTCGCCATGCTCGTCGCCGCGCGGGGGTTGGCGGAGATCATCGCCAACCGCCAGACGCAGGTGGTCAAGGTCCAGGGCTTCCTCGACTTCTTCCGCGACGACTTCCTCGGTATCCCGATGCTGGTCTGGATCTTCGTGGTCGTCGCGGTCGCCGGCTGGATCCTGCTCAACCGGACCACCTTCGGGCGCCGCACCATCGCCGTCGGCGGCAACCCCGAGGCCGCCCGGCTCGCGGGCATCAAGGTGAAGCGCCACACGATGTACCTGTACGCCCTGTGCGGTCTGACCGCGGGCATCGGCGGCCTGATGATGCTCGGCCGCACGACGGCCGGCAGCTCGACCAACGGCCAGTTCTACGAGCTCGACGCCATCGCCGCCGTGGTCGTCGGCGGCACCCTGCTCATCGGCGGCCGCGGCACCATCGTCGGCACCGTCCTGGGCGTGCTGATCTTCACCACGCTCACCAACGTGTTCACGCAGAACAACCTGTCCATCTCGGCGCAGAACATCGCCAAGGGCGTGATCATCGTCGTCGCCGTGCTGCTCCAGCAGCGCATCGCCGAGCGCAGCCGCGCCGGAACCTGACCCCACCACCTGCTGTCCCCGTCTCAGTCATGCCCGTTCGATCAAGGAGGATCGTCATGTCCGCAGCACCCCTGCGCCGACAGCGTTCACGCTGGACCGCGCTCGCAGCCACCACTGCACTCCTGGCGCTCGTCGTCACCGGCTGCACGTCCAACACCCCCGAGGACACCAGCACGGACGCCGCGGCACCTCCCGCCGCCGCTGCCACGGGCAACGACGAGCCGGGCGACGAGGTCGTCATCGGCTTCTCGGCCCCGGCCGCCGACCACGGGTGGATGGGCTCGATCACGAAGTCGGCCGTCGACGAGGCCGCCAAGTACTCGGACGTGAAGCTGGTCCAGGCCGAGGGCACCAACGACGTGAACGTGCAGATCAGCCAGATCGAGCAGTTCATCAACGACAAGGTGGACGCCATCGTGCTGCTGCCGTTCGACGGCGCCGCGCTCACCGAGGTCGCGACCAAGGCGATGGACGCCGGGATCGTCGTCATCAACGTCGACCGCGAGTTCGACGACCCGAACGCCGCCCGCACCACGGTGCTCGGCGACAACTACGGCATGGGCGTGAGCGCCGGCGCGTACATCTGCGGGGAGCTGGGCGGCAAGCCCGACGCCAAGGTCGCCGAGATCGCCGGCATCGACTCCCTGCCCCTGACGCAGGACCGCAGCCGCGGCTTCAAGGACTCGCTCGCCGAGTGCGGCCTCAAGGTCAGCAACCGCGTGGCGGCGGACTTCACGGTCCAGGGCGGCGAGGCCGCAGCGGCCAACCTGCTCCAGGCCGCTCCGCAGCTCGACGCGATCTGGAACCACGACGACGACCAGGGCGTCGGCGTCCTCGCGGCCATCGACAACGCCGGCCGCGACGAGTTCTTCATGGTCGGCGGCGCCGGCTCGAAGAACGTCATGGAGGCCATCAAGGCCGACAACACGGTGCTCAAGGCGACGGTCATCTACCCGTCGACGCAGGCGGCCGACGGCATCAAGCTGGCTCGCCTGCTGGTCCAGGGCAAGTCGATGAGCGACCTGGTCGAGGTCGAGGTGCCCCGCAAGATCCAGCTCTACGCGCCCGTCGTCACGAAGGACAACGTCGACCAGTACCTGCCGACGGCCTTCGAGTCCTGAGCCAGCCTGACCGAGCCGGGCGGGTCCCTCTCCGCAGGGGACCCGCCCGGCGTCAGAAGGAGGAGCCGTGACAGAAGCACCCCCGCGCCTGGGCGTGGGCATGATCGGGTACGCGTTCATGGGGATCGCGCACTCGCAGGCCTGGCGCAACGCGCCGCGGTTCTTCGACCTGCCGCTGCACCCCGACATGGCGGTCGTCGCCGGCCGCGACCGGCAGGGCGTCGAGGCCGCGGCCGCCAAGCTCGGCTGGTCGAGCACGGAGACGGACTGGAAGGCGGTCGTCTCCCGCGACGACGTCGACCTGGTCGACATCTGCACGCCGGGCGACACCCACGCCGAGATCGCGATCGCGGCGCTCGCGGCGGGCAAGCACGTGCTGTGCGAGAAGCCCCTGGCCAACTCCGTCGAGGAGGCGGAGGCCATGGTCCGCGCCGCCGAGGCGAGCACGGGTCTGGCGATGGTGGGCTTCACGTACCGCCGCGTCCCCGCGATCCAGCTGGCCCGCACGCTCGTCGCCGACGGCCGCATCGGCACCGTCCGGCACGTGCGCGCGCAGTACCTGCAGGACTGGATCGCGGACCCGCAGGCGCCGCTGTCGTGGCGGCTGGACAAGCAGAAGGCCGGCTCGGGCGCGCTGGGGGACATCGGGGCGCACATCATCGACCTCGCGCAGTTCGTCACGGGAGAGTCGGTCACGGGCGTGTCCGCGGTGCTGGAGACGTTCGTGAAGGAGCGGCCGGTCGCCGAGTCGTTCGGCGGCCTGCACGGGACCTCGTCGAGCACCGAGACCGGCCCGGTCACGGTGGACGACGCGGCGATCTTCCTCGGCCGGATGTCCGGTGGCGGCCTGGCCACGTTCGAGGCCACCCGGTTCGCCTGGGGCCGCAAGAACGCCATCCGGCTCGAGATCAACGGGTCGGCCGGCTCGCTGGCGTTCGACTTCGAGGACATGAACGTCCTGCACTTCTTCGACGCGTCGCAGCCGGCCGTCGAGGCGGGCTTCCGGCGGATCGTCGTCACCGAGCCCGAGCACGCCTACGTGTCCGCGTGGTGGCCGGCGGGGCACGGCCTCGGGTACGAGCACGCGTTCACGCACCAGGCGGTCGACCTGGTCACCGCGATCGCCGAGCGCCGCCAGCCGGTACCCAGCTTCGCCGACGGCCTGGCCGTGCAACGCGTGCTCGCCGCGGTGGAGCGGTCCGCCGCCGACAACAGCACCTGGACACCCGTGAACGAGGAGAGCTGACGATGACCCGACCGATCACGCTGTTCACCGGGCAGTGGGCGGACCTGCCGTTCGAGGAGGTCGCACGCCTCGCGTCCGGGTGGGGCTACGACGGGCTCGAGATCGCGTGCTGGGGCGACCATCTGGACCCCTGGCGCTGGGACGACGACGAGTACGTGGCCGGCAAGCTCGCGACCCTGGAGAAGTACGGCCTCAAGGTCTATGCCATCTCGAACCACCTCAAGGGTCAGGCCGTGTGCGACGACCCGATCGACCAGCGCCATCGCGACATCCTGTCCGACCAGGTGTGGGGCGACGGTGACCCCGAGGGCGTCCGGCAGCGCGCGGCCGAGGAGATGAAGCACACCGCGCGGCTGGCGGCGAAGCTCGGCGTGAAGACCGTCGTCGGGTTCACGGGGTCGAGCATCTGGAAGTACGTCGCCATGTTCCCGCCGGTCTCGCAGGAGGCCGTCGACGCCGGGTACCAGGACTTCGCCGACCGGTGGAACCCGATCCTCGACGTGTTCGACGAGGTGGGCGTGCGGTTCGCGCACGAGGTGCACCCCAGCGAGATCGCCTACGACTACTGGACCTGCGTGCGCACGCTCGAGGCCATCGGGCACCGCGATGCGTTCGGGCTCAACTGGGACCCGAGCCACTTCATCTGGCAGCAGCTGGACCCCGTCGACTTCATCCTCGAGTTCGCGGACCGGATCTACCACGTGGACTGCAAGGACGTGAAGCTCCGGCTGGGCAACGGGCGCAACGGCCGGCTCGGCTCGCACCTGGCCTGGGCGGACCTCCGGCGCGGCTGGGACTTCGTGTCCACCGGCCGCGGCGACGTGCCGTGGGAGGCGTCGTTCCGGGCGCTGAACAGCATCGGCTACGACGGCCCGATCTCGGTCGAGTGGGAGGACGCCGGGATGGACCGCTTGCTCGGCGCGCCCGAGGCACTGGAGTTCGTGAGGCGCAACGCGTTCGACCCGCCCGAGGCCGCGTTCGACGCGGCGTTCAGCGCGCGCTGATACGCCTGGGGCTGGTGGGACGAATGTGCACTACCGCGGAAAGATCGTGCAGAACGGGCTGAAGTATCGGTAATCGGGCACGATACGTCCATGGCCGGCACCGTCGCTGTGCGTGGCGTGCGTACACGACGGATGCGCACGGCTGCTGTGGTGAGCGTCCTCGCGCTCGTCGGTGTGCTGTTCGGGCCCGTCACGGCGGCCGTCGCGTCGCCCGGGATTCAGCTCACCAAGGAGGCGCCGGGCGACGTCCTCGCCGGGGAGCCGATCACCTACACGCTCACGGTCACCAACCCGCCGAGCAACCCCGACGCGGTGCCGGAGTACAACCTCGGGTTCCGCGACGTCATCCCGCCCGGGGTGTCGTACGTCGGTGGGTCGACGACGCCGGCGGGGGCGGGCGACCCGACGCAGGTGGTCGACCCCGACACCGACCAGACGACGCTGACCTGGACCAACGTCTCGGACCTGTCCGTCAACGGCTCGTTCGTCCTGACGTTCCAGGCGCTGCCCGACCCGGCGCTGTACCCGGTGGGCTCGACGGTCGAGAACGTCGCCGACGTCTACTCCAGCACGGACCCGTTCGTCGCACCGGAGTTCGACGAGACGGGCGCACTGGTGCCGGACACGGCGACCGAGACGGCGACCTCCAACCCGACGACGACGGTGATCTCCGCGCTGCAGATCACCAAGGAGGAGCCGAGTCCCGAGGGCGAGCTGCTGCGCGGCGTGCACGACAACACGACCGTGTACTCGCTGACCATCGACGCCGCGCCCTCGGGCGGCAGCAGCGGCCTGGTGGTCACGGACTACCTCCCGGCGCGGCTGGAGTTCCTCGGCTGCGGCGCCGTCGACAACTCGGCCGGCCTCGAGTACCCGGGCGCACCGTCGCTGACCGCGACGCCCGTGCCGCCGGACTGCCTGACGCCGACGTCGGTGACCACCGTCCAGGACCCGCCGCCGAACGGGTCCACCACCTACCCGGCCGGCGTCTACACGCGCGTCGAGTGGGCCATCCCCGACCTCCCGGCGTCGGGGAGCTTCACGCTGCGGTACGCCGCGGGCGTCCCGCTCCGCGAGAACGTCCTGTTCCCCGACCCCGCGCCGGGCGGCCTGCTGCAGGTGGCCAACCTGGACAACAACACCGGCCCGTCCACGCGGGAGACAGCCAACGAGCTCTCGGCCACCAACGTCGCCCAGGTCACCGGCACCTTCGCCGGTGCGACGGCCCCCGGCACCCCGTCGACCGTCACGGCCTCGGACACGCAGACGGTGTCGGTCGAGGACGTCCGGATGCGCAAGAGCGCCGACCGGTCGACCTTCCTGTCCGGCGGGACCGTGCGCTACACGCTCACGGTCGAGTCCAGCGAGTACGTCAGCGCGGCCGACATCGTCCTGGCCGACACGCTCCCGAACGGCACGTGCCCGCTGGGCGGGCCGGGCACCAACTACTCGGTCGGCTCCCTGCCGGCGTGCGACGGCGGCCGTGCCCCGGCGCCCACCGTGCCGGTGGCCACGGCCGCGCAGAACGTCGACGGCACCTTCGACATCACGTTCGCCCCGATCGCCGAGGGTCCCGACGCCACGACGACCGTCTCCTACTCCGCGGCGATGCTGCCCGAGTACCTCGGCGGCGCGCTGATCGGGCAGGCGACCGCGACCGGTGACACCTTCACCAACCACGCCTCGCTCACCGCGACGACGACGCCGATCGCCGGCACGGGCGAGACGGGGACGGTCCAGGTCGAGGACACCTCCTCGTGGACGCTGACCACGGGCTCGGAGTCGATCGACAAGCTCATCGCCCCGCGGTCGCTCTCGGGCGGGGCATGCCCGACCGACGTCAGCCTGTACGGCGAACCGGCGTCGTTCCCCCCGGAGGAGACGCAGTTCCGCAAGGGCGACCGGGTCTGCTACGCCCTGACCGTCGACTTCTCCGACCTCACGGAGACCCGCAACCCGCAGGTCACCGACTTCCTGCCGCCGGGCATGACGTACGTCGCCGGCTCCGCGACGGCGGCGAGCACCAACGCGGGTGCGCCGTTCGCGGTGAGCTCGAACGCGACGGCGGTCCAGTTCCTGATCGGGACGGCAGGGCCGGCGGGCAACCGGTTCGTCGACGCGGGTGCCGTCTTCGCCGCGGTGATCCAGGCGAACGTGACCACGGCCGCTCCCGGCACCACGGCGCTCACCAGGTCGAACCTCATGAAGCTGCGCGCGGAGAACTCCGCGGGCATCGCGCAGACGTTCCGCGACAGCCTGATCGCCCAGACGGCGCCCGTCCCGCCGGTCCGCGTGGTCAAGGGCGTGGAGTCGGTGAACGCTCCCTCCAGCGGGCCGAACGGCGTGAACAGCAACGTCGACGGGTCCGAGGTGCGCGCGACCTCCGTCGCCACGTTCCGGATCGACGTCACCAACGACGGCGTATCCGGGACCGCGAACGGCTACGAGGTGGGCGCGCTGAACGTCTGGGACAAGCTCCCGGTCCAGCTGACCTGCGCCGACATCGGCAACGTGCGGTTCGACCCCGTCCCGGCCGCCGCGCCGACCGTGACCTGCACGGACCCGGGTGACCCGGGGCGCCCGGCGTTCCTCGGCGCGGCCGACCTCAGCCTGCTGCAGGTCGTGTTCCCGATCGACGGCTCGCAGCCCGACCTCTCGGGCCAGGGCATCGGGCCGGCCGCCACGCAGTCGGTCCTCTACGACACGACGATCCCCGACCCCGCCGGCGTCGGCACCACCTACACGGACACCGCGTACGTGCGGAGCTACGAGGCGCTGACCAACGTGCCCGGCGGGGGGACCGTGACGTTCTACCCGCGGCAGAACGTGGACCTCTCCGTCCTGCCGACCCAGTGGGACGCCCCGGCGGCCTCCGACCCCTCGAACGTGCAGGTGCCCGGGCCCGAGGTCGACAAGTCCGCCACGACGTCGATCGTCGAGACGAACAACGACCTGGAGAACCAGGCGACCATCGGCGAGCTCGTCACCTACACCTACGGCGTCCGCATCCTGGCCGGCACGGCCGCGTTCGACGGCGTGCTGCGCGACCCTCTGCCGACGGGGTTCGTCCAGGTCGGTGACGCGACCTTGACCTACCACCCCGACGCGGACAGCGCGGCGACCGCGCCGGTCCCGGCCGGCGTCACCATCGACCCGGACACCGGCACCGTGACCTTCCCGCCCACCTACAGCAACGGGACGGCGTTCGACCAGCGCTTCCAGGTCGTCCTGACGGCTCGAGTCACCACCGCCGCCATGAGCCCGTCGCAGAACAACCTCGAGGCGATCAACACGGCGCGGTTCGACAGTCTGGCCACACAAGGGGGCTCCGCCCTGCCGCCCGCGACGGCGTCGTGGACGATCACCATGCGCCAGCCGCGGCTGGAGGTCGTCAAGACCGACGACTCCGTGCTCCCGGTGCCCGGCGGGACGACCGTGAACTACCGCGTGGTCGCCAGCAACGTGAACACGGACGGCAGCGGGACGGCCCGGAGCCCGCTGCACGACACGTTCCTGGTCGACTGTCTGCCCGCGGGCATGACGTTCGTCGCCTACGGCGCCGACCCGGGAGAGCCCCCGGCGGCCGGGGGGCCGGCCAACGGGTGCGCGACGGGGACTACCGCCCTCGTATGGGACGTCGGCACGGTGCAGCCCGGTGCGAGCGCGGAGCGTGCGTACTCGGCCCGGGTCCCCGTCGACGCGGTCGCGGGCACGTCGTACACCAACAACGTCACGCTCTCGGGCTCGACGCTCGACGACGGCAAGACGGACCCGACGGCGCCGGACAACCCCGACGAGCGCTCCGGCACCGACACCGGGAGCGCGACGGTCCTGATCGTCGGCACGGGCGTCACCAAGATCGTGCTGCCGAGCCGTGCGACCATCGGCCAGCGGGCCGTCTGGAACGTGAGCGTCGTGATCCCCGCCAACACGGCCTTCTACGACGCCACCTTCGTCGACCAGCTCCCGGCCGGCATCGCCGACTCCACGATCGTGGACTACTCGTGCGAGGAGCTCTCCGTCCCACCCGTGCCGTGCACGGCGGTGCCCGTCCGTCTGAACGACGCGGCCGGACCCGACGGATCGACGCTCGTCGCCTGGAACTTCGGCGACCTAACGGGTAGCCCCGAGCTGCGCCTCGTCTCCGTGACGTACGTCGGCACCGTCGCGGACGTGCCGGCGAATGTCGCGGGCGTGGCGCTCACCAACACGGTGCACACGGCGTGGAACACCAGCCCGGACAGCCCGAACCGCGACCCCGACTCGGCCGACTCGCCCTTCGACACGACGGGCAGCTCCGCCAGCGCGACCCTCACGGTGATCGAGCCCGACGTCACCATCGACAAGGCGGTCGACGACCCGACGCCCGGGCCGGCGGACCGGTTCGGGTACGCGATCACCGCGCACAACTCCGCGGACCCGACCTCGAGCGACTCCTGGAACGGCGTGCTGGTCGATACCGTGCCGGTCGGCGTCGTGGTCGACCCCGACAGCATCAGCTTCGGCGGCGTCCTGACCGGCGACGACCCGGTGCGCGGCGGCGGCACGATCACGTGGGACACCCGCGGCCTGGCGATCGCTTACCCGCCCGGTGCGGACGTCACGGTGACCTACGAGGCGACGCTCGCCCCGTCCGAGATCCTCGACACCTCCGCGCTGACCAACTCGGTGCAGGTGACCAACTACGAGTCGCTCGAGTCCGGCGGCCGCGTCTACGTCGGCCCGACGGCGACCGCGCAGGTCGCGCCCGCGTTCCCGCACCTGCAGACCACCAAGACGGCGGTCTCGGCCGCGCCCGCATACATCGGGTCGCCCTTCACCTGGCGGGTCTCGACGACGAACGACGGGTCGGCACCCGCCTTCGGCATCGACATCACCGACGTCCTGCCGACCGGCTGGGAGTACGTGCCGGGCACCTCGCAGCTGACGTCGCCCGTCGGCACCAATGTCCCGCACGCCGACCCCGTCATCGGCGGGGGCATCGCGGTGTGGTCGGACCTGGGGACCCTGCACCCGGGCCAGACGGCCAGCATGACCTTCCAGCTCCGGCCCACGGCGGCCGTGGTGACGGCTCCGGGCGTCGGGTCGACGATCCCGCAGGTCAACCGCGCACGGGTGCAGGGTGAGGACGCGACGGGCGCGACCGGGAACGCCGACGGCGACTACGACAACGGCCAGGTGACCGCGCAGACGCGCATCGACTCGGCGGACCTGCAGGTGACCAAGACGCACGTGACCCCGGTGGTCGCCGGGAGCAGCGCGACCTGGACCGTGACGGTGCGCAACAACGGGCCGAACACGGCCGTGGGGCCGTTCGTCGTCACGGACACCCTGCCCGCGGGGACGGGGTTCGTCTCGGCGACGGGCACGGGCTGGACCTGCGGAGCGCCCGTCTCGGGCGTCGTCAGCTGCGCCCGGACGACCTCGCCCGGAACGCTCGCGTCCGGGGCGTCGTTCCCCGTGATCACCGTGGTGACGTCGATCCCGGCGACGACGCCGAGCGGCACGACCTTCACCAACGCCGCCACGGCCAGCGCGCGGACGTACGACCCGAACGCGGCGAACAACGCGACGACCGACGCGGCGACGGTGACGACGAACGCCGACCTCGCGGTGACGAAGGCCCACGCCGGGCCCGGCGTGGCGGGCGGCGACACGGTGTGGACGATCGGCGTCGTGAACAACGGCCCGTCCGACTCCCAGCCGGTCATCACCGTCACGGACACGCTGCCCGCGGGGACCACCTACGTGTCCGCGGTCGGCATCGGCTGGACGTGCCCTGCGACGGCGACCGGCCAGACGTTCATGTGCACCCGGTCGACGGTGCTGGCGTCCGGCGGTGTGGCGCCGCAGATCGCCGTCGTGGCCCACATCGACCCCGGCGTGACGGGGAACCTCACGAACACCGCGGTGGTCGCGGGCACGACGCCGGACTCCAACCCGGCCAACAACACCGCGACGAACACGTTCCCCGTGACCACGTCGGCGGACCTCGCGATCCAGAAGACGCACACCGGGACCTTCGTCGCCGGGACGACGAACACCTACACCTTCGACGTGGTGAACAACGGGCCCTCCGCCGCGGCCGCCAACCTCACGATCACCGACACGCTGCCGGTCGGCCTGACGTTCGTGGCGGTCGTCGACCCGGCGGGCACCTGGAGCTGCTCGGCCGTCGGGCAGGCGGTCACGTGCACCAGCACGGCGCCGCTCGAACTCGGCGCGTCGACGCAGGTGAGCATCAGCGTGAGCGTCGCCCCCGACGTCGGCGCGGGCAGCTTCCTGAACACGGCGACGGTGTCCTCGCCGACGCCGGACCCGAACCTGGTCAACAACACCGACACGGACAACACCGCGTTCACGTCCGTCTCCGACCTGGCCCTCGACAAGTCGCACACCGGCACGGCGACCGCGGGTGACCTGTTCGAGTGGACGCTGCAGGTGTCCAACCTCGGGCCGTCCGCCACCGTCGGCCCGATCGTGGTCGCCGACGGGCTGCCGGCCGACGTCACCTACGTGTCCGCCACCGGGACGGGCTGGGTCTGCAGCGAGGACGCGGGAACGGTGACCTGCACGAGCGCCGCGGGGATCGCCGGCGGCTCGCCCGCGACGCCGGCGCTCGCGCCGCCCATCACGCTGACCGTGCGCGTCGCCGCCGACGCCGGGCCGTCCCTGCTGCTGAACCAGGCGTCGGTCGACGGCCCGCAGGCCGACCCGGATCTCACCAACAACGACGACTCCGACGCCGTCGTCGTGGTCGACTCCGCCGACGTGAGCATCGTCAAGGACGTCTCCGGTGCCGGTCCGTTCGTCGCCGGCGACCAGGTCGCCTACACCTTGACGGTGGGCAACGCCGGGCCGTCGGACGCCGACGACGTCCACGTGGTCGACGACCTTCCCGCGGGCCTGACCGCGCTCACGGCGTCCGGCCCCGCGGGCGACGGCTGGGCGTGCACGGTCGCGCCGGACGAGGTCCTCTGCGACCGGCCGAGCTTCCCGGCGCCCGCCGCCGGCGACCCCCCGACCACGAGCGTCCTCACGGTCACCGCAGCGATCGACGCCAACGTCCTGCAGGGCACCGACCTCACCAACACCTCGACCGTCGCCACGTCCAGCCCCGGCGACGACCCGGCGGACAACACCTCCGACGCCACGATCACGGTCGACGCGGTCGCCGACCTCGCGGTGACGAAGACGCACCCGGCGGGACTGGTGAACGCGGGGGAGACCGTGACGTTCACGATCGGGGTGACCAACAACGGCCCGTCCGACGCCGTCGCGCCGATCGAGGTGACCGACACGCTCCCGGCCGGCATGACGTTCGACTCGTCCTCGGGCCCGTGGACCTGCACCCCGGACGGCGCGGGCACGACGGTCGTCTGCGACCTGGACGGCGTGACGGCGCTCGCGTCCGGCGCGACGGCGCCGGACCTGGTGATCACCGCGCTCGTCGATCCCACCGTGGACGAAGGCGTGCTGCCCAACACTGCGACCGCGGTATCGCCGACCACCGACCCGGTGCCCGAGAACAACACGGCCGTCGACCCCGTGGTCGTGACGCAGAACGCGGACGTGCGGATCACCAAGACGCACGTCGGCGCCGTGCGGGTGGGTGACGACGTCACGTTCGACCTCCGCGTCTTCAACGTGGGGCCGTCCGAGGCCCGCGACGTCGTCGTGACGGACACGCTGCCGGACGGGTTGACCTATGTCGCGGCGGCCGGGACCGACTGGACCTGCGCCGCCCTCCTGCAGATCGTCCGATGCACCTACGCGGTCCCGGTCCCGCCCGCCGGGTTCACGCCGCCGATCGACCTCGTCACCACCGTGGGGCCCGAGGCCTTCCCGACCGTGCGCAACGTCGCGGTCGTGGAGACCATCACCGACGGCGACAACCGCGAGGACAACACCGCCACCGACGACGTCGGCGTGCCCGCGCAGGTCGACCTCGCGGTGACGAAGACCCACGACGCCGCGTTCGTCGTCGGCAGCGACGGCACGTGGACGATCGAGGTCACGAACACCGGCCCGACGCCCGACCCCGGCCCGGTGACCGTCACCGACACGCTGCCCCCGGGCGTCAGCTACGTCTCGGCCACAGGCGACGGCGTGACGTGCGACGCGACCGGCCAGACCGTCACGTGCGCGCTCGCGGACGGCGTCCAGATCGACACCCCGGTCGCGATCACGCTGGTGGTGGACGTGCAGGCGGACGCGTACCCGTCGGTGACGAACGCCGTCACGGTGACGACGCCCAGCGAGGACGTCGACCTCGACAACAACACCGCGACCGACCCGGTCGACGTGCTGCCGCTGTCGAGGCTCGCGATCACGAAGGACGTCGTCGGGATCCCGGGCCTGCTGCCCGTCTTCCAGGTCGTGGTGACCAACCTCGGCCCGAACGTGACCGCCGCCCCCGTCGTGATGACCGACGACCTGCCCGAGGGCATGACGTTCGTGAGTGCGTCCGGCGCCGGCTGGACCTGCAGCGCGCTCGCGGACACGGTGACGTGCACGTACCCCGCCCAGCTCGCGGTCGGCCAGGCGGCCCCGCCGATCACGCTCGCGACGAGCCTCACGGCCCCGCCCAGCATGTCGCTCACCAACGTGGCCGCGGCGAGCGGCGGACAGCCGCCCGAGTCGTGCCCGGACTGCCTGCCGGTGACCGACGACGCGACGGTCGTGGTCCCGGCGGCGGCGGTCGCAGCGACGGGTGCGGACGCGCAGGCCCTGGCCATGCTGGCTCTCCTGCTGCTCACGGGCGGCGCCGCCCTGGTGACCATCAGGACACGTGGGCGCAAGCAGCAGATACTGGTCGGATGATCTCCCTCGCGCACGCGGCGGCGCTCCACGAGGCCGGGCTCCGCTGGCACCCGCGCCCCGGCGACCGGTTCGCCGTGCGCACGCTCGAGGACCAGGTGTTCACGATCTCGGACATGGTGGTCGAGCCGCACGACTACCCGACGGGCACGGTGCTGGGGTTCAACGGCACGACCGAGTGGGCGCTCGACTCGGTGGCGCAGGAGGACGCGCTGTGGCTGCCGCGCGAGGACCAGCTGCGTGACCTCCTCGGCGGCACCTTCCGCAGCCTCGCCCGGTCCACCTACGGCGGCTACCAGGTGCTGATCGAGGTCGCGGGCCGACCGGAGCAGGTGTTCAGCGCCGACGAGGCGGCCGACGCCTACGCCCAGGCGCTCCTGGCGCTGGTGCTCGCGGCGGCAGACAGGGTCTAGGCGACCGCCCGTTCCGCCCGTACTCCTGGCCATGCTGCCCAGCGGAGGGAGCGGGCGCCCAAACGTCTAGACTCCGAGCCATGTCCACCCTCTCTCGCGACGAGGTCGCGCGCGTGGCGGGCCTGGCACGGATCGACCTCACACCGGCGGAGCTCGACCGCCTCGCGGGCGAGCTCGACGTCATCGTCGAGTCGGTCGCCCGCGTGAGCGAGATCGCCACGCCCGACGTGCCGGCCACCAGCCACCCCCTGCCGCTGACCAACGTGTTCCGGCCCGACGTGCCCGTCACGCCGGTCGACCGGGACCTGGTGCTGGCGTCCGCGCCCGCCCAGATCGACGGCAAGTTCGCCGTGCCGCAGATCCTGGGGGAGGACTCATGACGTCCGACCTCGTCCGCCTCTCGGCGGCCACGCTCGCGGAGAAGCTGACCGCGAAGGAGGTGTCGAGCGTCGAGGCGACGCAGGCGCACCTCGACCGCATCGCCGACGTCGACGGCGCGATCCACGCGTTCCTGCAGGTCAGCAGCGACGCGGCCCTGGCCACGGCGGCCGACGTCGACGCCCGCCGGGCCGCCGGGGAGTCGCTGCACGCGCTCGCGGGCGTGCCGATCGCGGTCAAGGACGTCGTCGTCACCAAGGGCCTGGAGACCACCGCTGGCTCGCGGATCCTCGAGGGCTGGATCCCGCCCTACGACGCGACGCTGGTGGAGAAGATCAAGGCCGCCGGCCTGCCCATCCTCGGCAAGACCAACATGGACGAGTTCGCCATGGGGTCGTCCACCGAGCACTCGGCCTACGGCAACACGCACAACCCGTGGGACCTCGACAGGATCCCCGGCGGGTCCGGGGGCGGTTCCGCCGCGGCGGTCGCCGCCTACGAGGCGCCGCTGGCGATCGGCACGGACACCGGCGGCTCGATCCGTCAGCCCGCCGCCGTCACCGGCACGGTCGGCGTGAAGCCGACGTATGGCGGGGTGTCCCGCTACGGACTCATCGCGCTCGCCTCGAGCCTGGACCAGGCCGGACCCGTGACGCGCACGGTCCTCGACTCGGCGCTGTTGCACGAGCTCATCGGCGGCCACGACCCGCGCGACTCCACCTCCATCGACGAGCCGCTGCCGGCGCTCGTCGCCGCCGCCCGCCAGGGCGCGGACGGCGATCTGTCGGGCGTGCGCGTCGGGGTCATCCGCGAGCTGCAGGGCGAGGGCTACCAGCCCGGCGTGCTCGCGCGGTTCGAGGAGTCGCTCGAGCTGCTGCGCGGCGCCGGGGCGGAGATCGTCGAGGTCTCCTGCCCGCACTTCACGTACGCGCTCGCCGCGTACTACCTGATCCTGCCGGCGGAGGCGTCGAGCAACCTGGCCAAGTTCGACGGCATGCGCTTCGGGCTGCGTGTCATCCCCGACGACAACCCGACGGCCGAGCGCGTCATGGCCGCGACGCGCGGCCAGGGCTTCGGCGACGAGGTCAAGCGCCGGATCATCCTCGGCACCTACGCCCTGTCCGCGGGCTACTACGACGCCTACTACGGCTCGGCGCAGAAGGTCCGCACGCTCATCCAGCGCGACTTCACGGCCGCGTTCGGGGCCGCCGACGTGCTGGTGTCCCCGACGGCGCCGACCACGGCGTTCAAGCTGGGCGAGAAGCTGGACGACCCGCTGGCCATGTACCTCAACGACGTCGCGACCATCCCGGCCAACCTCGCGGGCGTGCCGGGGCTGTCGCTGCCCAGCGGCCTGTCCGACGACGGCCTGCCGGTCGGGTTCCAGGTGCTGGCGCCGGCCAAGGCCGACGACCGGCTGTACCGCGTGGGTGCGGCGCTCGAGGCGCTGCTGGAGAACGAGTGGGGCGGGCCGCTGCTGCGCAAGGCCCCGGAGCTGGAGATCGCGCGATGAGCACGCTGGTGGACTACGACGACGCCGTCGCGCGCTACGACACGGTCATCGGCATCGAGGTGCACGTCGAGCTGGGCACGCGCACCAAGATGTTCGACGGCGCCGAGGTCACGTTCGGTGCGGAGCCGAACACGCAGGTCACGCCGGTCTCGCTGGGGCTGCCGGGCGCGCTGCCCGCGGTGAACGCCGTCGCCGTCGAGTACGCGATCCGCATCGGGCTGGCGCTGAACTGCTCGATCGCCGAGACGTGCCGGTTCGCCCGGAAGAACTACTTCTACCCGGACGTGCCCAAGAACTTCCAGACCTCGCAGTACGACGAGCCCATCGCCTACGAGGGCTGGGTCGACGTCGAGCTGGACGACGGGAGCATCTTCCGGGTCGAGATCGAGCGCGCGCACATGGAGGAGGACGCCGGCAAGAACACGCACATCGGTGGCTCCGACGGGCGCATCCACGGCGCCGAGTACTCGCTCGTCGACTACAACCGCGCGGGCATCCCGCTGGTGGAGATCGTCACCAAGCCGATCACCGGCGCGGGGGAGCGGGCGCCCGAGGTGGCCCGCGCCTACGTGCAGACGCTCCGCGACATCTTCCGCGCGCTCGAGGTCTCCGAGGCCCGGATGGAGCGCGGCAACGTGCGCGCCGACGTCAACGTCTCGATCCGCCCGACGCCGGGATCGCCCCTCGGCACCCGCACCGAGACCAAGAACGTCAACTCGTTCCGGTCGGTCGAGCGGGCGGTCCGCTACGAGGTCAGCCGCCAGGCGGGCGTGCTCGACGCCGGGGTGCCGATCATCCAGGAGACGCGCCACTGGCACGAGGACACGGGCACCACGGCGTCGGGTCGCGTGAAGTCGGACGCCGAGGACTACCGGTACTTCCCGGAGCCCGACCTCGTCCCGATCGCGCCGGACCGCGCGTGGGTCGAGGAGATCCGCGCCGGCCTGCCCGAGCTGCCCGCCGCCCGACGTCGGCGGCTGCAGGCGGAGTGGGAGTACGCCGACGCCGAGATGCGCGACGTCGTCAACGCCGGGGCGGTCGAGCTCATCGAGACCACGATCGCCGCTGGCGCCAGCCCGGCGGCCGCGCGCAAGTGGTGGATGGGTGAGCTGGCCCGCACGGCCAAGCAGCAGGAGGTCGAGCTGGCGGACCTGCCGGTGACGCCGACCCAGGTCGGGCAGCTGCAGAAGCTGGTCGACGACGGCCGGATCAACGACAAGCTGGCGCGCCAGGTGCTCGAGGGCGTGCTCGCGGGCGAGGGCGACCCGGAGACGGTGCTCGTCGCGCGCGGGCTCGAGGTCGTGTCCGACGACGGCCCGCTGCTCGAGGCCATCGACGCAGCCCTGGCCGCGCAGCCGGACATCGCCGAGAAGATCCGGTCGGGCAACCTCGGACCGGTCGGTGCGATCATCGGCGCGGTCATGAAGGCGACCCGCGGGCAGGCCGACGCCGGCCGCGTCCGCGAGCTTCTGCTGGAGCGCATCGGCTCCTGAGTCCCCAACGTCCGCACTCGAGGGGCTCAGAGCCCGCTCGAGTGCGGACGTCGCGGTGGTTCGGTGTTC
This sequence comes from Cellulomonas sp. P4_D11, assembly GCF_056401915.1. NCBI lineage: Bacteria > Bacillati > Actinomycetota > Actinomycetes > Micrococcales > Cellulomonadaceae > Cellulomonas > Cellulomonas sp. P4_D11. The sequence goes on along the minus strand of NZ_JBFUIK010000001.1, from coordinate 276,046 downwards.
CGGCGGACGCGCGCCGTGATCCGCCGGTAACGTCCCTGGCACACCCACGCCGTAGCGTTCCCGATCGGCGACAGGAGGCAGCGATGGAGAAGCCCACGCTCCAGGGCGAGATGATCGTGCTCCGACCCATCCGGGCGAGCGACGCGGACGGGCTGTGGGAGTCGGTCAACGACGCCGACGGCAACCGGCTCACCGGCACGACGCAGGTGTTCACGCGGCAGCAGATCGACGACTGGTGCGCGACCATCTCGCAGGTGGACGGGCGGATCGACCTGGCCGTGACGACGACGGCCTCGGACGAGTACCTCGGCGAGATCGTGCTCAACGAGATCGACGAGGTGGTGCGGTCCGCCAACCTCCGGCTCGCCATGCGGCCCGGCTACCGCGGGCGCGGGTACGGCACCGAGGCCATCCAGCTGATCCTCGGCCTGGCCTTCGACGGGCTCGCGCTGCACCGCGTCGAGCTCGACGTGCTGAGCATCAACGCCCGGGCCAAGTCGCTGTACGAGAACCTCGGGTTCCGCGTCGAGGGTCGCAAGCGCGACGCCTACCGCGACGGACCCGGCTACTGCGACGCGATCATCATGTCGCTGCTCGAGGACGAGTTCCGGGCGAGCCAGATCCCGTAGCGGGACGGTCCAGGGTCAGCGGGGCAGGTACTTCTCCACGCTGGCCAGGTACGCCTCGCCGTCGAAGTCGGGCACGATCGACGCCTGGACCACGTAGCCCTGCACGGCGGAGATGAGCAGCGGCACCTGCTCGACCGCCAGGACCTCCGCCTCGTCGGCGGGGGTGCCGTGCGTCCGCTGGTGCCAGAGCGACACGTACGCAGTCAGCGCGTCACGCAGGCGGATGATCACCTCGTAGGTGAGGGCGTGCACCTCAGGGTCGGACATCCCCTCGCCCCAGAGCTGCAGCATGATCCCGGGACTGCCCAGCGACTGCATCATGCCCGTGACGAGCACGCGCGGGAGGGCGGGCGGCGCGGGCAGCGGCTCGACCCGCGAGAGCTGCTCGATGTCGAGGATGCGCGACCCGATGACGCGGGAGGCGACGTCGACGACGATCGCGCCCTTGCTCGGGTAGTGCCCGTAGATCGCGCCGGCCGAGAGCCCGGACTCCCCGATGATGTCGGCCATCGAGGTGGCCTGGAACCCCTTGCGCCGGAAGGCGCGCAGGGCGGCGTCGGCGATCTCGTCACGGCGGGCGACGCGGTACTCCTCGGTGACCTTGGGCACACGGCAGCATAAAAACGAATGATCGTTCTTGACAACTCCGGCGCCCCGGGACGACGATCTCTCTAGAAGAACGAACGTTCGCTTTTACTCGAGAGGATCAGTCATGCACACGCAGCCGCACACCCCGTGGCGTCGCCTCCTCGGCCTCGGAGCCGGGCTGGCCGCCGTCCTCACCGTCCTGGCGCTCGCCTTCCTCTGGCCCGCGGTCACCTCCGAGCCCCGGGACCTGCCGGTCGCCGTCGCGGGACCGGCCGCGGCCGTGGCGCCCGTCGCGCAGGGTCTCGACGCGCGCGCCCCGGGCGCATTCGACGTCGTCCCCGCGGCGGACCGCGCCGCGGCGGTCGACCTCATCGAGACCCGCGAGGTCTACGGCGCCGTCGTCCTCGGCGCGCAGCCGGAGATCCTCGTCGCGTCGGGCGGCAGCCCGATCGTCGCCCAGCAGCTCACCGCGCTCGCGCCGGTGCTGGCGCAGCAGACGGGCTCGGCGGTCCCGGTCACGGACGTCGTGCCGCTGAACGCGGGCGACCCGCGCGGCGCGATCCTCGGCGCACTCACGTTCCCGCTGGTCATCGGCGGCATGATCGGCGGCATCGCCATCTCGCTGCTGGTCGTCGGCGTGCGGCGCCGGGTCACCGCGGTCACCGCGTACTCGGCCCTCGGCGGTCTCGCCGTGGCGGGCGTGCTGCAGGGCTGGTTCGGTGCGCTGGCCGGGTCCTACTGGGTCAACGCCGGGATCATCGGCCTCGCGATCCTGGCCGTCGGCGGCGTCATCGTCGGGTTCGTGTCGATCGTCGGCCGCCCCGGGATCGCGATCGGCCCGGTGCTCTTCCTGCTCGTCGCCAACCCGATCGCGTCGGCCGCCCAGCCGTGGCAGATGCTTCCGGCGCCGTGGGGCGCGATCGGCCAGTGGATGCCCCCGGGCGCGGCCGCCGCGCTGCTCCGCGACGAGTCGTACTTCGCGCGGGCCGACACCACGCAGCTCTGGGTCGCGCTGGCCTGCTGGGCGCTGCTCGGCCTGCTCCTCGCCACGATCGGCCACTACCGGGACACGGGCGCCGCGACCGACGCGGCCCTCGAGGAGGCGTCCGAGGACGCCACCTCGGAGCTCGTCACCGTGTGACACCCGTCCGAGCCCGCCGCACACCTGGTGCGGGCGAGGCGCCGGTGGCGCCCCGTCCGCACCACGCGCACTGTCGCCCCACGAGGGGCAGCGTCAGTCGTCCAGGCTGCCCATCGTGAGGTTGACCGTCGTCCCGGTCATCCCGCTGGCGAGGTCCGACGCCAGGAACGCCGCGACGTTCGCCACCTCCTCGATGAGCATCAGGCGGCGCGGGTGCGTCCGTGACGCGAGCAGGTCCTGCCACTGCTCCCAGGTCATCCCGGTCGCCGCGGCACGGGGCTCCCAGGCCTGCCGGATCGTGCGCGTCGTCGGGACGGCCTGCGGGCGCAGGCCGACCACGCGGACCCCCTGCGGCGCCAGCTCGGCGGACAGCGCTCGGGTGAGCGCCTCCTTGGCGGCCTGCGCCGGACCGAAGCCGCCGACGAGCGGGATGCCGGTCCGGGAGTGCAGCGCGCTGACCGTCATGATCACCCCCGACCCGGCGGCGACCATGCGGCGGGCGGCCAGCCGCGCGGTGAGGAAGTACGAGGTCGTGTAGGCCGCGAGCGGCAGGGTGAACTGCGCGAGGTCGAGCTCCGTGAGCGGGAGACCGAGGATGTCCGCGTCAGGGATGCCGATCGCGTTGAACGAGATGTCGAGGCGGCCCGACGTGGTGACGACCTGCTCGAGGTGGTCGTCGACGGCTCGTTCGTCGAGCGCGTCGACCTCCGCGGCCTCCGCGCGGTAGCCGGCCGCGACGATCTCCTTGGCGACCACCTCGACCGCCGCCCGGTCGCGCCCAGTGACGTGGACCGCCGCGCCCTCGCCCGCGAAGGCACGGGCGACGGCGCTGCCGATGGCGCCCCCGGCGCCGTAGACGACCGCGACCTTGTCCTGCAGCAACATGTCGAACCTCTTCCTGCGTGGGTGCGACGGCCCCGGCCGGTGCCGTCGGTGGGGTAGACACCGGGGTGGGCGAGAACTGGGCGCCGCCGACCGCCCAGTTCGGGCGCGGGGCGGTGTCTGTACGGGAGAGTGGGACCTCTGGAGGCGGGATGACCGAGACGACCGACCGGGTCGCGCGGGCGCGCGCGGGGGACGACGACGCGTTCCGCGAGCTGACCGAGCCGTACCGGCGCGAGCTCCTGGTCCACTGCTACCGGATGCTCGGGTCGCTGCACGACGCGGAGGACGTCCTGCAGGACGTGCTCCTGGCCGCGTGGCAGGGCCTCGGCGGATTCGAGGGGCGGTCGTCGCTGCGCACCTGGCTGTACCGGATCGCCACCAACCGGTGCCTCAACGCCCGGCGGGCTGCCGCGCGCCGCCCGCCCCGGGCCTGGGACGTGCCCGGCGTGGAGCTGGTCGAGCCCAGCAGCCTCGGCGAGGTGGTCTGGCTCGAGCCGTTCCCCGACGCCCTCCTGGGCGGCGCCGGCGAGGCGCCGCTCGGTCCCGAGGCGCGCTACGAGCGGACCGAGGCCATCTCGTTGGCGTTCGTGACCGCGCTGCAGGTGCTGCCGCCGCGTCAGCTCGCGGTCCTCGTCCTGCGCGACGTCCTGGGCTTTCCCGCCCGCGAGGTGGCCGAGATGCTCGACTCGACCGTCGAGTCCGTGACCAGCGCGCTCAAGCGGGCACGGGCGACGCTGAACGTGCGGGGGTCGGCGCAGCCGCCGACGTCCGGGGACGCCGACCGGCTCGTCGCGAAGTTCGTCAGCGCCTACGAGGCCTCCGACGTGGTCGCCCTGGTGGCCCTGCTGACCGACGACGTGTTCATCTCGATGCCGCCGATGGCGTACGAGTACGTCGGGCGGGACCTCGCGGCTCGCTTCTGCGCGGGCATCCTCGCGCCTGGCCGGCAGTTCGCCCTCGTGCCGACGAGGGCCAACGGGCAGCCCGCGTTCGGCACGTACCTGCGGGCTCCCGACGGTTCGAGCCGGGGGACGGGCCTGCTGGTCCTCGCGCTCGCGGGCGACGGGGTCAGCGCCCTGACGCGCTTCGACGCCACCGTGCTGCCCGGGTTCGGCCTGCCGGAGTCGATGCCGGCCTAGTCGCGGGCGCGGTGGAAGTCGTCGAGGGCGACCTTGCGCTCGGCGGCGTGGTCGACGATCCGGTCCGGGTAGTCCGCGGGCGCCTCGAGCCCGAGCGTCCAGGGCTGGTGCACGGCCCGGCCGGGGACGCCCCGCAGCTCGGGCACCCACTGTCGGACGTAGGCGCCGTCGGGGTCGAACTTCTCGCCCTGCGTCACGGGGTTGAAGACCCGGAAGTACGGCGCGGCGTCGCGCCCGGTGCCGGCGACCCACTGCCAGTTGAGCTGGTTCTGCGGCACGTCGCCGTCCGCCAGCCACTCCATGAAGTGCGCGGCGCCGCGCTGCCAGCGCACGTGCAGGTCCTTGACCAGGAACGACGCGACGACCATGCGGACCCGGTTGTGCATCCAGCCCAGCGCGCGCAGCTGCCGCATGCCGGCGTCGACGAAGGGGTAGCCGGTCCGTCCGGCGGCCCAGGCCGCGAACGAGGTGTCGCCGTCGTCCCACGAGTCCGGTGGCACCACCGTGCGCAGCGACCGGTGCGCGGCGCCGGGATGGTGCCAGAGCACGTCGGCGTGGAACTCGCGCCAGGCGAGCTCGGACCGGAACGTGGCGACGTCGAACGGTGCATCCGCGAGATTGGCCAGGAGCGTCCGGGGGTGCAGCTCTCCGTACTTGAGCGGGATCGACAGCATCGAGGTGGCGTCGAGGTCGGGTCGGTCGCGCAGCGTCGCGTAGTCCTGGAGGTCGCCGTGCAGGTAGGCGGTCCACCGGTCCCGCGCCGCCCGTTCGCCCGCGGGCGGCAGCCGGACGTCCGTGCGGGGCTCGTCGGGGAGGCTGCCCGACCGCAGGGTCGCCCACGGGGGGTCGGGAACCGGTGCGGGGGCTGCCCAGCCGTGGTCGAGCCACGCGCCGCGGAACGGGGTGAACACCTGGTAGGGCGTCCCGCCCTGGGTCGTGAGGCGGCCGGGGCCGACGGCGTACGGGGAGCCGGTGCGGACCAGCGGCACGGTGAGCGCCCGCTCCACGGCGTCGTCGCGACGCCGGCCGTACGGCTCGGTCGCCGCGGTCACGTGGACGGCCGGCGCGCCGACCTCGCGGACCACCTCGGGCACGACGCGGGCCGCGTCGCCGTGGCGGACGACCAGCCGGCCGCCGGTCGCCTCGTCCAGCGCGCGCAGGCTGCGCGCGAGGTAGGTGAGGCGGGGTGCCCCGGACGACCGCCAGAGAGCGGGATCGACGACGAACAGCGGGACGACCTCGTCGTCGGCGGCCCGCGCCTGCTCGACCGCCGCGACGAGCGCGGGGTTGTCCGCGAGCCGCAGGTCGCGGCGGAACCAGTGGATCGTGGGCACGCCGCGACGGTATCCGCGGACGGCCCGGTCCGCCGGTCGAGTCCCCCGGGGTGGTGCGGCCCCACGTCCGAGGCCACGATGGGCCTATGAGCGGCGCCGGAGACGCGCAGGTGGGGGGCTCGGGGGGTTCGGCGACCCCGGGGCCGAGCGGCCGCAAGGTCGACACGCTCCCCAGCGATCGCGCCTTCTTCGGCCAGCCGCTCGGACTGCTCACGCTCTTCGGTACCGAGCTGTGGGAGCGGTTCAGCTACTACGGGATGCGCGCGATCCTCCTGTACTACCTGACCGACACGGTGGCCAAGGGCGGCCTCGGGATCGAGCAGACGTCGGGCGAGGCGCTCGTCGCCATCTACGGCTCCTCGGTGTACCTGCTCTCCGTGCTCGGCGGCTGGCTGGCCGACCGGATCATCGGCGCCCGCCGATCGGTGCTCTACGGCGGCATCATCATCGCCGCCGGCCACGTGTTCCTCACCGTCCCGCAGGCATTGTTCTCGTACATCGGCATCGTGCTGGTGGCGCTGGGCACCGGCCTGCTCAAGCCGAACGTGTCGAGCATGGTGGGGGAGCTGTACGACCGGGACGACCCGCGGCGCGACTCGGGCTTCTCGATCTTCTACATGGGCATCAACATCGGGTCCCTGGCCGCGCCGTTCCTGGTCGGGGCGGCCCAGACCGCCGGCGGCTACCACGCGGGATTCGCGGTGGCCGCGGTCGGCATGGCGATCGCGCTGGTCTTCTTCGTCGCGGGCCGCAAGTACCTGGGGGGCGCAGGTGACGTCCCCCCGAACCCGCTGACGCCGCAGGACCGGCCGGCGGTCGTGCGCCTCGTCGTGATCGTGCTGCTCGGTGTCGCGCTCGCGGTCGCGGCCGGCTGGATCGTCGAGGGCGGCTTCGGGTTGCCGGCGTTCATCGACGCGGTCTCCTACCTGGCGTTCGCGGCGCCCGTCGCGACCTTCATCGTCATGTTCCGCTCGCCCAAGGTGAACGCCCACGAGCGCACGCGGCTGCGGGCGTACATCCCGCTCTTCATCGCCGCGATGATCTTCTGGATGATCTTCGAGCAGGCGGCCAGCACGCTCGCGTCGTACGCGAAGGACAACACCGACCTCGTGGTCTTCGGCGTGACCATCTCGCCGGCGTTCTTCCAGTCGGTCAACCCCGCGGCGATCATCCTGCTCGCACCCGTGTTCGCGTGGCTGTGGATCAGGCTCGACGACCGCCCGCCGACCGCCGTGAAGTTCGCGCTGGGGCTGACCTTCGCCGCCCTGAGCTTCGTGTTCCTGGCCGGCGCCTCATGGCTCGCCGACGGTGCGAAGACCTCGGCGTGGGTGCTGATCATCGTCTACGTCATCCAGACGGTCGGCGAGCTGTGCCTGTCGCCCGTCGGCCTCGCCGCCACGACGCTGCTGGCACCCCGAGCCTTCCGCGGTCAGGCGATGGCGTTGTGGTTCCTGGCGCCGTCGGCCGGCAACGCCATCGCCGCCCAGGTCATCCAGGGCACGCCGGACGCGACCGCTGCCGTGTACTTCGGCACGATCGGCGTCATCGCGCTGGTCTTCGCCGGCGGGATGTTCGCCCTGGCGCCGTGGGTCACCCGGCACATCAAGGCGGGCGCCGACTCCGAGTCCGAGGCCGCGCTGCAGCGCTGAGCCGGTGCCGCTGTCGGGGCCGGGTGGCAGGGTGGTCGCCATGACCGACACCACGCTGCTGCCCCACTCCGTCGTCACCGATGCCGTCGACGCGCGCCACTGGCGGGTGCTCCTGCAGACCTTGCGGGCGACGTTCACGGCCGCCGACTTCAGCACCGCGGCCGCGTTCGTCGCGCGGATCGCGGCGGCGGCCGACGAGGCGAACCACCACCCCGACGTCGTCCTGCGCTGGGGCCAGGTCACGGTCACCACGTCGAGCCACGACGCCGGGGGGCTCACGCAGCGCGACGTCGACCTCGCCGCGACCGTGAGCGCGATCGCCGACGAGCTGGGCCTGGCGGGCGACGTGCCCCGCACCGAGACCCTCGAGATCGCGGTCGACGCGCTCGACATCCCCGCCGTCAAGCCGTTCTGGGCCGCCGTCATGGGGTACGAGGTGAGCGGCGACGACGAGGTGAAGGACCCCGCCGGCATCAGCCCGACCATCTGGTTCCAGCAGATGGATGCGCCCCGTCCGCAGCGCAACCGGATCCACTTCGACATCGTCGTCCCGCACGACGAGGCCGAGGTGCGGGTCGCCGCGGCGATCGCCGCGGGCGGTCACCTGGTCAGCGACGAGCGGGCGCCGGCGTTCTGGGTGCTGGCGGACGTCGAAGGCAACGAGGTGTGCGTCTGCACCTGGCAGGGCCGCTCGGGGAGCTGATCCCGTGCCGCGGCAGACCGAGGGCCCCGGATCGGAGTGGAGGTTGATCCGGGGCCCTCGGCGTTCGTGGTGGCGGCCGGTCAGCGGCCCGTCACGTCGAGCTTTACGGTGCGCGACGTGACCGAGCCGACCGCGTTCGTCGCGACCGCCCGGTACCGCGCCCCGTCCCGGGCGCTCGTCGCCGTGACGGCGAGCCTGCTCCCGGTGCCGACGGCCGTCCAGGTGTGCGAGCCCGCGCGCTGCTCGAACCACTGGACGGTGGGCGTCGGCAGCCCCGTGACCCCGACCGTGAACGTGGCGACCTTGCCGGACCGCGCGCTGGCGTCCCGGGGCTGGACGACGATCCGCGGCGCCACCGGCGCGCGTGACACGCGCGCCGCGTCGGAGATCGCCCGGCCGAGGTCGTTGACGAACACGGCCCGGTAGTCGACGGGCTGCGCCCCGACGGCGACCTTGAGCGTCGGGCCCGTCGCCCCCGCGATGAAGTGCCAGTCACCGCCCGCCGCCCGCCGCTGCCAGCGCACGGTCGGCTCCGGGTACCCGCTGGCCGCAGAGGTCAGCGTGACCTTCGACGCCAGCGGCCCGGTCACCGACGCGGGCTGCGTCGTGATCACCGGAGCCGCCCGGGCCACCCGAACGGTGGCCACGTCGGTGGTGGCCGTGCCCTCGGTGTTGGTGAAGACGGCCCGGTAGCGGGAGCCGTCGATCCGCGCCGTGACGGGCAGCGTCAGGGTGGTCGACGTCGCCTCGGCGACGTCCGTCCACTGCCACGGGAACCTCCCTCGCACCTGCCACTGGACCGTCGGCTCGGGGAACCCGGTCGCCGCGGCGGTGAGGGTGACCTCGCCGCCGAGGTCGCCGGTGACGCTGGTCGGCTGCTGCGTGACCACCGGGGCGGACGGCTCGACCACCGGCGCGACCAGCTGGGCGACGCCCCACCGCGACGTGTTCTGGTACGAGCGACCGGTCGGGTCGGACCAGGTCCGCACCGAGCCGCGCACGCCGGCCGTGCCGTCGTTGACCTGGAAGTCGATGCCCGCCAGGTCGCCGGCGGTGACCGTGTGCCCGAGCGAGAGCGACGCCTCGACGACGTACCCACCGTCGACCACCGCGGTCGCGCTGGTCAGCCGGTCACCGATGACGGCGAGGTCCCCGCTGATCGACACGGCGTTGAGGTAGTTGATCCGGTACTGCCCGTCCGCCGGGTTGTAGGCGCCGGACTTGGCGTTGACCGGGTCGAGGAACACCTCGACGGAGTCCTGCTCCCAGGCGTTGGTGCTCGTTGCGTCGAGCGACGGGTCCGTGACCTGGGCCAGCACGTCGATCCGGTCGTCGTGCCAGAGCAGCCGCACCTCTGCGGAGGCGCCCGGGGTGCCCTCGACCTGCACGTCGGTCCGCAGGACCGGCGCGTCGGCCCAGGCGGGGTCGACGGTGCCGTCGATGGTCGGCGGCGTCGTCGTCTCCGGGACGGCGACGAAGCCGACCGGCTCCACCAGCGTCACGACGCCGAGCGGGCCGCCGGTCTCCTGGTGGTGGCCGAGGTCGTTCCACGAGACGAGGCCGCCGCTGCCATCGCCAACCCGCACGTCGAACGGCACGGTGGTGCCGACGGCGCCGGGCGCGGCCAGGGGCAGGTCGGCCACGGCGGTCCAGCCGTCGGCCGTCGGCGTCCCCGAGGTCCGCGGGACGACCACGGGTGCCCCGAAGCCGAACAGCGTGACGGTGTCCGCGGCGCCGTCGTCGGTCGCGTCGGCGACGTGGACGTACGCCGTGAGGTGGTCACCGGACCAGCGCAGCTGGAACCCGGTCCCGCCCGAGATGGTGTTCAGCGGCAACAGGCTCCACTGCAGCGCGTCCGGGTCCGCCGACTCGGGCGCGTTCGCCTGCCGGGTCAGCGTGGGCAGCTGCGTCGGGTCGACGATGCCCCAGTACGCGGGCTTGGCCTGCAGGGCGTCGTCGAACGGCAGGGGAGCGCCGGTGCGCCAGCTGCGGGAGTCGTACGGTCCCCACAGCGTGACGGCGAACAGGTCCGGGAACTCCCGGAGCATCGAGAACAGGCTCGCGTAGTAGTAGCCCTGCTCCACCAGCTTCTCGGCCGTGACCGTGCCGTCGATCTGCACGTCGAGCTCGCTCACGTCCTGGACCAGCCCCAGGGGGGCGAACGTCTGGAGCGTGGTGCGCAGCTGGTCGATCGACTGCGACAGGCTGATGTGGAACTGGTGCCCGACGCCGTCGACCGGCACGCCGTCGGCGAGCAGCCCCTGCAGGACCGTGAGGAGCGCCTGCCGCTTGGCGGGCAGCTCGGTGTTGTAGTCGTTGATGAACAGCTGGACCGGGCCGTCGGGGTCGCCGCCGTTGAACGCCTCGGAGGCGATCTCGAAGGCGTCCTTGATGTAGTCCGGGCCGAGCGTCGTGTACCAGGGGCTGCGGCGCAGGCCGTCGCCCTCGCTCTCGGCGATCGCCTCGTTGACCACGTCGAAGCTGACGATGGGGTTGCCGGCGGTGCCGAACTCCCCGTACTTCGTCCGGTAGTGGTCCGCCACGGTCTCGATGTGCGTCCGCATGCGCGCGAGCAGCAGAGCCTGGTCGTCGGCGCTGTCGGTCAGCGGCGTGCCGTCGGCGTGCTGGAAGAACCACGCGGGCGTCTGGCTGTGCCAGACGAGGGTGTGGCCGTGCACGCGCATGCCGTTCGCCAGCGCGAAGTCGACCAGGTGGTCCGCGGCGTCGAACGTGAACGTGCCCTCGGTCGGCTGGATGGCCTCGGGCTTCATCGAGTTCTCGGGCGTGAGCTGGTCGTAGTGCTTGGTGACCAGCTGCTCGCCCGTGCCGACCGTCTCGCGGTCGTCGATCGCGACGCCCACGGGCCACGGGAGCACGTCCTGCAGCGACGGGATGTCCTGCTGGACCGGGGGAGCGGTGGAGCCGGTGACCACGATGTCGTCCACCAGGAACGACGGGGTGCCGGACGCGGTCTCGAAGTAGAGCAGCGCGCTCTCGGCTGCGGCCATCGTGTACGACGCCTGCAGGTGCACCCAGGCGTCGGCCGTCACGCCGGTCGCCGTGCCGACGGTGTCGTACGACGACGACCCCGCGTTGTCGCGCTGCACGCTGACCCGCACGTCGGCGGGACCGGTCTCGCCCGCGGGGAGCTTGACCCACGCCGAGATCTGGTAGGTCCGGCCGCTCTGGAAGACGCCCGTGACGGGTGCCCCGAGACCGTGCCAGGTGTCGGTGCGCCCGGTGACGGACGCCGACTGCGCGCCGGCGTGCGCCTCCGCGGTCGTGGTGGCCACGGTCGGCGCCGTGCCGTTGCCGCGCGCGCCCCAGACCCCGAGCCCGTCCTCGAACCCGGTGGACAGCGACGAGGTGGGGACGCCGGTGTCGTCGGCGCCGCCCGCGGGCAGGGTGAACGTCCAGCCGTCCGCGAGCCGCTCGGTGACCACGGTCTGCACCGCCGCGAGCGTGCCCGAGCGGTCGCCGCCGCCGTCGTGCGTGAGCACGACCTCGCCGGGCTTCATGGCCGCGCGGAGGTTGGTGGTGAGCGTGGGGACGTCCTGCGTCTCCCAGTCGCTGATCGTGTTGATCACCGCGAGCGGCTGCATGCCGAGGGAGACCGCGACCCCCGCGGTCTGCCCCCAGCTGCCGTTCGGGGCCCGGAAGTACGGGACCTTCGCGTTCGGGTCGCCCAGGGCGTCGCGGATGATCTGCAGGTTGGCGACGAGGTCCGCGCGCACCTGCTCGGGGGCCCAGCTGCCCATGTCGGCGTAGCTGGTGGAGTGGTTGCAGAGCGTGTGGCCCTCGCTCACGATGCGCTGCAGCACCGCGGCCCCGCCGGCGGCCCGGATGTTCTGGCCGATGACGCAGAACGTGGCGTGCAGGCCCTGCGCCTTGAGGAAGTCGAGCAGCGCCCCGGTGGTGGCACCGTTGGGGCCGTCGTCGAACGTCAGCGCGGCGACGTCGCCCGTGCCGCGGGCCGCGGTGACGGGCGTCAGGGTGGGGTTCACGGCGCCTCCGGGGACGATGTCGGGGTCGGTCCCGCCGGCCGGCGCGGTGATCACGACGTCGTCCATCAGCAGGCTCGGGTGGACACCCGCGATCGCGCCGGCCTCGAGGTAGAGGCTGGCCGCGGTGACGCCCGCGTCCTTGGTGTACGTGCCCCCGACCTGCACCCACGCGTCCGCCGTGACGTCCACCGGCGACCCGACCCACGCGTACTCGTTGCTCGCGGGCGTCTGGTTGACGGTGAGGTGCACGGGCGCGGTGCCGGTGGTGCCCGGAGCGAGCCTCACCCAGGCGGAGACGGTGTAGACGGTGCCGGCGTCGAACAGCCCGGCGACGTCCGTCGCGGGCCCGTTCCAGTCGCCGGTCCGCCCGGTGGTCAGCAGGCTGCCCGACCCGGAGTGCGCGTCGGTCGAGGTCACCGCGAGGGTGACGGGTCCGCGCGGACCCCACGGCGCCGGGTCGGCCGTCTCGAAGTCGCTCTGCAGGACCACCGTCGGTCCGGGCTCAGCGGCCTGTGCCGGCGGGGTCGTCAGACCCGCCGCCAGCACGGCGGCCACCACGGTGAGGACTCGTGCACGTCTCATCAGCGCTCCTTTGCGCGATCGGCTCCACTCCGGGCGGGACGTTACGCATCTTCCGGACGAATGCGCCAGGGATCCTGATATCGATATTGATAACGTTATCGAATCGTGAGACCTCGACAACCGCGCGGATCCGGTCGGTTGCCGGCGGCCGCCCGGCCCGTCGCGGTCACGTCCCGGACGGATGGGCGGGCGGCCGGGAGCCACCGTTAGTAAAACGTTATCGATAACGTTTGACTGTGCGGCGGCTCGACTGCCAGAGTGGCGACTGCGCCCACCGTCAGCGGAGACCGGGCGTGTGTGTGATGAACGGGACTGCACCACTCAGACGGGTGGTGCCGCTCTTGCGAGGCGGGCGCAGAACCGGCATGGATGCCGGCCTGCGGCGGTGACGAGCAGTGCGGGCAGCACGGCCGACACGGGCTGATGCTCTGGTGGCAGTGGCGGTCCGCCCAGCAAGGGGCCAGCTTTCCACTCTGTGTAACTCGACGAAGAGGACAGATCTCATGATTGCTCGCAAGCTCCTGGCGGTCTCAGCCGCCATGGTGATGGGTGCCGCTGGGCTCACCGCCTGTAGCGGTGGCGACGACGGCGGCGACGGCGGGTCGTCCAGTGGCGGCGACACCCAGATGACCTTCTGGCACAACTCCACCACCGGTGAGGGCAAGGCCTACTGGGAGTCGACCGTCAAGGACTTCGAGGCCGCGAACCCCGGCGTCACCATCAAGATCCAGGCCATCCAGAACGAGGACATGGACGGCAAGCTCCAGACCGCCCTCAACTCGGGCGACGCACCCGACATCTTCATGGCGCGCGGTGGCGGCAAGCTGGCCGACGTCGTGGAGGCCGGGCAGGCGCAGGAGGTCCAGGTCGACGACGCCACGAAGACCGCGGTCGGCGACGCCGCGTTCAAGGCCTTCACCATCGACGACAAGGTCTACGGCATGCCGATGTCGATCCTCCCGGGCGGCATCTACTACTCGAAGGACCTGTTCGCCCAGGCGGGCATCACCGACACCCCGAAGTCGATCGAGGACCTCGAGGCTGCGGTCGACAAGCTCAAGGCCGCCGGGATCGCCCCGATCGCCCTGGGCGCCAAGGACGCGTGGCCCGCCGCGCACTGGTACTACTTCTTCGCGCTGCGCGCCTGCTCCAAGGACACCCTGGACAAGGCCGCCGCGGACATGACGTTCGACGACCCGTGCTGGAAGAAGGCGGGCGACGACCTCGAGGCGTTCTCGAAGACCTCGCCGTTCAACGAGGGCTTCCTGACCACGTCGGCCCAGCAGGGCGCCGGCTCGTCGGCCGGACTGGTGGCCAACCACCAGGCGGCGATGGAGCTCATGGGCGCCTGGGACCCGGGCGTGATCGCGTCCCTGACCCCGGACAAGAAGCCGCTGGCCGACCTGGCCTGGTTCCCCTTCCCGACCACCAGCGGTGGCAAGGGTGAGGCCGGCGCCATGATGGGTGGCCTCGACGGGTTCTCCTGCTCCAAGGACGCCCCGCCGGAGTGCTCGAAGTTCCTCAACTTCGCGATGCAGAAGAAGTACCAGGAGGGCTACGCGAACGCGTTCCACACGCTCCCTGCCAGCCAGGAGGCGCAGGGCGTCGTCACCGAGCCGGCCCTGAAGGACGTCCTCGCGGCGTACAACGAGGCGCCGTACGTCTCGCTGTGGCTCGACACGCTGTACGGCCAGAACGTGGGCAACGCGCTGAACACCGGCGTGGTGAACCTGCTCGCCGGTCAGGGCGACTCGGCGGCCATCGTCAAGGGCGTCGAGGACGCGGCGGCGAAGGAGTAATCGGCACCATGAGCAACTCTTCGGGCGAGGGCAATCTCGCCGTGACCTCCTCGTCCGAGGGTTCCTCGGTGGTCGGGGACGGCGCCGACGCGGCGTCGTCCCCGGTCTACCGGGTCGGGACGTCACCGTGGCGGCAGCGCCTCGAGATCCTCCTGCTCGGTGGGCCCGCCGTCCTGATGTTCCTGGCGTTCGTCATCTTCCCGGTGCTCCTGGGCGCGTACTACGGGTTCTTCAAGTGGAAGGGCTTCGGCCCGCCGACCGAGTTCGTCGGCCTGCAGAACTACGTGACGATCCTGCAGGACACCACGTTCCACGACGCGGTGCGGCACAACTTCGTCATCGTGATCCTGTCCCTGGTGCTCCAGGGCCCGGCGGCGGTGCTGCTCGCGCTCCTGCTCAACCAGAAGATGCGCGGCCGCTCGCTCGTGCGGGTGCTGATCTTCGTCCCGTACGTGATCTCCGAGGTGATCGTCGGCACCGGCTGGAGCCTCATGCTCCAGACCAACGGCGCGGTCAACGACCTGCTCACCAAGATCGGGTTCCCGAACTGGACGGTGGACTGGCTGTCCGACCCGAAGGTTGCGATGGCCTCGCTGATGGTCATCATCACGTGGAAGTACATCGGCTTCGCCGTGATCCTGTTCCTGGCCGGGCTGCAGAGCATCCCGGAGGAGCTCTTCGAAGCGGCGGCGATCGACGGGGCGAGCTACTGGCAAACCCAGCGGCGGATCACCCTGCCGCTGCTCGGCCCCACCATCCGGATCTGGGCGTTCCTCTCGATCATCGGGGCGCTCCAGCTCTTCGACCTCGTCTACATCATCTGGGGCCAGTACGTGGCCGCGACGGCCGGGACCTCGACCATGGCGACCTACATGGTGGTCAACGGACGCAACGCCGCGAACTACGGCTACGGCAGCGCCGTCGCGGTGGTCCTGTTCCTGATCTCGCTCGCCGTCGCCCTGACCTACCAGCGGTTCGTGCTGCGGCGCGACACCGAGGGTGCCCTGACGGAAGGAAAGAAGTGATGACGGCGACCACGGCGCCCCCGCTGAGCCCGACGGCCCCGCGCCCGCTGGCGGGCCGCAAGCGGCCGAGCCTGTCCCGCGCCGGCTGGGCGACCTATGTCGTCGCGTGGGCGCTCGTCGGCCTGTGCATCGCCCCGGTGCTCTACATCATCATCGGTGGCTTCCGGACGAACGCCGAGATCACGGTCGACCCGTCGGGCTTCCCGACGAAGTGGCAGGTGGTCAACTACTCCGAGGTCCTGAGCAGCCCGATCTTCTGGCGCCAGCTGGGCAACTCAGTGATCTGCGCCTTCGGCACCACGATCGGCGTGGTCGTCCTCGGCGTGGCGGCCAGCTTCGTGCTCGCGCGCTACAACTTCTCGGGTCGGGCCGCCCTGTACGCGCTCTTCGCCGCCGGGCTGATGTTCCCGATCACCGTGGCCATCACGCCGCTCTACATCATGATCCGGGGCCTGGGCCTGAGCGACAGCCTGGCGGGCATCATCCTCCCGCAGATCGCTTTCGCCCTCCCCGCGACCGTCATCATCCTCGTGCCGTTCCTCCGGGCGATCCCCAAGGAGCTCGAGGAGGCGGCGTCGATCGACGGCGCGAGCCGGCTCGGGTTCTTCTTCCGGATGGTCATCCCGCTGTCGGTCCCGGGCGTGGTGACCGTCGGGATCCTCGCCTTCATCGCGAGCTGGAACAGCTACATCCTCCCGCTCTTCATCCTCAACAACGAGGACAGCTACACGCTCCCGCTCGGTGTGCAGGCGTTCGCCTCGCAGTACTCGGTGGACACGGCGCGAGTGCTGGCGTTCACGTCGCTGTCGATGATCCCCGCCCTGCTGTTCTTCACGATCTTCGAGCGCCGCATCGTCGGCGGCCTCACCGGCGCGGTCAAGGGCTGACCGGGCAGGGACCGGCGTCCGACGACGGACGCGGCCGGCGCGCCGCGACCGTGGTCGCCCCGCCTGTGCCGTCCGCCGACGGATGCACCCCCACGTCATGACGAAGGAGAAGGACCCCGTGGTCGACGCCGTACCTGCCATCCCTCACGTGTCCGAGCGCGTGCGCGCCCTGCACGCGCAGATGACTCTCGAGGAGAAGCTGGCCCAGCTCGTGGGCTACTGGCTCGACCAGAACGGCACGGTCGCGCCCATGCAGTCCGAGATGGCCGCGGGGCAGAAGGCCTCCAGCGCCCTCGGGGACGTGACCCGCGACGGCATCGGCCACTACACGCGGGTATACGGCACCCGCCCGGTGGACCCGGCCGAGCGCGCCGCCTGGCTGTGGGCCGAGCAGCGCCGCCTCAAGCGTGAGACACGTCTGGGCATCCCCGCGCTGGTCCACGAGGAGTGCCTGACCGGGCTGGCCGCGTGGCGGGCCGCGACCTATCCGACGCCGCTGGCGTGGGGCGCGGCGTTCGACCCGGAGCTCGTCCACGAGGCCGCGCGCGAGATCGGCGCCTCGATGCGGGAGCTGGGCATCCACCAGGGCCTCGCGCCTGTGCTCGACGTCGTGCGGGACCCGCGGTGGGGGCGCGTCGACGAGTGCATCGGCGAGGACCCGTACCTCGTCGGCACCATCGGCACCGCGTACGTGCAGGGCCTCCAGGAGGCCGGGGTGCACGCCACGCTCAAGCACTTCGTCGGCTACTCGGGCTCGAGGTCCGGCCGGAACCATGCGCCGGTCAGCGCGGGTCCCCGCGAGATCGCCGACACCTACCTGCCGCCGTTCGAGATGGCCGTCCTCGACGGCGGGGCCCGCTCGGTGATGAACGCCTACGTCGACATCGACGGCGTTCCCCTGGCGTCGAGCACGCAGTACCTGACCGAGGTGCTGCGGGAGCGGTGGGGCTTCGACGGCGTCGTCGTGGCCGACTACTTCGCGGTCGCGTTCCTGCAGGTCATGCACGCCATCGCCGCCGACCGGGGCGAGGCGGCCGCGCTCGCGCTCGAGGCCGGCATCGACATCGAGCTGCCCACGGGCGACGCCTACCTGCAGCCGCTGGCCGACCGGGTCCGCGCCGGCGCCTTCGACGAGGCGTTCGTCGACCGGGCCGTGCTGCGCGCCCTCGCCCAGAAGGAGGAGCTCGGTCTGCTCGACCCCGACGCCTTCGAGGACGAGCCGCCGACGGACGTGGACCTCAACTCGGCCCGGCACCAGGAGCTGGCCCGCCGCCTCGCCGAGGAGTCGGTCGTCCTGCTGTCGAACGACGACGGCGTGCTCCCGCTCAACGGCTGGGCCGCCCCGCCGGCGCGTGTCGCCGTCGTCGGCCCGAACGCGCACCGGGCGGAAGCCCTCATGGGCTGCTACTCGTTCGCCAACCACGTGCTCGCGCACCACCCCGAGCTGCCGATGGGCTTCGAGATCCCCACGGTCCTCGAGGGGTTCGACACCGCGTTCGACCGCGCCGGCCTGGCGCGGCCGGTGCTCGTCTTCGCGGAGGGCTGCACCGTCGAGGGCGACGACACCTCCGGGTTCGCCGACGCCGTCGCCGCCGCCCAGGGTGCCGACGTCGCGGTCGTCGTCGTCGGCGACCAGGCCGGACTGTTCGGCCGGGGGACGGTCGGCGAGGGCAACGACTCCGAGTCGCTCGACCTGCCGGGCGTGCAGCGGCAGCTCGTCGAGGCTCTCGTCGCGACGGGGACGCCGGTCGTCATGGTGCTGCTCACCGGCCGGCCCTACGCCATCGGGTGGGCGCTCGACGGCGCCGCCGCGCGGCCGGGTGCCGTCCTGCAGGCCTTCTTCCCGGGCGAGGGTGGCGGCCTCGCCATCGCCGACGTGGTCACCGGCGCCGTCAACCCGTCGGGCCGGCTCCCGGTCTCGATGCCGCGCTCGACCGGAGCGCAGCCGTACTCCTACCTGCAGCCGATCCTCGGCGGGCCGTCCGACGTCACCTCGACGGACTCCACGCCGGTGCGCCCCTTCGGGTTCGGGCTGTCCTACACGGACTTCGCGTACTCCGACCTGGTCGTCGACGCGTCCGTCGCGTCGAGCGGCACGTTCACCGCCGCCGTGACGGTGACCAACACGGGCTCCGTCGCGGGCGCCGACGCGGTCCAGCTCTACGGCCACGACGTGCAGGGCTCGATCACCCGGCCTGTCGCGGCCCTGCTGGGCTACGCCCGCGTCGAGCTCGAGCCCGGCGCGTCGAGCCGCGTGACGTTCTCGGTGCCCACCACCCGGTTCGCGTTCTCCGACCGGCGCATGGTCCGCGTGGTCGAGCCGGGCGACGTCGAGGTGTGGGTGGGCTCGCACGCGGCGTCCTCGCTCGCCGGCACGAACGTCAAGGAGTCCACCGGCGGTGTGATCTCCAACGGCCGGGCGACCGAGTCGCGCGAGATCCCCGGGACCGCCACGGCCCGCGCCGTGGTGGCGATCACCGGCGGCGTCCACGAGGTCACCACCGCCGACGCGCGCTCGGTGGAAGTCAAGATCGTCGGCGCATGACGCTCGTCAGCAACCCCCTGCTGCCGGGCTGCTACCCCGACCCGACGATCTGCCGGGTGGGGGAGGACTTCTACCTGGTCACGTCGACGTTCGAGTACTTCCCCGGCCTACCGGTCTTCCACAGCACCGACCTGGCCAGCTGGCAGCAGATCGGCCACGTCGTCGACCGGGCGGGCCAGCTCGACTACGACGGGATCGCCTCGTCCGGCGGCCTGTACGCGCCCACGCTCCGGTTCCACGACGGCACGTTCTGGCTGGTCTGCACGCTGGTCGACCAGCGGGACGCGACCCGTGGCGGCAACTTCCTCATGACGGCGGCCGACCCGGCCGGGCCGTGGTCGGACCCGATGTGGCTCGACGAGGACGGGATCGACCCGTCGATCTTCTTCGACGACGACGGCCGGGTGTGGGTGCACGGCACCCGGCTGGCCCGCGAGCCGCAGTGGCACGACCAGACCGAGGTGTGGGTGCGCGAGCTCGACCCGGCGACGAGGTCGCTGGTGGGTCCGGAGCATGTGGTCTGGAACGGGGCCCTGCGCGACGTCGTGTGGGCCGAGGCGCCCCACCTGTACAAGGTCGACGGCAGGTACTACCTCCTCGCGGCGGAGGGCGGCACCGAGTTCCACCACGCCGTCTCCGTGGCGCGGGCCGAGTCGGTGACCGGGCCGTACGTGGGCAACAAGGGCAACCCGGTGCTGACCCACCGTCACCTGGGGACCGTGTCGGACGTCGTCGGCGTCGGGCACGCCGACCTGGTGGAGGCGGCCGACGGCAGCTGGTGGGCCGTCGTGCTGGGGATGCGGCCGTACGGTGGCTACCACTACAACCTGGGCCGCGAGACGTTCCTCGTGCCCGTCGCCTGGGAGAACGGCTGGCCGGTTTTCGCCCCCGGCGTCGGCCGCGTCACCACCCAGGTGGAGGTGCCCTTCGCTGGGCCGCCGCGCCCCGGCGTGGCCCAGGGGAGCGAGTCCGGGACGATCCGGCCGGACGACCCGCGGTGGACCTCGCTGCGGGGTCCCGCGGCAGGGTTCGCGACCGCGCGGGGCGACGGGTGGGACCTGAGCCTGCGACCGAGCACGCTGACCGACCCGGTCACGCCGGCGTTCGTCGCGGTGCGTCAGCAGCACGCCGACGTGGACGTGCGCGCGACCGTCCGCGTCGCGCTCGGCCCGGGGGAGGAGTGCGGGCTCGCGGTGCGGCAGTCGGAGGACGACCACGTGCGCCTGTTCGTCACCCAGGGCCACGGACGGCAGGTCGTTGCGGTCCACCGCCGGCGGGGTGTCGATACCCGGCTGGGTGAGCTGTCTCTGCCGGAGCCGGACGGACCTGTGACGCTGACCGTGCGGGCGCGCGGGCAGGACTACCAGCTGCGCGCCGCGGCCGGCGACGGTGAGGCGGCGACGGTCGCGTCGGTCGACGGTCGCACGCTCGACTCGGTGACGACCGGCGGGTTCCTGGGGCTGTGGATCGGCGTGTACGCCACGAGCAACGGGCGGCCGACGGACACGGTGGCGCACGTCGATCGGTTCGAGTACCTGCCGCAGGCTTGACGCCGCGCGCCACCCGGGGGCGGGTGCTCACCTGCGGCTATCATGGCTGTGGGCGCGCGGGGCACGACCGGGCGGATTCCCGCGATGGCAAACGTTATCGATAACGATTTCGTTGCAGTACGCTCCGTTCATGGGCTCACGGGTGACGATCACGGATGTCGCGCGGAAGGCGGGCGTCTCCACCGCGACCGTCTCCAAGGTGATCAACGAGCGCTACGGCGTAGCCAGCCGCACGACGTCCCACGTGCAGGCGGTGATCGCGGAGCTCGGCTACGAGTCCAGCCTCGTGGCCCGCAGCCTGCGGTCGCACAAGACGAATGTCATCGGCATCCTCGTCGCCGAGTTCGAGCCGTTCAGCGCGGAGATCCTCAAGGGTGCGTCGA
The DNA here is from genome assembly GCF_056401915.1 of Cellulomonas sp. P4_D11. Lineage (NCBI taxonomy): Bacteria > Bacillati > Actinomycetota > Actinomycetes > Micrococcales > Cellulomonadaceae > Cellulomonas > Cellulomonas sp. P4_D11. The sequence continues at coordinate 255,203 of NZ_JBFUIK010000001.1, read as the reverse complement.
TCGGGCTCGGTGACTCCGGCTACGCGCTGCTCGCCTACACGGGCGGCCAGCTCACCGGCGGGGTCGGCTGGGAGCGCAGATACCTCTCCCGGCTCAGCGGCACCCTGATCGACGGCGCGGTCCTGGTCACCCCGACGGTGCTGGAGGCCGACGCCGGCATCCCCGTGGTCGCGATCGACCCGCACGCGGGGCCCTCGGGGCTGCCGACCGTGGACTCCGACAACTTCACCGGCGCCGTGCAGGCCGTCGAGCACCTGCTCGGGCTCGGCCACCGCCGGATCGGGTTCATCGGCGGTCGCTCGGACCTCGAGTCCTCGCGCCTGCGCGAGGCCGGGTACTGCAAGGCCCTTTCCGACGCGGGCATCGCCGTCGACCCGGGCCTGATGCGGGAGGGCGACTACCGCAAGGACTCGACGCACGAGCCCGCCCGCGAGCTGCTGACCCTCGCGGACCGCCCGACCGCCATCTTCGCGGCCAACGACCTCTCCGCGATCGGCACGCTCGAGATCGCCCAGGAGCTGGGCCTGGACGTCCCGTCGCAGCTCTCGATCATCGGGTTCGACGACATCCCGGAGTCGGCGCTCACGAACCCGCCCCTGAGCACCGTCCACCAGCCGATCCAGCAGATGGGTGCGGCCGCCATCGCGCTGCTCATCACGCTCATGGACGGAGCGCCGGTCGAGCGGACCCACATCCAGCTGGTGACCTCCCTCGTCGAGCGCGGGTCGACGGCACCGCCCCGCTGACGCCCGTCCGGTGCCGGTCGTCCGCAGGGTGACCCTCCCGTGGCGCCCGGGAAGCGCAGTCATACACTCGCGAGCATGACCGTGACGTCGGACAACGCCCCCAGCTCCACTGCTCCCACCGTCGACATCAAGCCCCGCTCGCGCACCGTCACCGACGGCCTGGAGGCCACGGCCTCGCGCGGCATGCTCCGCGCCGTGGGCCTCGGTGACGACGACTTCGCGAAGCCCCAGATCGGCGTCGCCAGCTCCTGGAACGAGATCACGCCCTGCAACCTGTCGCTGCAGCGGCTGGCCCAGGCGGCCAAGGCAGGCGTGCACGCGGCGGGCGGCTACCCGCTCGAGTTCGGCACCATCTCGGTGTCCGACGGCATCTCGATGGGCCACGAGGGCATGCACTTCTCGCTGGTGAGCCGCGACATCATCGCGGACTCCGTGGAGACCGTCATGCAGGCCGAGCGCCTCGACGGGTCCGTGCTGCTGGCCGGCTGCGACAAGTCCCTGCCCGGCATGCTCATGGCGGCGGCGCGCCTCGACCTGGCGAGCGTCTTCCTCTACGCCGGCTCGATCGCGCCCGGCTGGGTCAAGCTCGAGGACGGCACCGAGAAGGACGTCACGATCATCGACGCCTTCGAGGCCGTCGGCGCCTGCGCGCGGGGGCTCATGAGCCGCGAGGACGTCGACCGCATCGAGCGCGCAATCTGTCCGGGCGAGGGTGCGTGCGGCGGCATGTACACGGCCAACACGATGGCGTCGGTGGCCGAGGCGATCGGCATGTCGATCCCCGGCTCCGCCGCGCCGCCGTCGGCCGACCGTCGTCGCGACGCGTTCGCGCACAAGTCCGGCGAGGCCGTCGTCGAGATGCTCCGCCAGGGGATCACCGCCCGCCAGATCATGACCAAGGAGGCGTTCGAGAACGCCATCGCCGTGGTGATGGCGTTCGGCGGCTCGACCAACGCGGTCCTGCACCTGCTGGCCATCGCGCACGAGGCCGAGGTCGACCTGACGCTCGCCGACTTCTCGCGCGTCGCCGCGAAGGTGCCGCACCTGGGCGACCTCAAGCCGTTCGGCCGCTACGTCATGAACGACATCGACCGCATCGGCGGCGTGCCGGTCGTCATGAAGGCGCTGCTGGACGCGGGTCTGCTGCACGGCGACTGCCTCACGGTCACCGGCAAGACGGTCGCGGAGAACCTGGCCGACGTGAACCCGCCGGACCCCGACGGCAAGATCCTGCGGGCGATGAACAACCCGATCCACAAGACCGGCGGCATCACGATCCTGCACGGCTCCCTGGCGCCCGACGGCGCCGTGGTGAAGTCGGCCGGCTTCGACTCCGACGTCTTCGAGGGCACGGCCCGCGTGTTCGAGCGCGAGCGCGCCGCGATGGACGCCCTGGAGGACGGCACGATCGTCGCCGGCGACGTCGTGGTCATCCGCTACGAGGGCCCCAAGGGCGGCCCAGGCATGCGCGAGATGCTTGCCATCACCGGCGCGATCAAGGGCGCCGGCCTGGGCAAGGACGTCCTGCTGCTCACGGACGGCCGGTTCTCGGGCGGCACCACCGGCCTCTGCGTCGGGCACGTCGCGCCCGAGGCCGTCGACGGCGGGCCGATCGCGTTCATCAAGGACGGCGACCGCATCCGGCTCGACGTCGCCAACGAGACCCTCGACGTGCTGGTCTCGGACGAGGAGCTCGAGGGCCGCAAGGTCGGCTGGGCACCGCTGCCCCCCACCTATACGCGCGGCGTGCTGGCCAAGTACGCGAAGCTGGTGCAGTCGGCGTCGAAGGGTGCCGTGCTGATCTGACGTACGACAACGGGCCCGCTCCGGAGGGGGAAGCGGGCCCGTCGTCGCGCGGGTGTCGAGAGCCGTGCCTACTTGATCGACCCCCGCGTGACCCCGGAGATGACCCAGCGCTGGCTGAAGACGTAGACGACCAGCAGCGGCGCCATGGCCATGAGGTAGGACGCGAACGCCACGGTGTAGTCGGTGTTGAACTGGCCCTGGAAGACGTACTGCGCGAGCGGCAGGGTTCGCGCCCCGGGATCGGTGAGCACGACGAGCGGCATGATGAAGTCGTTCCACGCCCACACGCAGGTCAGGATGCCGACCGTCGCGTTCATCGGGGTGAGCAGAGGGAAGATGATCTGCCGGAACACCCGCCACGTCGACGCGCCGTCGACCCGCGCCGCCTCCTCGAGCTCGATGGGGATCGAGCGGATGTAGGCGGTGTAGATGAAGATGTTCAGGGACAGCCCGTAGATCGTGTAGAGCAGGATCATCCCGGCCTGGTTGTCGAGACCCAGGAGCGCGGTCTGCTTCACCAGCGGAAGCATGATGATCGGGAACGGGATGAACAGGGCCGCGAGCAGGTAGAAGAACACGCCCTTGAAGAACGGCCGGTGGATGTTCCGCGCGATGGCGTACGCGACGACCGAGCTGGTCAGCAGGGTGAGCACGACCGACCCGACCGTGATCATCGCCGTGTTCATCAAGGCCTGCGGGAAGTCGGTGCGCGTCCACGCCTCGCTGAAGTTCTCCCACCGGATCGGGCTCGGCAGCTCGAGGCCGGTGCCGGCGGCGAGCTGGTCGGGGGTCTTGAGGGCGACGACGACGGCGAGGTAGAGCGGGACGAGGATCGTCAGCGAGCACACCGCGATCAGCGCGGTCACCCACCAGTTGATCTTGCGGGAGTCGTCGTCGGCGACGGCCTTGGTGCGTCGACGCCGGGGCTCCGGAAGGACGGCCTCGGCCTGTCCGAGCGCGGTTCCTGCGGTGGTCATCAGAAGTCCGCCTCTCTGCGCTGAAGGACCTTGAACTGGAACAGTGAGACCACGGTGATGACGATGAAGAAGATCACCGCGTTCGCGGACTGGTAGGCGAACTCCCCGCCGGAGAACCCGCCGCGGAAGATGAGCAGGGTGACGGACTCTGTCGCCGTGCCCGGCCCGCCGTTGGTCAGGGCGACGATCTGGTCGAAGACCTGCAGGAAGCCCTTGAGGCTCAGCACGATGTTGATCGTGAAGAACGCGCTGATCAGCGGGAAGGTGATCGACTTGAACTGCCGCCACGCCTTGGCGCCGTCCAGGGACGCGGCCTCGTAGAGCTCACGCGGGATCGTCTGGAGCCCGGACAGGTAGATGATGATCGTGAAGGCGCAGGCCTGCCAGACCGCCAGGGCGACGATCGCGGTCCACGCCCAGGTCTCGTTGGTGAGGATGTTGTCGGCGAAGAGCGGGATGCTCGCCAGGATCTTGGGCAGCGAGCTCGAGAAGAAGAACTGGAAGACGTAGCCGATGACCAGGGCCGCCAGGACGTAGGGCACGAAGTACACGCCGCGCCAGAAGTTGCGCGCCATGATCTTGGCGTTGAGGCCCATCGCGATGGCCAGCGAGATGGCGTTGGTGAGCACGGTCGCGGCGATGGCGAACAGGAACGAGAACCCGTAGGCGGCCAGGACGCGGTCGTCCTTGAACAGGTTGACGTAGTTGGACAGGCCGACGAAGTTCCAGGCGCCGTAGCCGGCGTAGTTCGTCAGGCTGTAGAAGACGCCCACCAGCACCGGGACGGTGTGGAACAGCGCGAAGGCGATGACCGCGGGCCAGACCATCCAGTAGAAGGTGGACTGTGCCCGGCCGACCTTGACCTTGCGCAGCGCGGGCGGGTCGGAGCGGTCGGCCCCGGGCGCCGCGGGCAGGACTTGCGTGGAGGACGTCATCGTCATTCTCCCGTCACGGGGATGGTGCGAGCGGCGACCTTGCTCCACTCGCTGTCGAGGGTGGCGAGCGCGGCGTCCGCGTCGCCGCTGAACAGGAACTGCTGGTCGATCGCGGCGAGCGGGATGCTGGGCGGGATCTGGTGGTCGATGAAGCCCGCGATGCGGCCCTCGTCGAAGTACGGCTTGACCGACTGGATCGCGGGTTCGTCGCTGAGCTGGGCGCCCTTGACCGACGGAACCATGTTCTGCGAGGCGGCGAACTCCTCGATGACGTCCTTCTCGAACAGGTAGTTGATGAACCGCAGCGCCTCCGCCGGGTGCTTCGAGTCCTTGGGCATGGTGACCGCGACGTCGACGCCGGAGACGAGCATGCGGTCGGCGGGGTCGTCGGTGGCCGGGTACGGGAAGATCCCGGCCTTGATGTCGGGGTTGATCCCCTTGATCGGGCTCAGCGCCCAGATGCCCTGCAGGAGCATCGCGACGTCGCCGTTGGCGAACGCGGCGTTGCCGTCGTCGTAGGTCGCCCCTCGGTAGCCGTCCTGCATGTAGTCGAACAGCTGGGCCTGCTGGTCCATCGCCTCGGCGAAGTTCTTCTGGAACGAGACCTCGGAGTTCGGTCCGGTGTTCTCGCCCTGGGCGCGCATCTTGTCGAAGAAGCCGTCCTGCGCCGGGTAGGCGCCGAGCGCGTTGAACGAGGGCAGCCCGGTCCAGGAGTCGGCGAGGGTGCCGTAGAACGGGGTGATCCCCGCACCCTTGAGCGCGTCGCACACGGCGATCAGCTCGTCCCACGTCTCGGGAACCTCGAGGCCTTGCTCGGCGAAGATCTCCTGGTTGTAGATGATCCCGTTGGCGTTGTTGACGTAGCCGAGGCCATTGACCTCGTCCCCGTACGTGCCGAGGTCCTTGAGGATCTCCTGCACCGCCGGGTTGATGGTGTCGAGCACGGGCTCGTCGGAGAAGTCGTAGAACACCCCGGCCTGCGCCAGGCGCCCGAAGTTGCCGCTCGCGTTGAGGGTGATGACGTCGGGCGCCTTGTTCTTGACCAGGAGCGTCCGGATGACGGTGTCGGCATCGGCGACCTGGTTCTGCACGACGCGGATGTCGGGGTTCTCCGCCTCGAAGTCGGCGATGATCGTGTCGAAGTCCTCGAGCGCCTCACCCTTGAACTGGAAGAAGTTCAGGGTGGTCACGCCGTCGGACGGTTCGTTCGCGCAGCCGCTGATGGCGGCCAGCAGGACGACCGCTGCGGCCGCTGCTGCCAGGCGAACTCGTCGCGGGTCTCGGTGTCTCATCGTGCGCCTCCTTGCGCCGGGTTCTGGCTGCTCAGTCCTGAGCGACCAGCTCGATGACGGTGGATCTCTGGGGGTACTGGACAGGGGGGCGCAGGCCGACGGCGTCGAGCTCACGACCCGTCAGCGTGGTGTCGTAGTCCAGCCACTGGAGCTCCGACTGAGCGGCGGCGTTCGTCGCGCCCCCGACGAGCCGGAGCGTGTAGCGCCGGGCGGGGTCGAGCCCGGGGATCCGGACCCGGCCCGGCGGGTACGCGGCGGTCGTGTCGGTCTGCGTGAGGGTGAACACGGCCGACGTGCCGTCCGGGGCGACGACGCCGCGGACGTCGATCCCGGGCTCGGTGTCGTCGACGTCGACGGTGCGGCCGGTGGCGACCAGCGGGCGGATGCGCTTGGCGTACTCCACCCACGCCGCGATCCGGCGCCGGGTGTCGTCGTCGGTGGCGGTCAGGTCCCACTCGATCCCGAAGTGGCCGAACAGGGCGACCGCGGCGCTGAAGTCGAGGTCCACGGTCCGGCCGGTCGAGTGCACGACGGGGCTGGTCAGGTGCATGCCCATCAGCTCGGGGGGCACCACGAGCGCGGTGTACCGCTGGTTCACGAGGCGCTCGAGCGGGTCGAGGGTGTCGCTGGTCCAGATCCGGTCGGTGCGCGCCAGGATGCCGAGGTCGACGCGAGCGCCACCGGAGGCGCAGCTCTCGATCTCCAGGCGGGGGTGCGCCGCCTTGAGCTCGTCGAGCAGCCGGTAGAGGGCCAGGGTGTGCTCACGGACCCGTGCGACCCCCTCGGGGCCGCTGCCGGCGTCGAGCAGGTCCCGGTTGTGGTCCCACTTGAGGTACGCGATCGGGTACTCGTCGAGCAGCGCACGCAGGCGGGCCGCGACGTAGGCGTAGGCGTCCTCGTGCGCGAGGTCGAGCACCTGCTGCTGGCGGGCGGCGGGCGGCAGCGACATCCGCCCCCGCAGGATCCAGTCGGGGTGCCGCCGGGCGACCTCGCTGTCCGGGTTCACCATCTCGGGCTCCACCCACAGTCCGAACTCCATCCCGCGGGCCAGGACGTGGTCCACGAGCGGGTGCAGGCCGTCGGGCCAGATCGTCGCGTCGACGTACCAGTCGCCCAGACCCGCGGTGTCGTCGCGCCGACCGGCGAACCACCCGTCGTCGAGCACGAAGCGCTCGACGCCGACCGACGCGGCGGAGTCCGCCAGCGCCGTGAGGCGCTCGAGCGAGTGGTCGAAGTAGACCGCCTCCCACGTGTTGAGGGTGATCGGCCGCGGCCGGCGAGGGTGCGCTGGGCGGCGGCGCCACTCGTCGTGGAAGCGGTGCGCGAGCTCGCTCAGCCCGTCGCCCCAGGACCCGACGACCTCGGGCGACGTGAGCGACGCGCCGGGGGCCAGGACGACCTCGCCGGGCGCGAACAGCTCTCCGCCCGCGAGGAACGCCTCGCCCGACACCGAGCGCTCGGCGAGGAGGCGGTGGTTCCCGCTCCACGCGACGTGGACCGCGTGGACGCGACCGCGCTCGAAGCCGAACCCGGGGCGCCCGGCGGCGAGCACCAGCGTGGCGTCCGCGCCCGGTCGGCCCCGGCGGCTCTCGCGCAGGTACGTCCCGTAGGCGAAGGGATGCCGCTGCGGCGACCTCTCCCGCAGGTGGCGGCCCGTGGTGTCGAGGATCTCGGTGGCGTCCCACGGGACGGGGAACGCGAGGTGCAGCGCCTGGACGGTGTAGGGGGACTCGCCGGCGTTGCGCACAGTGATCCGCTGGTGCAGGAGCCCGGAGGTCCCGACGCGCAGCTCGAGCTGCGCGCTGAGCCGAGCCTCACGGTCGACGAGCGACAGCTGGGCGCGGTGGTCGTTGGCCTGCACGTCGACGAGCTCCAGCCGGACGCTGAACGAGGCGCCGTCGCGGTGCCCTTCGAGGCCGGGGGTGCCCAGCCATCCGCCGGCCTGCGAGGAGACCAGAGTCGCCCGCGCGGGCTCGTCGAGACCGCCGGAGACGCGCTGCGGTCGTGCCGCCACGGCAAGGCTGCGCAGCGTCTGCTCGCTCGAGCCGACCAGCTCCTCGCCCCAGTGCACGATCGCTGGGTGCGGGGTTGCATCGACGTCGATCACGACGCTCGTGCCGCCGCGATGCAGGTGCAGGACCCGCCCCGCGGTGAGGGTCGCGGCGTGCCGGTCGCCGGCGGTCACCTCGTCGTGGAAGAGCATGCTTTAGTTCTAACACGGAAGAAACAACTGACACAAGTGCTCTGGATCGAGAGATCGCCGTCGTTTGGGGCCTCGTTCATGCCATGATGGAATCAATGAACGAAGCGAACGCATGCTGAGCGAGAGCGAGCGGGCTCTCGCGCGCGCGGTGCTGATCCATGGGCCGATCTCCCGCAGCGAGCTGACCAGCCGGCTCGGTCTGTCGCCGCCCAGCCTCACCCGCCTCGCGAAGCCCTTCCTCGACCGCGGGCTCCTGGTCGAGCTCGACGACCGCTCCGACGGGTCGGTCGGCCGCCCCGTCCGTCCGCTCGACGTCCGGCCCGGACTCGCCCAGTTCGCTGGCGTCAAGGTCACGGGCGACTGTCTGCACGTCGTCGCGACCGACGTGCGTGCCGGGCTCCTTGCGTACGAGGAGCACCCTCTGGGCACCCACGACCCGGACAGTGTCGCCGCGGAGATCGCGCGGGCGGTCCGGGGCCTCGGTGTCGACCGCATCGCGGGCGTCGGGGTGTCGCTCGGCGGCGCCGTGCGGGACGGGCGCGTGGAGTTCGCCCCGTTCCTCGACTGGACCGACGTGCCCTTCGCCCAGCTGGTCGAGGCCGAGCTGGGTGTCCCCGCATCGCTCGAGAACGACCTGGTCGCGCTCGCCGAGGCCGAGCGCTGGTTCGGTCTGGGTCGCGGCATCCCGGGATTCGTCGTCATCACCATCGGCGCCGGCATCGGGTACGCCCTGGTGGTGAACGGCGAGGTCGTGCGCTCCCGGGAGGCGGGCGTCGGCCTGGGCGGCCACATCCCGCTCGGCACGACCGGGCCGGTCTGCCACGCGGGCCACCGGGGGTGCGCCGAGGCCATGCTGACGTCCGGGTCGATCGCGGCCCAGGTGTCGGCCGCCCTGCAGAGACCTGTCGACTACGGCGAGGTGCTGCGTCTCGCCCGCGACGGCGACCCGGCGGCGACGACGGTGGTCGACGAGGCCGCGGCCGCCCTCGGGCGCCTCGTCGCCCTGTCGGTCAACCTGACCCTGCAGCCGGCGGCCGTCCTCGCCGGCGAGGGCATCGGGCTGTTCTCGGTCGCCGAGGAGCGCGTGCGGGCCGCCGTCGCCGCCGACCGCGACCCGCGCGCCGAGCCCGTCGGGCTGTACGTCGACGAGTCCGGCTTCTCCGCGTGGGCCCGTGGAGCCGCGACGGTCGCCATCCAGGACGCCGTCGACCGCATCGACCTCGACCAGGTGGACCAGGAGCTGCTGCCCACCCCCGCCCCCACGAGAGGAGCGCTCGCATGACGTGGACGACCCAGGACGCCCCGTGGTGGACCCGAGCCGTCGTGTACCAGGTGTACCCGCGCTCGTTCGCGGACTCGGACGGCGACGGCATCGGCGACCTGCGCGGCATCCTCGGGCGGCTCGACCACCTCGTCGCGCTCGGTGTCGACGTGGTCTGGCTGTCGCCCATCTACGCGTCGCCGCAGGACGACAACGGGTACGACATCAGCGACTACCAGGCGGTCGACCCGGTGTTCGGCACGCTCGCCGACCTCGACGAGCTGGTGGCCGCGCTGCACGCGCGCGGCATGAGGCTGGTCATGGACCTCGTCGTCAACCACACCTCCGACGAGCACCCGTGGTTCGTCGAGTCCCGCGACCCCGCGAGCCCGAAGCGGGACTGGTACTGGTGGCGGCCGCCGCGCGGCGGGATGGCGGCCGGTGCCCCCGGGGCGGAGCCCACCAACTGGCGCTCGTTCTTCGAGGGGTCGGCGTGGGAGCTCGACGAGCGCTCCGGCGAGTACTTCCTGCACCTGTTCAGCCGCAAGCAGCCGGACCTGAACTGGGAGAACCCGCAGGTCCGCGACGCCGTCTACGCGATGATGCGCTGGTGGCTGGACCGTGGGGTCGACGGCTTCCGGATGGACGTCATCAACCTCATCTCGAAGGACACCACGCTGCCCGACGGCATCGTCAGCGACGGGCTGCTCGCCGACGGCTCGCCGTTCTACGTCTGCGGGCCGCGCATCCACGAGTTCCTGGCGGAGATGCACAAGGCGGTCTTCGCCGGCCGGCCCGACCGGCTGCTGACGGTGGGGGAGATGCCCGGCGTCACGGTCGAGCAGGCGCGCGACTTCACCGACCCGGCACGGGAGGAGGTCGACATGGTGTTCCAGTTCGAGCACGTCGGCCTCGACCACGGCCCGGGCGGCAAGTTCGACGTCCGGCCGCTGCGGCTGCTCGACCTCAAGGCGTCGTTCGGGCGCTGGCAGGCCGGCCTGGCGGACCTCGGGTGGAACAGCCTCTACTGGGACAACCATGACCAGCCGCGCGTGGTGTCGCGGTTCGGGGACGACGGCGCGTTCCGACGAGAGTCCGCGACCATGCTCGCCACCGTTCTTCACCTCCACCGGGGCACGCCGTACGTCTACCAGGGCGAGGAGCTCGGGATGACGAACGCGCACTTCACGCGCTTCGACCAGTACCGCGACATCGAGACGCTCAACCACGTCGCGGTGGCCCGGACCGAGGGGCACGGGACCGACGAGGACCTGCTCGCGGGGATCGCCGCCATGGGCCGCGACAACGCCCGCACGCCGATGCAGTGGGACGGCTCGCCGCACGCGGGGTTCACCACGGGCACGCCGTGGATCGAGGTGAACGCGAACTACCCCTCGCTGAACGCGGAGATCGAGCGCGCCGACGCCGGCTCGGTCTTCCACTACTACCGGGCGCTCATCGCGCTGCGGCACGACGACCCCGTCGTGGCGCTCGGCGACTTCACGATGCTCCTGCCCGACCACGAGCACGTGTACGCGTTCACGCGCCGGCTCGGGGACGTCACGCTGACGGTCATGGGCAACTTCTCGGGCGACGTGCAGGAGGTCGACCAGGCCGAGGTGCGGGCCGAGGGCGAGCTCGTGCTGGGCAACTACGCGGACGCCGACCCGCTCAGCGACGGGGGCCGGATACGGCTGCGGGCGTGGGAGGCGCGGGTCTACCGGTCCTGAGCCGGGGGTGAGCCCCCGGGTCCGTCGGTGGGCAGGCGTGACAGACCGGGCGTACCGCGCTCCCTAGCGTCGAGGCATGAGCCTCGTCGACGCGCCGCCCCGACCCCGCACCCGGCCACGGTCCCGCGTCGGGTGGACGTGGGTCGCGCTGTCGTCGCTCGCGATCGCCGTCTACGCCGTGACCCCGTACCTCACGACGCCGCTGCACGAGCTGGCAGGCGACGCGGTGGGCCTGGCGGGCGCCTACGAGGACCAGCCGGCGTGGGTGCACGCCGCCTTCTACGTGCACATCGTCGGCGGTGGTGTCGCGCTGCTGGTCGGCCCGCTGCAGTTCTGGCGGTGGCTGCGCGAGCGTGCTCGCGTCGTGCACCGCGCGGTCGGCCGCGTCTATCTGGTGGCGGTGCTGGTCGGCGGCGTGGCGTCGCTCGCGCTGGCTCCGGTGAACTCCGCGGGGATGGTCGGCTTCGCGGGCTTCGGCACCCTCGCCGTGCTGTGGATCGGGACCGCGTGGCGCGGGTACCGGGCGATCCGGTCAGGCGACGTCCGCAGCCACCAGGCGTGGATGATCCGCAACTTCTCCCTGACCTACGCGGCGGTCACGCTCCGCCTCTGGACCGGGGTGCTCGTGGCGGCGCAGTCGCCGTGGATCGTGACGGGCGCCGACGCCGACGCCGCGTTCACCAACGCCTACGCCGTCGTCCCGTTCCTCGCCTGGATCCCGAACCTCGTGCTCGCCGAGGTCCTCGTCCGTCGCCGCGGGCTGCCCGCACTGCGGATCGTCGACGACCGCCCGGTCGGCCATGGCTACGCTCGGAGGGAGGTCGGCGAGGGGTAGGAGCAGGCGTGGGCAAGGTGCACGAGAGCATCGACGGTCGGTTGCGCGCGTTCGTCGAGGCGCAGCCGATGTTCTTCGTCGCGACCGCCCCGAGCGGTCCGGACGGGCACGTGAACCTGTCGCCCAAGGGCATCGCCGGGTCGTTCGTCGTGCTCGACGAGCACACCGTCGCGTACATCGACCTCACGGCGAGCGGGTCGGAGACGATCGCCCACCTGCGAGACAACGGCCGCATCACCCTGATGTTCTGCGCGTTCCAGGGTCCGCCGAACATCGTCCGCCTCTACGGCCGCGGCCGGTTCGTCACGCTCTACGACGAGGGTTTCGACGAGCTCGCCGCGCTGTTCCCGGAGACGCGCGGGGCCCGCGCCGTGATCGTGGTCGAGGTGGACCGGGTCTCCGACTCGTGCGGCTACGGCGTCCCGCTGATGGCTCTCGAGGGGGAGCGGGACCTGCTGCCTCCGTACATGGAGCGCAAGGGCGTCGAGGGCCAGGCCGACTACCGGCGGCTCAAGAACCGCACGAGCATCGACGGGCTGCCGGCGTTCGACATGGACCCCGTCGCCGACAGCGCGCCGTCCGCCCCTTGATCCCGTGAACCACGATGTGAGACGGACGAGTGGTGGCGTGACACATCGGAGACGTGGGCGTAGTGTCCAACGCGTGCAGACGATCCTCCTCGTAGTACTTCCTGAGCGCGCCGGCTAGAGGCCTCCCGCACAGGCCCCGTCAGCGCGCTCGCCCCTCGTCCAGCCCGTACGTGGCTCGAGGGGCTTTTCTGTGTTCGGAGCACCGCACCACCCAGGCAGCACCCCAGCAGCAAGTCAGGGAGACATCGATGGTCCAGGGCCCTCACCCGGCACCGCCGCGAACGCCCACGCCCACGTCTGCGACCCCGCGCGTCACCGCCCCGGCGACGACGAGCGCGATCGGGCCCGAGCAGGTCACCGGCGCGAAGTCGATCGTCCGCTCGCTCGAGGAGGCCGGCGTCGAGGTCGTCTTCGGCATCCCCGGCGGCGCGATCCTCCCGACGTACGACCCGCTGATGGACTCCACGCGGGTCCGCCACATCCTCGTGCGGCACGAGCAGGGCGGCGGCCACGCGGCCGCCGGCTACGCCGCCGCCACCGGTCGCGTCGGGGTCTGCATGGCGACCTCCGGGCCGGGCGCGACGAACCTGGTGACCCCCATCGCCGACGCCCACATGGACTCGGTGCCGCTCGTCGCGATCACCGGGCAGGTCTCGGCGTCGATGATCGGCACGGACGCGTTCCAGGAGGCCGACATCGTCGGCATCACGCTGCCGGTCACCAAGCACAACTACCTGGTCACCAACCCGGACGACATCCCGCGCGTCATCGCCGAGGCCTTCCACATCGCCTCGACGGGCCGCCCGGGACCGGTGCTCGTCGACATCGCGAAGTCGGCGATGCAGTCGCAGACCACGTTCTCGTGGCCGCAGGAGCTCACGCTGCCGGGCTACCACCCGGTCACCAAGCCGCACGCCAAGCAGATCCGCGAGGCGGCCCGGCTGCTGGCCACCGCGCGGCGCCCCGTCCTGTACGTCGGCGGCGGTGTCATCCGGGCCCGCGCGGCGGCCGAGCTGCGCGCGCTCACCGAGGCGTCCGGCGCCCCGGTGGTGACCACGCTGATGGCCCGCGGCGCGCTGCCCGACTCGCACCCGCAGCACGTCGGCATGCCCGGCATGCACGGCACCGTGCCCGCGGTCGCGGCTCTGCAGAAGGCGGACCTCATCGTCGCCCTGGGAGCCCGGTTCGACGACCGGGTGACCGGCCAGCTGTCGAGCTTCGCGCCGAACGCCACGATCGTGCACGCGGACATCGACCCGGCCGAGATCGGCAAGAACCGCCACGTCGACGTGCCCATCGTCGGCGACCTCAAGGAGGTCATGGCCGACCTGCTGCCCGAGCTCGCCCGCGAGCACACGCAGCACGGCCGGCCGGACCTCGAGGAGTGGTGGCGCCAGCTGGACGACTGGCGCTCGACGTTCCCGCTCGGCTTCGACGTGCCGGCCGACGGCCACCTGGCCCCGCAGCACGTCATCCAGCGGATCGGTGAGCTGTCCGGGCCGGAGTCGATCTTCGCCGCGGGCGTGGGTCAGCACCAGATGTGGGCCGCGCAGTTCATCAAGTACCAGCGGCCCAACTCCTGGCTCAACTCGGGCGGCCTGGGCACCATGGGCTACGCGGTTCCGGCGGCGATGGGCGCGAAGGTGGGCGACCCGTCGCGGACCGTCTGGGCGATCGACGGCGACGGCTGCTTCCAGATGACCAACCAGGAGCTGGCCACCTGCACGATCAACGAGATCCCGATCAAGGTCGCGATCATCAACAACTCGTCGCTCGGCATGGTGCGGCAGTGGCAGACGCTCTTCTACGAGTCCCGCTACTCCAACACCGACCTGAACACCGGGCACGGCACCGCGCGCATCCCCGACTTCGTCAAGCTCGCCGACGCCTACGGCTGCGCCGGCCTGCGCTGCGAGACGCTCGGTGACGTCGACGCGACGATCAAGCGCGCCCTCGAGATCAACGACCAGCCGGTCGTCATCGACTTCACCGTGTCGCGCGACGCGATGGTCTGGCCGATGGTCGCGGCCGGCGTCAGCAACGACGACATCCAGTACGCCCGGGGCATCTCCCCGGCGTGGGACCGGGAGGACTGAGCCATGTCCCGTCACACCTTGTCGGTCCTCGTCGAGAACAAGCCCGGCGTGCTCACGCGCGTCGCCGGCCTGTTCGCGCGGCGGTCGTTCAACATCCACTCGCTCGCGGTCGGTCCCACCGAGCACGACGAGATCTCGCGCATCACGGTCGTCGTCGACGTCGACGCCCTGCCGCTCGAGCAGGTGACCAAGCAGCTGAACAAGCTGATCAACGTCATCAAGATCGTCGAGCTCGAGGACGCGGCCTCCGTGCAGCGCGAGCTCGTGCTGGTGAAGGTCAAGGCCGACACCACGCAGCGCACCAGCGTCCTCGAGGTCGTCCAGCTGTTCCGGGCGCACGTCGTCGACGTCGTGCCCGACACGGTCGTCATCGAGGCGACCGGCGGACCGGGCAAGCTCGACGCCCTGCTCGCCGCCCTGGAGCCGTTCGGCATCCGGGAGATCGTGCAGTCCGGCACCGTGGCCATCGGCCGCGGGTCGCGCTCGATCACCGACCGCGCCCTCGAGCGCGTCAACCGCTCCGCCTGACCGACTTTTCACCACTGCAGAAACACACACCGAGGAGACCCATCGTGGCCGAGCTGTTCTACGACGACGACGCCGACCTGTCGATCATCCAGTCCAAGAAGGTCGCCGTCGTCGGGTACGGCAGCCAGGGGCATGCGCACAGCCTGAACCTGCGCGACTCCGGCGTCGACGTGACCGTCGGCCTGCGCGAGGGTTCCGCGTCGCGTGCCAAGGCCGAGAACCAGGGCCTCAAGGTCGCCTCGGTGGCCGACGCGGTCCGCGAGGCCGACGTCGTCGTCATCCTGGCGCCCGACCAGGTCCAGCGCATCGTGTACCGCGAGGAGATCGAGCCCAACCTGAAGGATGGCGCCGCGCTCGTCTTCGGACACGGCTTCAACATCCGCTTCGGCTACATCAAGCCCGCCGCGGGCCACGACGTCCTCATGGTCGCGCCCAAGGGCCCGGGTCACCTGGTCCGTCGCGAGTACGTCGACGGGCGCGGCGTGCCGGTCATCGTCGCCGTCGAGCAGGACGCCTCGGGCTCCGCCTGGGACCTGGCGCTGTCCTACGCCAAGGCGATCGGCGGCCTGCGCGCAGCCGGCATCAAGACCACGTTCACCGAGGAGACCGAGACCGACCTCTTCGGCGAGCAGGCCGTCCTGTGCGGCGGCGTCTCGCAGCTGATCCAGTACGGCTTCGAGACCCTCACCGAGGCCGGCTACCAGCCCGAGGTCGCGTACTTCGAGGTCCTGCACGAGCTCAAGCTGATCGTCGACCTCATCTTCGAGGGCGGCATCACCAAGCAGCGCTGGTCCGTGTCCGACACCGCCGAGTACGGCGACTACGTGTCCGGCCCGCGCGTCATCACGCCCGACGTGAAGGCGAACATGCAGGCGGTCCTCGGGGACATCCAGTCGGGTGCCTTCGCCGAGCGCTTCATCACCGACCAGGACGCCGGCGCGCCGGAGTTCAAGGCCCTGCGCGAGAAGGGCCAGAACCACCCGATCGAGCCCGTCGGCCGCGAGCTGCGCAAGCTGTTCGCCTGGGTGAAGCCGTCGGAGACCGACTACGTCGAGGGCAGCGCGGCGCGCTGACGCGACCTCCCCGGACGGCACCCTGGCCCCGGCCGGGGGTGCCGTCCTGCGTTCGGCCGCCGGCCGAGCTGCTGAGCACGTGTGCTCAGCACGAGGACGTGCGCTCGCGTCGTCGTGTGCCGGACCCACGTCCGTGTCGCGGCGCGCCGTCCCTCGGCGGCGGGGATGTGCCGCTGGGCTGCGCGTACGCAAGGATGGGCGCACGACGACGGAGGGACGACGATGACCGACGAGCAGGTGGAGGGCGTCGAGGGCGCGGTCGAGGACGTGCGCATCGCCGCGTTCTGGCAGGCGGCCCGAGGGCACGTGGGGTTCGGCAAGCTGGACAGCGTGCTCGGTGAGTCGCCCGAGGACGTGGTCCCCCCGCCGTCGTGGTCGTACGGCGACGACGCCGAGGCGGCGGAGCTGTTGGCCCGGGTGCTCGACGGCCGGCGCACGGCGCACGCGTTGGCCGTGGCCGAGCTCGAGCAGGTCGGCCTGGAGCTCCCGCGCGTGGGTGACCTGTCGATCGTGGTGGACGACGCGGGAACCCCCCGGGCGCTGCTGCGCACGACGGAGGTCGCCGTGGTGCCGTTCGACCAGGTCGACGCGGACCACGCCGCCGCCGAGGCGGAGGGCGACGGGTCGCTGGAGTTCTGGCGGACGCACCACGAGGAGTCGTGGCGCCGGGTGCTGGGGGACGGGTTCTCCCCGAGCACCGACGTGCTCCTCGAGCGCTTCGAGCTGATCTACCCGACGAGCGGCCCGACCCCCGCGGTCGACTGACCGCACTGTGAGACATCCGTCCCGAGCGGTGGGACGGGGTCTAGGCTCGATCCATGGTCGACACCTCCTCCGCAAGGGACATCCGCCTCGCTGTCGTCGCCGGTGACGGCATCGGCACGGAGGTCGTCGAGCAGGGCCTGCTGGCCCTCGACACCGCTCTGCACGGCGGGTCCGTCACGGTGTCGACGACCGACTTCGACCTCGGCGCGCGCCGCTGGCACGCCACGGGCGAGACGCTGACGGACACCGACCTCGACGCGATCCGCGCGCACGACGCCATCCTGCTCGGCGCCATCGGCGACCCGAGCGTCCCGTCGGGCGTGCTCGAGCGCGGGCTGCTGCTCAAGCTGCGCTTCGCGCTGGACCACTACGTCAACCTGCGCCCGAGCCGCCTGTACCCCGGCGTCGCCTCTCCGCTGGCGAACCCCGGCGAGATCGACTTCGTGGTGGTCCGCGAGGGCACCGAGGGCCCGTACGTCGGCAACGGCGGCGCGATCCGCGTCGGCACCCCGCACGAGGTCGCCAACGAGGTGTCCGTGAACACGGCGTTCGGCGTCGAGCGTGTGGTCCGCGACGCGTTCGCCCGTGCCGCGGCCCGCCCGCGCAAGAAGCTCACGCTGGTGCACAAGCACAACGTGCTCGTGCACGCCGGTCACCTGTGGCGTCGCACGGTCGAGGCCGTGAACGCGGAGTTCCCCGACGTGACCGTCGACTACCTGCACGTGGACGCGGCGACCATCTTCCTGGTCACCAACCCGTCGCGGTTCGACGTGATCGTCACCGACAACCTCTTCGGCGACATCCTCACGGACCTCGCCGCCGCGATCACCGGCGGCATCGGCCTGGCGGCCTCGGCGAACATCAACCCGGACCGCACGGCGCCGAGCATGTTCGAGCCCGTGCACGGCTCCGCCCCGGACATCGCGGGCCAGGGCAAGGCCGACCCGACCGCCACGGTGCTGTCGGTCGCCCTCCTGCTCGAGCACCTGGGCCTCGCCGACGAGGCCGCGCGCGTGGAGAAGGCGGTCGCCGACGACATCGCGGAGCGCGGCCAGGCCGAGCGAGTACGGTCGACGGCCGAGGTGGGCAAGGACCTCGCCGCGCGCATCGCCGGCTGATCCAGGTCCGGGGGAGAGCCCTCGGATATCCACCCGGCCGTCCTCACCGGTACCGTCAAACCTGACTCTGGTGAAAGGCCCCCGCAGATGAGCACTACGACGAACCCCACGACCACCCCCACCTCTGCCGACCTCTTCGAGGTGACGCGCACGGACACCCCCGTCCCCGACGAGCAGCGCGAGGCCGCGCTGGCGTCGCCGAAGTTCGGCACGGTGTTCACCGAGCACATGGCCCGCATCTCGTACTCGCAGGAGAGCGGCTGGACCGGTCGCCGCATCGAGAAGTACGGCCCCCTCCTGCTCGACCCCGCGACCGCGGTCCTGCACTACGCGCAGGAGATCTTCGAGGGCATGAAGGCGTACCGGCACGCCGACGGCTCGGTGTGGACGTTCCGCCCGCGCGCCAACGCCGCGCGGTTCGCGCGGTCGGCCCGACGCCTGGCGCTGCCGGAGCTGTCCGAGGCGGACTTCCTCGGCGCCATCCACGCGCTCGTCGCGACGGACCGGGCGTGGGTGCCGTCCGGCGAGGAGACCAGCCTCTACCTGCGCCCGTTCATGTACGCGTCGGAGAGCTTCCTCGGGGTGCGGCCGTCGCTGGAGGCGGAGTTCCTCGTCATCGCGTCGCCCGTGGGCCCGTACTTCGCGGGCGGCGTGCGCCCGGTGTCCATCTGGGTCGACCAGGAGTACCACCGCGCTGGCGCGGGGGGCACCGGTGCCGCCAAGTGCGGCGGCAACTACGCCGCGAGCCTGCTCCCGCAGCAGGAGGCGTACGCCAAGGGCTTCGAGCAGGTCTGCTTCCTCGACGCGTCGACGAACACCCAGCTGGAGGAGCTCGGCGGGATGAACGTCTTCGTCGTCTACGCGGACGGCTCGGTGGCCACGCCGCCCGTCTCGGGGTCGATCCTCGAGGGCGTGACGCGCATGTCGATCCTGCGGCTGCTGACGGACGCGGGGCACGAGGTGTCGGAGCGCCCGATCCCGCTGGCCGAGCTCCAGGCGGGCCTGGCCGACGGCTCGGTGCGCGAGGTCTTCGCGTGCGGGACGGCCGCCGTCATGACGCCCATCGGCCGCATGGCCAGCGACGACTTCGACCTCACGGTCGGGGACGGCGAGGCCGGACCGGTCACCACGCGCATCCGCGCGGAGCTGACGGACATCCAGTACGGGCGGGCCACCGACCGGCACGGTTGGCTGCACCGCCTCGTCTGATGTCGCTCGAGGAGGACGTCGACCGCATCGCGACCGAGACCGGCTTCGCGGGCGTGGTGCGGGTCGACCGCGCCGGCACGACGGAGCTCTCCGCCGCGTACGGCCTGGCGGACCGGCGGCACGGCATCGCCATGACGCCGGACTCCCAGGTGGCGATCGCGAGCGGGTCCAAGGCCATGACCGCGCTCGCCGTGATGAGCCTCGTCGAGGACGGCACGCTCTCGCTGGGCACGACCGCGCGCTCGCTGCTCGGCACCGACCTGCCGCTGATCGCCGACGACGTCACGGTCGAGCACCTGCTCGCGCACCGGTCGGGCATCGGCGACTACCTCGACGAGGACGACGACACCCCGATCAGCGCGTACGCGATGCCGGTCCCGGTGCAGGAGCTGGCGACGACGGAGCAGTTCCTCGCGGTCCTCGACGGCTTCCCGACGTCGTTCGTCGCGGGGGAGCGGTTCTTCTACTGCAACGGCGGGTACGTCGTGCTCGCCCTCCTGGCGGAGCGTGCCTCCGGGGTGCCGTTCCACGACCTGGTCCGGCAGCGCGTCTGCGCGCCGGCCGGCCTGGCCGACACCGACTTCCTGCGGTCGGACGCGCTGCCGGGCCGTGCGGCCCTCGGCTACGTGGAGATGGACGGCGAGTGGCGGACCAACGTGTTTCACCTGCCGGTGCTCGGTACGGGGGACGGGGGGATCTACACCACGGGCGCGGACGTGCACCGGTTCTGGACCGCGCTCTTCGCGGGCGCGATCGTGAGCAAGGAGTCGGTCGCCGAGATGGTCCGGCCCCGCAGCAAGGCGCCCGAGGACGACCGGCGCTACGGCCTGGGGTTCTGGGTGCACCCCACCAAGGACGTGGTCCAGCTCGACGGCTACGACGCCGGAGTCTCGTTCCGGAGCCTGCACGACCCGGCCGACGGGCTCACCGTGACGGTCGTCGGCACGACGGCGGACGCCGCGTGGCCGGTGGTCCGGGCGCTCGCGGCCGAGCTGATCGGCTGACGGGAGTCAGTCGACCGACGACCCCGGGCGCAGCGTCCGACCCAGGACGCCGACGAGCAGCGACCAGATCGCGATGCCGATGAGCGCGTTCACGATGCCCGCCGAGATCGACGACTCGAGGACGTCGGTCCAGGTGAGCGGCAGGAGCGCGGCCGTGAGGGTGCCGAGGAACATGATCCAGCCGAAGAACGCCTTGGGCTTCGGCGTGGTGAGTACCAGCAGGTGCAGCAGCCCACCGGCGAGCACCGCGAAGACGGCGGCGCCGACCACGTAGGCGGCCCCGGTGGAGTTGGTGCCGAAGATGTCCTTCACGGCCAGCTCGATGGAGAGGATCTGGTCGACGATCACGACCCCGACCAGGCCGACGAGCGCCGCCACCAGGGCCGTCGCGACGACCCCGGCCCAGTAGCGCCCGGCGTCCACGGACGGACCTGCCGGGCGGGACGGTGCGGGGGCCGGTGCGGGCGCGGGAGCGGCTGCAGGCGGGACCTGCGCGGGCTGCAGCGCCGCCGGGAAGACGACCGTGGGGTCCGACACTGGCGGCGGCGGGGCGGGCGACGGTGCCGGCGGCGGGGCCGGTGTCGAGTGCGGGTAGGCGGACTGGCGCTCCGGAGGGGGAGTAGGGGTGGACATGCTGCCTCCTGGTAGGTCGACCCACCTGCACGCCGCCGGTGACGGCACGTGTCCACGGTAGCGAACCGGACACCTCGGACACGCGTGGTCGGGCAGCCACGCCGTGGGCACTGTGTCCAAGGCGTGGAACGCGTGACCACGGATGGTGACGTGTGCCACGATGCACGGGTGACCCGCTCCTTCCTCATTATCGAGTAGCGCGTCGGCCCACCAGCTGACGCGCAGACCTCCCGTACCCCGGGGGGTCTTTTTGTTGGTCGGAGCACCACCCCCGCCCCGACTACCGTCGACTGCACCGGCACACCCCCGCCGGCGGATCGTTCTCCGCAGTAATGACGTCGCCCGTCCCAGCACCGAAGAGAGCCCATCGTGTCCGTCCCCGTCAGCACCCCGTTCCAGGTCTACGACACGACCCTGCGCGACGGTGCCCAGCAGGAGGGGATCAACCTCTCCGTCTCCGACAAGCTGGCCATCGCCCCGCTGCTCGACGAGCTCGGCGTGGGCTTCATCGAGGGCGGCTGGCCGGGCGCGGTGCCCAAGGACACGGAGTTCTTCAAGCGGGCCGCCAAGGAGCTGGACTTCCGCAACGCCGAGCTGGCGGCCTTCGGCAGCACCCGCAAGGCCGGGACGCGCGCGGTCGACGACCCGCAGGTCCGTGCGCTCGTGGACTCCGAGGCACCCGTCGTCGCGCTCGTCGCCAAGCACGACCTCCGGCACGCGGAGCGGGCGCTGCGCACCACCGGCGACGAGAACATCGCGATGATCGCGGACACCGTGGCGTTCCTGGTGCGCGAGGGCCGCCGGGTGGTGGTGGACGCGGAGCACTTCTTCGACGGCTACCGCTTCGACCCGGCGTACTCGCGCGCGGCCGTCCTCGCCGGCTTCGAGGCCGGCGCCGAGGTGGTCGCGCTGTGCGACACCAACGGCGGCATGGTGCCCACGTGGGTGGCCGAGATCGTGCACGAGATCCGCGGCGCCGTCGGGCCCGACGCCGTCCTGGGGATCCACGCGCACAACGACTCCGGCTGCGCTGTCGCCAACACCCTGGCCGCCGTCGAGGCCGGCTGCACCCACGTGCAGGGGACGGTCAACGGGTACGGCGAGCGCACCGGCAACGCCGACCTGCTGGCGGTCGTCGCCAACCTGCAGCTGAAGTACGGGCTGCCCGTGCTCAAGGTCGACGAGGGCCTGCCGGGCGGGCTCGGCGAGCTCACGCGCATCGCGCACGCGATCAGCGAGATCACGAACATCTCGCCGTTCGCCCGGTCGCCGTACGTGGGCGCCAGCGCGTTCGCGCACAAGGCCGGCATCCACGCGTCGGCCATCAAGGTGGATCCCGACCTCTACCAGCACACGGACCCGGCCAACGTCGGCAACGACATGCGCATGCTGATCTCCGACATGGCCGGCCGCGCGTCGATCGAGCTCAAGGGCCGCGAGCTCGGGTTCGACCTGTCCGGCCGCCCGGAGCTCCTGGGCCGCGTGACGGACCGGGTCAAGGACGCCGAGGCGAACGGCTACACCTACGAGGCGGCGGACGCGTCCTTCGAGCTGCTCCTGCTCGAGGAGATCGACGGCCAGCGGCCGCAGTACTTCCGCGTCGAGTCGTGGCGGACCATCGTCGAGCGCAGCGGCGGCCGGGGCACCCCCGCGACCGCGGAGGCCACGGTCAAGCTGCACGCGGGCGGGGAGCGGATCGTCAGCACCGGCGAGGGCAACGGCCCGGTGAACGCGCTCGACCACGCGCTGCGGCTCGCGCTGGTCCGGGTGTACCCGGAGCTCGAGGACTTCGAGCTCATCGACTTCAAGGTGCGCATCCTCGACTCGATGCACGGGACCGACGCGGTCACCCGCGTCCTCATCGAGATGACCGACGGCCAGCGGTCGTGGAGCACCGTCGGAGTGGGTCCCAACCTGCTCGAGGCGTCGTGGGAGGCGCTCACCGACTCCGCCATCTGGGGGTTGCGCAACCGCGGCGTCGTGCCGCGCTGAAGTTCATCCCTGCACAGTCGGCCGCAGCGGCTTAGCCTCGGACCAACGGCCGCTGCAGTGCGGCCGCCGACGTGAGAAGGAGCGGTCGTGTCCGGCAGTGTGCCGCAGCCCGTGGTCCCGGGTCCCGGGGACGAGCCGCCGGCAGGGGCACCCGGTCGGTCGCGCCGCGGGTGGTGGTGGCTGCTGGTCGCGGTGCTCGCGATCGCCGTCGTCACCGTCCTGGTGGCGCAGCCCTGGCAGCCCGTGGAGACGGAGCCGACGCCGACCGAGACCGTCACGGTGACGCCGTCGGAGACGACGGCGCCGAGCACACCGCCACCGTCGGCCTCCGTCGGGCCGCCCGGTGCGGACGCGGTCTTCGACGCCACGACGGCCACCGGGTTGTTCGTCACGCCGGAGGAGCTCGTCACCGACGTCCCCGCCGCGAAGCCGGGAGTGCAGCCGCTGATCACCACGGGGACCTGGGGCCTCCCGGTCGGATCGAACATCGAGCCGGAGCAGTGCGTGACCGCGGTGACGGTCGTTCAGCAGCCGCCCACCTGGTACGACACCCGCATGTGGGGGAACACCGCGTTCACGTTCGACCAGGAGATCGTCCTGCTGCCCGACCCGGCCGCCGCGCGCGAGGCGTTCCGCGCGCTGGTGACCACGGTCGACGCGTGCCCCAAGTACAGCCAGGTGAACGCGGGCGTCGACGGCGCGACCTGGACCGCGGAGCCCGCCATCGAGGGCCAGGGCGTCTATCCGTCGATCGTGCAGGAGATCACGCACGCCGCCGAGGGCACGACGCAGCCCACGTACCGCGGCCACATGCTCGTCGGCAACACCATCGTCACCTGGACCGCCGAGTCGCTCGCGACGGGCGACCAGGACGCGGCGCTGGCGACGCTCGGCGACCCGGCCAGCCTCTCGGCGATGGTCCAGGGCCGGGCGCAGTCGGCCGTGCAGGCGCTGGGCTGACGACCCACGTGGCCTGGCCCATGCACCTACGCTGGGCCCGTGCACGGTGAGTACAAGGTTCCCGGCGGCAAGCTCGTCGCGGTCGACCTCGACGTGGTGGACGGGCTGCTGAGCGGCGTCAGCGTGAGCGGGGACTTCTTCCTCGAGCCAGACGAGGCGCTCGAGGTGCTCTCGTCGGCGCTCGACGGTCTGCCCCGGGACGCGCCGGTCAGCCGGTTGGCCGATGCCGTGACCTCGGCGCTCGCGCACGAGGAGCAGCCGGTCACCATGGTCGGCTTCGACGCGCACGCGGTGGCCGTGGCGGTGCGGCGGGCGCTGGGGCTGTCGACCGCCTGGACCGACCACACGTTCGAGCTGATCCATCCGGGTCCGCTGCCGCCCGCGCTGCACACCGCGCTCGACCAGGTGCTGACCGAGGAGCTGACCGCCGGCCGGCGCGGCCCGACGCTGCGGTTCTGGGAGTGGGTGGAGCCGGCCGTGATCATCGGGTCGTTCCAGTCGCTGCGCAACGAGGTCGACCTGGAGGCCACCGAGCGCTACGGCATCACGGTGGTCCGGCGGATCTCCGGCGGCGGGGCGATGTTCATGGAGGCGGGCAACTGCATCACGTTCTCGCTGGTGGTCCCGGCCTCCCTGGTGGACGGCATGACGTTCGAGGAGTCCTACGGGTTTCTCAACCAGTGGGTGCTGGGAGCGCTCGCGGACGTCGGCGTGCAGGCCTTCACCAGCGGCCTGAACGACATCGCCTCACCGGCGGGCAAGCTGGCGGGGTCCGCGCAGAAGCGGATGGTGGGCGGCGCGGTGCTGCACCACGTGACCATGTCCTACGACATCGACGCCGACAAGATGCTCGAGGTGCTCCGGATCGGCCGCGAGAAGCTGTCCGACAAGGGGACGACGAGCGCGAACAAGCGCGTGGACCCGGTGCGCTCGCAGACCCAGCTGCCGCGCGAGGCCGTGATCGCCGCGTTCGCCGCGCACTTCCGCAGCCGCTACCCGACCGTCGACGGCACGCTGCGCCCGGAGGAGCTGGAGCGGGCCGGCGAGCTGATGCGGACCAAGTTCGCCGACCCGGGGTGGACCGCGCGGGTGCCGTGACTCAGGCGCCGTGGAGGAGCACGAACGCCACGGCGGCGATCCCCATCACGACGAGCGAGAGCGCGCACGCGGTCACGAGGCGGCCGCCCGGCGGTACGTGACGCCCGACGAGATGGCGTCGGTGCGAGGTGATGGCCAGCGCGACGGCGGCGACCAGCCCGATCCCCGCGATGCTCCACGCCGAGGCGCCGACGTACTGCTGGAGCAGGTGGGCCGCCGCGATCCCGCCGCCGAAGAGCCCCAGCGACGTGCGACGCCACGCGAGGTGCGTGCGCTCGACGGCCAGCGTCGTCGGCGCCGCGTCGGTCATGCCAGCGCCAGGCCGACGAGCACGAGCCCGCCCGCCACGCACACCCCGATGACCAGCAGGCCGAAGGCCGACGGTGCGGGCAGCGGTGTGCCGGTGCGCACGGAGCGCTCCGCGCGGGCCCAGCCGAACCAGGCGAGCACCGGCGCGACGACGCCGATCGCGACGAGCACCATGGCCGCCGCGAACCGCAGGTCGGGCTGGACCGGCAGGTCGAGGGCCTCGAGCGCCACGCCGCCGGCGAGCAGGGCCAGCGAGGTGCGGATCCAGGCGAGGAACGTCCGCTCGTTCGCCAGGGAGAACCGCGCGTCGGGTTCCGTGCCCGCCCCGTACACCCACCGGGGGAACCGGCCGTCCCGCTCGTCGTCCATGGGCACATCCTCTCGTCAGAGTCGGCGGGAGAGCACCAGGAACGCCGTGACGAGGACGACGAGGAGCGCGGCCTCGATGGCGCCGATCACGGTCGACCCGTCGGCACCGAGCGCCACTGCCGCGAGGCCGAGCGCGTTGGCGAGGAACGCGGCCAGGCCCACCCAGGCGAGCGAGGCCGTGAGGATCGTCCGGTCGCGCTCGTCGGCGGTCCCCAGGACGGTGCGGCCGAAGCCCCCGTCGGCGGACGGTCCCCGGCGCCGCGCGCGCCACCGCACCACGGCGGCGAGCGCGATCACGGCGACGCCGCCGACGAGCGCGCCCGCGGCGGTGTCGCTCTGGCCGGCCAGCGTGAACACCAGCCAGAGCACGCCCACGGCGACGAGCCCGCACGCGCAGGCGACCAGGAACCGGCGGTCGGACAGCGTCCGCTGTGGCGTCCGTCGGGTGCTCTCGGGCTCAGACGTCGTCATGGAAGATCTCCTCGATCGTGGTGCGGAAGTAGCGGGCCACGGCGAACGCCAGCGGCAGGGAGGGGTCGTAGCGGCCGTTCTCGAGCGAGTTGACGGTCTGCCGTGAGACGGCGAGCGCCTCGGCGAGCGCGGCCTGGGAGAGGCCGGCCTCCTCGCGCAGCCGACGGATGTCGTTCCTCATCGGGAGCCGACGGACACGGGCGACGCGACGGCGGGGGCGCGGGTCAGCAGCGGCCGGAGGTCGACCAGCAGGTGCAGGACGATCGGCAGCAGCAGGCTGCCCGTCGCGAGGTACAGCTGGGCGAACACGGCGCCGAGCGCGCCCGTGGCCACCATGCCGAGGCGCCCCTGGTACCAGTGGGCGAGCCCGAAGAGCGCCGCGGCGACGGCGACGACCGCGCCGTGACCCAGTGCCGGCAGGCCCACGGCCAGGGCGAGCACGAGCAGCCCGCGGTACGTGATCTCCTCGGTCACGCCGGCGGAGAGGGCGAGGCCGGCCCAGCCGCGGCGGGCCGCCGGGGAGGTCGGGAGCATGACCTCGACGGTGGCGACCGTCGGACGGTGCCCGGCCGCGGACCGTCGCAGGATCAGTGCGAGAGCGCCGGCCGACAGCGCCAGCCCGACCGCGGCACCTACCAGCATGGCCACGGCGTCGTCGGAGGCACCGCCCGGGACCAGGCGGCCGAGGTCGGGCAGGCGGAGCCCCAGGTCAGCGATGCCGACGCCCGGCAGCGCGAGCACCAGGGCGATCGCGGTCGCTCCCGCGAGCCAGCCCTGCCACGTCCAGCTCCGGTAGAAGCGCCGCCGCACCACGTCCCGCGCAGCATCGTCCGCGGCGGCGTCGAGGTCGCCGACGAGCCGCCGGTGCTGGCGTCGACCGAGCAGCGGGTCGAGGGCGACGAGCGTCGCCGCCGCGAGCACGAGGACAGCCGCGGTCACCGCGGGGACGTCCAGGGTGTGCAGGGTGTCGAGCGTGTCCGTCACGAGCCGCGCCTCCGTCGTCGTCAGGTGTCAAGGGTGCTTGACGTGACAAGCGTGCTTGACATTGGCGACCGTGTCAAGCGAACTTGTCACCCCGGGACGTATCAGGCGACCGGCCGCGTGCTCCTGACCCGCGACGAAGGAGAGACATGGACCTCGATCTGGACCGCCAGCTGCGCCGCCTCACCGTGCTGCACGCCCGCGAGCTCGCGAGCACCCGGCGTCGTGCCTCCGTCCGGACCGCGCAGGTGGTGCTGCTGCGCGGCGGTCACGTCGGGCGCGCGCCGAAGACCGCGCTCCCGACCCGCACCAGCGTGGCGCCCTCGGCGATCGCGAGCTCGAGGTCCCCGCTCATCCCCATGGACAGCTCCGTCGCCGTCTGAGTCCCCGCCGCGACGATCTCGTCCCGCAGCGACCGCAGCAGCGCGTAGCCGGCCCGGACCACGCCGTCGTCGTCGGACCGCGCGCCCACGGTCATCAGACCCGCCACGCGCAGCCTGGGCAGTGCCGCGACCCCGTGCGCGAGCGCGACGGCGTCGCCCGGCGCCACGCCGTGCTTCGACTCCTCGCCCGACACGTTCACCTGGAGATGGACGTCGAGCGGGTCGGTCGCGCGCGCCGACAGCCGCTCCGCCAGGTCAAGCGAGGCCACCGACTCGATGCACGACGCCCAGCGCAGGGCGGCGTTGACCTTGTTGGACTGCAGCGGCCCGATGAGGTGGAGACCCGCCAGCCCGGCGAGCTCCGGACCCTTGGCGACGAGCTCCTGCACCCTGTTCTCGCCGACCAGCACCGCGGTCAGCGTCGGGTCGGCGGCGCGGGCCTCGCGGTCCGCGTCGAGCGCGGCCCGCACCAGCGACGCGGGCTGCGTCTTGGTCGCCAGGAGCAGCCGGACGTCGTGCGGGTCGCGGCCGGCCACGGACGCGGCGGAGGCCACCCGCCGCCGCACGTCCGCCAGCCGGCCGGCGAGGGTGAGCCGGTCAGCCGCGTCGTCGCCCATGCCGCAGAACCTACCGGCGGTCAGCTCCGCGCGATGTCCGCGACCGTCGCCGCGGTGAGCCGGACCAGGTCGTCGGGCGCGAGCTCGACGTCGAGGCCGCGGCGTCCGCCGGAGACCAGGACGGTGTCGAACAGCCAGGCGGTCTCGTCCACGACGGTCGGGTGCGCCGTGCGCTGGCCCAGCGGCGAGATGCCGCCGACCACGTACCCGGTCGCGCGCTCCGCCTCGGGCTTCGCGGCCATGGACGCCTTCTTGCCGCCGACCGCGTGCGCGAGCGCCTTGAGGTCCAGCTGACCGGTGACCGGCACGACCGCGACCGTGAGCGTGCCGTCCACCACGGTCATGAGCGTCTTGAACACCTGCTCGGCCGGCACGCCGAGCGCGGCGGCGGCCTCGAGCCCGTACCCGAGGGTGCTCGCGGGGTCGTGCTCGTACGCGTGCGCCGTGTGCGGCACGCCCGCCGCCGTCAGTGCGACGAGCGCCTGGGTGCCGGTGGGGGCATGCTCCTTCTTCGCCACGCAACCACCCTAGGGGCCGGTCAGGGTGGTCCCGGATATCGCCCGCGGTCGCGCAGGGTGCACGCTGGCGTCGTGAAGACCCTGCTGAACCTCATCTGGCTCGTGCTCGCCGGGCTCTGGCTCGCCCTCGGCTACGTGGTCGCCGGGATCATCTGCTGCATCCTCATCATCACGATCCCGTTCGGCATCGCGTCGTTCCGGATGGCGAGCTACGCGCTGTGGCCGTTCGGGCGCACGGTCGTCGACAAGCCGACGGCAGGCGCGTTCTCGGTGATCGGCAACATCATCTGGGTGATCGTCGCGGGCTGGTGGCTGGCGCTCGGGCACATCGTCACCGGCATCGCGCAGGCGATCACGATCATCGGCATCCCGCTGGCGCTGGCGAACTGGAAGATGGTGCCCATCTCGCTGTTCCCGCTGGGCAAGCAGATCGTGCCGTCCGACCGCATGATGGCGGCCTACGGGCACTGAGGCCTACTGGCCGAGGACGAAGATCGCGACGAGGAAGATCAGCGTCCCGGCCGCGACGCCCGAGCCCGCGGCGAACCAGGTGGCGGGGTTCTTGCCGCGAGCCTGGAGCACCATCGCGGTGACGACCAGGACCACGGCGACCACGAGCGCGAGCAGGTTCTGCAGCAGGAACGACGACGCGAGCGCTGCGACCAGGCAGATGAGGAAGACGAAGCGCGGCGACCGGGTCCGCCGCGCGGGCGGCTCGGTCGTCTGGTCCTGCGGGTCTGTCGCCATGCGCGAACGGTAACGCGCCCACCGGGCCGGCCGGGTGCCGTCTCAGGCGGGACCGTCGGGATGCTCCGCGAGCCACCGGGCGGCCAGCCGCTTCGGCGCCTGCGCCAGCCACGCCTCCGTCAGCAGGTCGCGCAGCTCGGGCACGTCGATGACGTCGAGGCGCACGAGGATCGCCGGGTAGCCGTGGAAGTGCGGCGTCGTGAAGTAGACGTCCGGCAGCCGGGCGATCAGCTCGTCCTTGGCCTCCAGGCCGGGCACGCGCGCGCACAGGATCGGGCCCCGCGGTGCCGACGAGCCGAGCGCCTCGAGATCCTTCGCGCGCAGCGGCCGGTCCCAGGCGAGCGGCTTGCCACGCACGCCCCAGCCCGGCCCCGGCCCCTCGGAGGTCTCGGGCAGGTCCGCGACCTCGCGCCGCACGTCGTCCCACGTGGCCATGGTTCAGCCTGCCAGATCCCCCAGCGGACCCACGGCGGTGATCCGGAGCTGGACCTCGCCGGTCTCGTCCGAGCCCGCGAGGTCGACGACCGCGTCGATGCGCCAGTCGTGGTCGTCCTCGGGGTCGTCGAGCAGCTGGCGGACCTGCCAC
Organism: Cellulomonas sp. P4_D11; assembly: GCF_056401915.1. Taxonomy (NCBI): domain Bacteria; kingdom Bacillati; phylum Actinomycetota; class Actinomycetes; order Micrococcales; family Cellulomonadaceae; genus Cellulomonas; species Cellulomonas sp. P4_D11. The sequence continues at coordinate 225,371 of NZ_JBFUIK010000001.1, read as the reverse complement.
GTGCCGCGGCCGGGGGTGACCTGGAACAGCGCCGGCCCGCGGGCCGGTGCGCCCGTGAGGATCTCGTCGTGGTCGTCGTAGAAGGGGTCCAGCGCGGCCCGCCAGCGGTCGGCGTCCCACGGGACGTCGTCGGTGTCGACGTCGCCCAGCTGCGCGAGGCCGCCGTAGAACTCGCGCGCGGCCAGCTCGACCCGGCGGAACAGGGCGCCGCGGACCAGGGCGCGGAACACGCGCGGGTTGGCGGTGATCGGCTCGGGGACGTCCTCGTCGATGCCGCCGGGGGCGTCGGCGCCGTGCTCGTCCAGCGGGTTGCTGAGCCGCTCCCACTCGTCGAGCAGGCTGGAGTCCGTGCGGCGCACGAGGTCGCCCAGCCACTCGATGATCTCCCACAGCTCCTCGGTGCGGGCCTCCTCGGGAACCGTCTGGCGCAGGGCCCGGTAGGCGTCGGCGAGGTACCGCAGCAGCACGCCCTCGGTGCGGTCGAGCTGGTAGTAGGCGACGTACTCGGCGAAGCTCATCGCGCGCTCGTGCATGTCCCGGACCACGGACTTGGGGGACAGGGCGAGGTCCGCGACCCACGGGTTCGTCTGGCGGTAGGTGGCGAACATGGCCTCGAGGAGCTCCGCGAGGGGCTTCGGGTAGCCGACGTCCTCGAGCAGGGCCATCCGCTGGTCGTACTCGAGCCCGTCGGCCTTCATCTGCGCGACGGCCTCGCCCCGCGCGCGGTTCTCCTGCGCGGCGAGCACCTGACGGGGGTCGTCGAGGGTGGCCTCGATGACCGAGACGACGTCGTGCGCGTAGGCGGGGTCGTCGCGGTCGAGGAGGTCGAGGGCGGCGTACGCGAACGGCGACAGGGCCTGGTTGAGCGCGAAGTTCGGCGCCAGCTCGGCGGTGAGCCGCACGGCCCGGCGCCGGCCGTGGGGAGCGGTCGGGTCCTCGACCCACGGGCGCTCGATCACGCCGGCCGCGCGCAGCGAGCGGTAGACGGCGATGGCCCGGCGGACGTGCTTGCCCTGCGCCCCCGGCGGCTCGTGGTTGTCCGTGAGCAGCTTCGTCATGGCGGCGACCGAGTCGATTCCGTTCGCCTGCCGGGCCAGCACGTTGAGCACCATGGCATGCGAGACGGCGAAGCTGCTGGTCAGCGGCTCGGGCGAGGCGTCGCGAAGCCGTTCGAACGTGCTGTCCGTCCAGTTGACCTGGCCCTCCGGGGCCTTCTTGCGGACGATCTTCCTGAGCTTGCGGGGGTCGTCGCCCGCCTTCTCGAGCAGCTTGCGGTTCTCGATCACGTGCTCAGGCGCCAGGACGATGACCTCGCCGACGGTGTCGAAGCCGGCCCGCCCGGCGCGCCCGGCGATCTGGTGGAACTCGCGCGCGGACAGGTGCCGCATCCGGACGCCGTCGTACTTGACCAGGCTGGTGAGCAGCACGGTCCGGATGGGCACGTTGATCCCGACGCCGAGGGTGTCCGTGCCGCAGACGACCGGCAGCAGACCCTTCTGGGTCAGCCGCTCGACCACCCGCCGGTACTTGGGGAGCATCCCCGCGTGGTGCACGCCGACCCCGTGCCGGAGCAGACGGTTGAGGGTGCGCCCGAACCCGGGACCGAAGCGGAACCCCGCGATCTCGTCGGCGATCCGGTCGCGCTGCTCGCGGCTGGCCAGCGGCGTCGACAGGAGGGACTGCGCCCGCTCGACGGCCTCCTTCTGCGTGAAGTGCACGACGTACACGGGGGCGCGGCGTGTCTTGACCAGCTCGTCGAGCAGCTCGTGCAGCGGCTCGATCGCGTAGCTGAACGTCAGGGGCACGGGCCGCTCGGCGTTGGCGATGACGGCGACGGGCTGGTGGGTCCGACGCGTGAGGTCCTCGGCGAAGAACCCGACCTCGCCCAGCGTCGCGGACATGAGCACGAACTGGACCCTGGTGAGCTCCAGCAGCGGCACCTGCCACGCCCAGCCGCGCTGCGGGTCGGCGTAGAAGTGGAACTCGTCCATGACGACCTGGCCCACGTCGGCGTCGTCGCCGTCGCGCAGGGCTACGTTGGCCAGGATCTCGGCGGTGCAGCAGATGATCGGGGCGCCCGGGTTCACCGCGGAGTCGCCGGTCATCATGCCGACGTTGGCCGACCCGAACGCCTCGACCAGGGCGAAGAACTTCTCGCTGACCAGCGCCTTCAGGGGCGCCGTGTAGTACGTCCGGCGCCCCTGGGCCAGGGCGACGAAGTGTGCGGCGACCGCGACGAGCGACTTGCCCGAGCCCGTCGGCGTGGACAGGATCACGTGCGCGCCGGTCACCAGCTCCAGCAGGGCCTCGTCCTGGTGCGGGTAGAGGGTCAGGCCCTGGTCGCCGGCCCAGCCCGTGAACGCCTCGTACAGCGCGTCGGGGTCCGTGGGATCGGCGGGGATGCGGTCGGCCAAGGTGCTCATGGTGCGTGCATGGTCCCACGCCGCCGTGACCATGGCGTGGCCCTATGGTGTGGCCGTGAGCGACCGACCGACCGTGGAGATGTGGACCGACGGCGCGTGCAAGGGCAACCCGGGGGTCGGCGGCTGGGGCGCGTGGATGCGGTACGGCGAGCACGAGCGCGAGCTCTTCGGCGGCGAGCCGCTGACCACCAACAACCGCATGGAGCTCACCGCGGTCATCGAGGGCCTCCGGGCGCTGACCCGGCCGTGCGACGTGACGCTGCACGTCGACTCGCAGTACGTGATGAACGGCGTGACCAAGTGGATCGCCGGCTGGAAGCGCAACGGCTGGCGGACTGGGGACAAGAAGCCGGTGAAAAATCAGGAGCTCTGGGAGGCCCTCGACGCCGAGGTCGCGCGGCACACGGTCACCTGGGTCTGGGTGAAGGGCCACGCGGGAGACCCGGGCAACGAGCGGGCCGACCAGCTGGCCAACCGCGGCGTCGAGATGGTCCGGGCCGGGGCCTGACGTCAGCTCCAGCGCCAGGACGCGCGGAGATCACCTGATCAGCCGACCTCCGTCGGCCGACCGATCTCCAGCCAGCGGACCTCCGCATGCGTGGCCGCCAGTGCGGGCTCGATCTCGGACCGGCCCTGCCGGAAGTGCGACCAGCCCTCGTAGTGCACCGGGACAACCACGCGCGGCTTCAGCAGGTTGACCATCTCGACGCCCTCGCGCGCGCTGAACGTGAACCGGACCGGCCCGGTGACCCCGAACTGGACCGCGCCGAGGTGCAGCACGGCCACGTCGACGGTCAGCCGGCGCGCGACCTCGCGCAGACCCTCGAACATGACGGTGTCGCCGGAGACCCACACGGCCACCTCGTCGGCACCCGACCGCCGGACCGCGAACCCCGTGACGTCGCCGACGATGGACCGGGTGAGGGGCGGTCCGTGGCGGCCGGGGGTGGCGGTCACGGTGAGCGACGGGCGCTCGCCGTCCTCGAGGGTCGTGGTGCGCCACGGCTCGAGCCCGACGGCGTTGCCGCCCAGGCGTCGGGCGGCCGGGACGGTGGTCAGGACCGTGCCGACGGACGGCAGGAGCGCCCGGCCGGCGTCGTCGAGGTTGTCCGCGTGCTGGTCGTGGGTGAGCAGGACCGCGTCGATCGGGCCGACGTCTGCCAGGCCCACCGACGGTCCCGCGACCTTGGTGCCGTGGGTGCCCCAGCCGAACGAGTACCCGCGCCCGGGCGCCTCGAACGTGGGGTCGGTGAGCAGCCGCCAGCCGTCGATCTCGATCAGCACGGTCGGTCCGCCGATGTGGGTCAGGGTCGTCATGGTCGCCAGCATGGCCCGCAGGGCGCGTCCAGCACAGGGTCGACCTACCATCGGACAGGCAGGGAGCGCCGAACGGGAGGACCCATGGTGCAGAGCCTCGCCGCGATGCGGGACAGAGCGGGCACGAGCCTGTTCCTGCGCGTCGCCGGTCCGGACGGGCTGGCCAGCCGCGAGCGGATCCACGGCACGCCCGGGCCCCGCTGGTACCCGCCCGGCTCGGCCATCCGGACCGTGCACGGCGACGCGTCGATGTTCGTCGGAGGCATGCGGGCGCTGCTGCTGCAGTCGCTGCACCCGGCCGCGATGGCCGCGGTCGCCGCGCACTCCGGCTACCGCGGCGACCCGTGGGGCAGGCTCGCGCGGACCAGCACCTTCTTGGCCGTGACCACGTTCGGCACCATCGACGACGCGACCGCGGCGATCGACCGGGTCCGCTGGGTGCACGAGCGCATCCGTGGAGTCACCGACGCCGGCCTCGAGTACTTCGCGGGCGACCCGACGCTGCTGCGCTGGGTGCACGTGGCCGAGGTCGACAGCTTCCTGCGGACACATCGCGCCTACGGCCAGCGGCCGCTCGACGCGGCGGGTGCCGACGAGTACGTCGCGCAGGCGGCGGGCGTCGCGATCGCGCTCGGCGCGGAGCGGGTGCCGGAGTCGGTGGCCGAGCTGGCGAAGGCGCTGGCCGAGTTCCGGCCCGAGCTCGGACCATCGACCGCCGCGCGCGAGGCCGCCGACTTCCTGCTGCACGAGCCGCCCGTCCCGCGGACCCTGCGGCCCGGCTACACGTTGCTCGCGCGCGCGGCCGTCGCCTCGATGCCGCCGTGGTCGTTCGAGCTCCTCGGGCTGCGCCGCCCCGGCCGCGCCGGGGCCGCCGCCGCGCGGGCGGGTGGGGCGGTGGCGACCCGCTCGATCCGGTGGATGCTGGGTCCGGACGACGCCAGCCGGGTGTCCGTGGCGCGATGACCCGGTTCCTGCTCCTGAGCTCGCGCGCCGAGGACGTCGCCGCCGACGGGGAGCACGCGGCGTTCCTGCGGTTCGGCGGCCTGCGGGCGGACGAGCTGGAGCAGGTCCGCATGGAGGCGGCGCCGTTCCTGCCCGTCGACCTCGACCGGTACGACGGCATCATCGTCGGCGGCAGCCCGTACGACGCGAGCAAGCCCGAGGAGGAGAAGTCGGCGGTGCAGCGCCGCGTGGAGGCCGAGGTGTCGAGGCTGCTCGACGACGTCGTCGACCGCGACCTGCCGTTCCTGGGCGCCTGCTACGGCGTGGGCACGCTGGGCGTGCACCAGGGTGCGGTGATCGACGGCACGTACGCCGAGCCGATCGGCGCGGTGACGATCACGCTCACCGACGCGGGCCGCGCGGACCCGCTGCTCGCCGCGCTGCCCGAGTCCTTCGACGCGTTCGTCGGGCACAAGGAGGCGTGCCGGGTGCTGCCGGCCGACGCGGTCCTGCTCGCCTCGTCGCCGACCTGCCCCGTCCAGATGTTCCGCGTGCGCGAGAACCTGTACGCCACGCAGTTCCACCCCGAGCTCGACCTGGCCGGCATCGTCACGCGGATCGGGGTCTACCGCGACTACGGCTACTACCGGCCGGGGGAGTACGACGAGGTGATTGCGCGGGTCCGAGCGGCCGACGTCTGGGCACCGCCGCTGATCCTCGAGGCCTTCGTGCGGCGGTACGCGCACCGCTGAACGCGCTCCCGGCCCGCACAGCGGGCTGACAGGAAGCTCGGAGAAATCTCTGAGATCGCGCCGCCAGGATCTGTGACATGGCCACGACCACCTGGGAAGCACCGGCGATCGCACCGATCGCCGCACCGGCGCCCGTCCGCGCACGGGGCGGGGTCCTGCCCGTGCTGTGGCTCGGCGTGGTCGCCGTGCTGCTGTTCTGGTGGACCGGGACGGATGCGACGGCCGGGGCGACACCGGGCGGGGCGCTGACGGCGCTCGGAGAGCTGGCCGGGCTGCTCGCGTCCTACCTCGTCTGCGCACAGCTGCTCCTGGTCGGCCGCGTCCCGTGGTTCGAGCGGGCGGTCGGCTTCGACCGGCTGGTCGCCTGGCACCGCTCGCTCGGCACGTCTGTCGTCCTGCTGGTGCTCACGCACGTCGCGCTGATGATCGTCGGGGGCGCGCTGCTCGACGGCGTGACGGTGTGGTCCGAGGTGCCGAGCGTGCTTGCCCGGCAGCCGTACCTGTGGCCGGCGCTGATCGGGACGGTCCTGTTCGTCGCCGTCGGAGCGTCCAGCGCCCGGCTGGCCCGCCAGAAGCTCTCCTACGAGGTCTGGTTCGCGGTCCACCTCACGATCTACGTCGGGGTGTTCCTCGCGTTCGCCCACCAGGTGGCCGGCGGCGCCCACTTCGTCGACTCGCCCGTCGCGCGGGGGCTCTGGATCCTGCTGTACGCCGGGACCGCCGCGGCGTTGCTGACCTGGCGGGTCGCGTTGCCGCTCCTGGCGCACCGTCGGTTGGCGCTGCGGGTCTCGGCCGTCGTGCCCGAGGGGCGCGGGCTGGCCAGCCTGTGGCTGGAGGGGCGCGGGGTGGCGTCCCTCGGCGCGCGCGGCGGTCAGTTCTTCCTGCTGCGGTTCCTCACGCCGGGACACCGCGCGACCGCCCACCCGTACTCGCTGTCGATGGTGCCCACCGGGGACCACCTGCGGTTCACGATCGGCGCCCTGGGGGACCACTCGTCGGCGGTCGCACAGCTCGCGCCCGGCACCCGCGTGCAGGTCGAGGGGCCGTTCGGGCGCTTCACCGCGGACCGCGCCACCACCCGCAAGGCCCTCCTGGTCGCCGGCGGTGCGGGCGTCGGGCCCGTGCGCGCGCTCGCGGAGGACCTGCTCGTCCAGGGGCACCAGCTCGTCGTCGTCCACCGGGCGCACGACACCGCCGGGCTGGCGCTGGCCGCCGAGTTCACGCCGTCCCCGGGCCTGCAGTACGTGCCCGTCCCCGGTCGGCGTGCCCAGCTCGGTTACGACCCGCTCGACGCGCCGCACCTGCGCGCGCTCGTGCCCGACATCGCCTCGCGCGACGTCTTCGTCTGCGGTCCGCCGGCCATGACGGACGCCGTCGTGCGCTCGGCCAGGGCGCTGGGCGTGCCGCGCACAGCCATCCACCGAGAGGAGATCGAGTCATGACGACGCGCTGGCGGGGAACCCTGATCTACACCGGGGCCGTGGCCGCGATGGGGGCGGCGGGGTTCGCCAAGTTCACCGTCCTCGCGCCGCCGGCCACCGCCTCGGGCGCCGACACGTCGACGTCGCCGTCCTCGTCCTCGTCCTCGGACGCCGGCGCCTCGTCGGGATCGTCGACCTCCGACGCGGCGTCGGGCGCGACCAGCACCGACTCCGGCGCGGCGACGACCACCAACGACACCGTGACGGTCGTCGGCTCGTCGGTGCAGACCCGGTACGGACCCGTCCAGGTGTCGGTGACGTTCACCGCGGGCCAGATCACCGACGTCCAGACCCTGCAGTCGCCGTCGGACCACCGCGAGAGCGTGCAGATCAACGCCCGCGCGACGCCGATCCTCGCCCAGGAGGTGATCGCCGCCCAGTCGGCGCAGATCGACACGGTCTCGGGCGCCACCTACACGTCGGAGGCCTACGCCGAGTCGGTGCAGGCCGCCATCGACCAGGCGGGCTGACCGTGCGCCACCTGGAGCTGGTGATGGGCGTCCCGATGTCCGTGGACGTGCGCCACGGCGACGACGCGCTCGTGCGGGACGCCGTGCGCGCGGCCTTCGACCACATGCACGACGCCGACCGACGGTTCAGCCGGTTTCGCCCCGACAGCGAGGTGAGCAGCTACGACCGCGGTGAGTGTGCCGAACCGAGCGCCGACCTGCGCGAGGTGCTCGGCATCGCCGCTCGCTACGAGGCGGCGTCCGGCGGCGCGTTCCGGGTGCGCCGGCCGGACGGCTCGCTCGACACGGACGGCGTGGTCAAGGGCTGGGCGGCCCAGCGTGCGGCGGACACGCTGATTGCCGCCGGGCTGACCACGTTCTGCCTCAACGCGGGCGGCGACGTCGTCGTGCGCGGCGAGCCGGAGCCCGGGAGGGGCTGGAACGTCGGCGTGCGCGACCCCGGCGACCCGCACGCGTTCCTCACGGTCCTCGAGGTGCGGGACGGGGCCGTCGCGACGTCCGGCACGTACGAGCGCGGCGAGCACGTCTGGGACGGCCGCACGGGTGAGCCGGCGACGGGGCTGCTCGCCGCGACCGTGGTCGCGGCGGACCTCACCACCGCCGACGTCCTGGCCACCTGCGTCCTCGCGCTCGGGGTCGAGGGGGTCGCCTGGGCGTACGACCACGGCGCCGCCGCGGTCGTCGCCGTCCGCGCCGACGGCGAGGTGCTCACAGGGCTGCAGGCAGCTCCAGCGTGATGACCGCGCCGGGACGGCCGTCGTCGCGCGACGCCGCCGACACCGTGCCGCCGTGCTGCGCCGCGACCTCGGCGACGAGGGCCAGACCGATGCCGTAGTGCCGACGGACGCTCTCGGCCCCGCCCGGGGTCGACGCGGCGCCCCGGTGCGAGGCGAACCGCTGGAACAGGCGCTCGCCCTCGGGGAGCCCGGGCCCGTCGTCCCGCACCTGCACCACCACGCGCCCGTCACGGGCCAGCACGACGACGTCGACCGTCGTGGTCGCGTGGTCGATGGCGTTGTCGACCAACGCGGTCACCGCGCGGCGCAGCGCGACCGGCGAGGCGAGCGCGAGCGCGGCCGGGTCGCCGTCCCGTGCGAGCTGGATCCCGCGCTGGAGCGCGGTCGCCCGGGCGGCCTCGACCACCTCCTGGGCGAGAGCGACGGCCTCGACGGGAACCGCGTCGACCGATCGCGCGTCGGCCGCGAGCAGCATGTCGTCGAGGACCGCCGTGAGCGACGCCGCATCGGCGAGCAGCCCGTCGACGTCGTGCTGGACCCGCTCGGGCGACGCGCCGCCCCAGTCCGCGCTCATGTGCCGGTCCAGCAGCTGGGCCCGGGTCGCGAGCAGGGTGAGCGGGGTGCGGAGCTCGTGGCTCGCGTCGGCGACGAACCGCCGCTGCAGGTCGAGCGCGGCCACCATCGGCTCGACGGCCCGGCGGGTCAGCCACACGGCGCCCAGTCCGGCGAGCACGACACCGAGGGCGCCCGCGACCAGCAGCGCCACCAGGAGCCTCGCCAGCTCCTCGCGCGACTCGGCGGGGTCCAGCGCCGCTTGCACGACGGTCTGGTCGTGGCGGCCGGTGAGCACCCGGACCGTGCCCGCGTCGGTCGGTGCCGTGGTCCACATATCCTCGCCGGTCTGGGCGACCTGGCGCATCACGTCGAGGTCCGGGAGGCCGTCCGGCAGGTCGTCCGAGGTGGACAGTCCGCGTGGCGACGCAACGGCGACCCACATGCCGGGCGGGGCGTCGTGGGCGTCGTCGATCGAGTGCACGGCACCCTCGAGCCGGGACGTCGCCGACTCGGCCTGGGCGCGGGCGACCACGAGGAGCACCGCCGCCCCGACGACGACCAGGCACCCGAGGACCAGGAGCGCCGTCTGCACGCCGAGGCGACGTGCGGTGCGTCGCAGGGCGTCGCGCTCGGCCCCGGTGGCGGTCTCGGTGCTCACCCAGCCCCCAGCCGGTACCCCGCGCCCCGGACGGTCGCGATGCTCGCGCGGCCGAGCTTGCGGCGCACGTAGTACACGTAGGTGTCGACGACGCCACCGTCCTCGGCCTCGGCGAACACCCGGTCCAGGATCTCCGCGCGCGTGAACACCTGCCGGGGGTGCCGGGCGAGCAGCTCGAGCAGCGAGCACTCGCGCTCCGACAGGTCGACGAGCTCGCCGGAGGTGAGCGTGACCTGGCGCGTACCCACGTCGAGCGTCCCCGCCGGGACGGGCAGGCTCGCCGCGTGCTCGTACCGTCGTCGCCGGAGCGCGCGGAGCCGCGCCGCGAGCTCGTCGACGTCGAACGGCTTGCTCATGTAGTCCTCGGCGCCCGCATCCAGCCCGGCCACCCGGTCGGCGGGGTTGCCGAGCGCCGACAGCACCAGCGCCGGCGTGACCACACCCTTCGACCGCAGCCGGCCCAGCAGGTCGAGGCCCTCGATGGCGGGCAGCCCCCGGTCGAGCACGATGACGTCGTAGGTGCGGGTCAGGCCGAGGTGCAGCCCGCGCTGCCCGTCCCGGGCGACGTCGACCTGGTACCCCTCGCCCACCAGGATCTGCTCGAGCATCGAGGCGAGCTGCCGGTCGTCCTCGACGAGGAGCAGCTGCGCGGGGTCCGGCATCGCGTGCTCCTTCGTGGTCGAGTCCTCGCATCGTACGGTCGACGCGGCCGCCGACAGTCAGGCGAGCACGGCGTCGCAGACGTCGACCAGCCGCGCGCGCAGGACGTTCCCGCGCTCGGTGAACCCACGCTGCCGCGCGACGTACTCGGCCTTGCCGTCGGGCGTCTCGATGGCGACGGGATCGAGCCCGTACGTGGTCACGTCGTAGGGAGACGCCTGCATGTCGAGCGTCCGGATGTCGCGGGCCAGCGCGAAGCAGTCGAGCAGCAGGTCGCCGGGCACCGCCGGCCCGAGCTTGCTGGCCCACTTGTAGACGTCCATGCCGGCGTGCAGGCAGCCCGGCTGCTCCATCGCGGTCATGGACTCGCGCGTCGGCCGCAGGGTGTTGAGCTCGACCGCCTCGGGCGTGAAGAACCGGTACGCGTCGAAGTGCGAGCAGCGGATGCGGTGGGTCTCGACGACGGTGTCCGTGCCCGCGCGGCCCAGGCGCAGGGGGAGCGGGTGGCGGTGCTCGTCGTCGGTCTCGCGGTAGACCATCGCCCACTCGTGCAGGCCGAAGCACCCCGTGAACGCCGGACGCCCGAGCGTGGCCGTGAGCAGGCCGCGGACGAACCGCACGGCGTCACCGCGCTCGGCGACGAACGCCTCGGCGTCCAGGGCGACGACGCCGCCCGTCTCCCGGTACCAGCGCCACGCTGCGTGCGGCGCGGGCGACTCCAGACCGACGCCGACCCCGGGGTGCCAGCGTCGCAGCGCGGCGGGCGACACCGGGTAGTACTCGAACAGGAAGTCCTCGATCGCGTGCTTCTGCTGGCGGGAGCGTCGCTCGCGGCGCGCGGCCGTGAAGGCGTCGGCACGCTCGGCGTGCGCGGCCGCGAGCGACGGCCAGGTCGCGGCGTCGAGCACGGGGGGAGCGGTCACGGTCACCCGTCAAGGGTAGGCGGCCTGCCAGACTGCCCTCGTGGTCATCCTCGCGTCCGTCTTCGCCGTGCTCGCCGCCCTCCTGCACGCCCTGTTCTTCGCCTACGAGTCGATCCTGTTCGAGCGACCCGACGTGCACGCGCGGTTCCAGACGCGCACGCAGGACGTCCCGGCGGTGAAGCCGTGGGCGTACAACCAGGGCTTCTACAACCTGTTCCTGGCCGTCGGCGCCCTGGTCGGGGCGGTCCTGGCGCTCGCGGGCCAGGAGACGGTCGGGCTGGCGCTGATCCTGCTGGCCTGCGGCTCGATGCTCGCCGCGGCGCTCGTGCTCGTCGCCACGAACCGCAGCATGGCCCGCGCCGCGGCCACGCAGGGCACGTTCCCGTTGCTCGCCGTGGTGTTCGCGGTGGTCGCGCTCCTCGCCTAGAAACCTCAACCCCAACGCCGCAGCGGTCGACAGGCGTTATGGGTTCAGGAGTCTCGGCGAGGGAGCGTGGTGCGTGAGCAGACGGTGGGAGGACCTGCTGGAGCAGGTCGCCCGTGAGCGGTACGGGCGCCTCGTCGCGCACGCGACCCTGGTGTCCGCCTCGCCGTCCGACGCGCAGGACCTCGTGCAGGAGTCGCTGATCGCCGCGTTCTCCGGTCGCGCGCGGTTCGGCTCCGTCGAGCGGGCCGAGGCCTACGTGCGCCGCGCCATCGCCTCCCGCGCGATCGACGCCGGCCGCCGCAAGACCCGCGAGGCCCGCCTGCTGGCCCGCGCCGCCGCGCAGACCCCCGTCTCGGCGGTGCACGAGGACCGCCTCCCGGGCGCCGACGTCGTCCGGGCGCTCGCCACCCTCAGCCCGCGGGAGCGCGCGTGCGTGGTCCTCCGCCAGATGGAGGACCTCTCCGTCGTCGAGACCGCGTCCGCCCTCGGGCTGTCCGAGGGGGCGGTCAAGCGCTACACGTCCGACGGGCTCGCGCGGCTGAACGCCGAGCTCGGCAGCACGGCCGTCTCCGTCGAGCGGATCTCCGTGCGCAGCCTGACCCCGACGGAGGTGCGCCGTGAGCGATGACCTGCACGCCCTGCTGGCCCGGGCCGCCGGCGAGATCGAGAGTGCCGCGCCCGCCCTGGACGGAGGACGTCTGAGCGTGGTGCGATCCGCGGCCCGCCGTCGCCGGATCGCCCGCCGGACCACCGAGTCGTTCGCGGGTGTCGCGGCCGTGGCCGCCGTCGGCGTCGGCGTCTGGTTCGGCGCTGTCGACCGGGCTCCGGTCGAGCCCGTGGTGACCCCGACCGTCACGCCGACGCCGAGCGTCACCCCGACCCCGACCCCGACGAGCACGCCCACACCGACCGGTCCGCCGGCCCGGGCGGAGTCCATCGACGACGCCACCGTCGTCGCGCGTCTGAGCGCGCCTCGTACGGGTGAGGTCTGGGAGACGCCGACGCCGGCGCCCGAGATGGCGTCGACGCTTCTCGCTCAGGACTGGACGGACGACGTGCTCCGGGTCGGTACGCGCGGCGACGCAGTGATCTACGCGGCGTTCGCGTCGGAGGGCTTTCTCGACCTGTCCGTCGACGCGCTGGTCGAGGTCGACGAGCACGGCGCACGGTTGATCGCCTGCCCGAGCGCCCGGACCGGCGACCCGTGCGCGCCTGAGAGCAGCCAGCTGGCGCCGACCGTCGCCCGAGACGAGGCCACGTTCTACGACAGCCTCACGCTGCCGCACGAGATCGACCTGGGTGGGGGGTACGTCGTGACGACGACCCGGACCACGTCCGGCCCGCACTTCCGCGACGTCTACGGAGTCCAAGGGGAGGGCACCCTGCCGAGCCGATCGCTGGTGCCCCTCGGCTCCCTGGCGCTCGTCACCGATGAGTTCGAGTCCTACGGACCGCAGGTCACGAGCTTTCGCTACGCGGTCCGGACGCCGTTCGGGTCGCTGGTCGTCCTCGCGTCCGAGGACCTGCCGGGCGGTCACTTCACCTCCATCAGGTGGAACCCCGGCTTCGCCCCTGAGCCTTCGGCCGGCGAGGGCGAGACCTCGATCTCGCCGGGTGTGAACGGCTGCTACGGAGCTCGGTTCTCGCGAGACGACGAGCACGTCGATGCGCAGTGGCAGGTGGCGGGCGCGACGGCCGAGGGTCGGCCGGTGTACGTGCCGGTCGCCGGTGGGAACCCGATCGCCAGCACCGTGCGCGCGTGGCAGGAAGAGAACTCGTGGAGGTACCCCGACGACGGCAGTGGTGTGGTGACCGGCGTCGACGCCGGTTACCCGTTCGCCAGCGACGCGTCGTTCTTGTCGGCGCGGGCGCTCTACGCGGTGGAGGGTCCCACCGGTGACTGGTTGCTGGCGCTTCGCCAGTCAGCGCTCTCGGTCATCTGGGAGTGCTCGTAGGGCAGCGGGCATGGCGTCCCCGGGCAGCGGGTCCGGCGCCACGTCCGCGGCCCTGGTCGACACCCGGTGCAGCACCCACTCGAGCGGCCCGCGCCCGACGGTGACGGCCCAGAGCCAGCACAGCGCGACGGTCGTGAGGAGGAACGCGAGCCAGACCTGGACGGTCGCGTCGTAGACGACGGTCCGCCCGAGGGCCGCGATCACGACGACGTGGACGGTGTAGGCGGTGAGGGCGAGCGACCCGACGGCCGCGAGCGGGGCGAGGACGCCCGGCCAGCGCTCGCCGAGCGCGAGGCAGGCGGCGATCACCAGCAGCGCGACACCGACGTTGCCGACGACCTCGAACGTGGTCGACGAGTGCGGCTCGCTCGTCGCGAGCCCGATCGGCCAGTGCAGGAGGTGCAGCGCGACCCACGACCCGCCGTGCCCGAGGATCACCAGGCCCACGCCGACGAGGGCGCCGATGGCGCGCAGCGAGCGGTCGCGCAGGTCGCTGCGGCCGATCGCGAGCCCGAACAGCAGGTACGCCAGCCAGACGATCGCGGGGTAGAAGTGCCCGGTCGCCAGGGCGACGAGCGTCGTGGACGGCCGGCCCTCGAGCTCCGCCGCGATCGTCTGGCCGAGCGGCGGCCCGAGCACGGCGACCACGCCGGCGGCGGTGAGCAGGGCCGCGCGCGACCAGCGCAGCGCGAGGCAGCCGAGCGCGAAGAGCAAGCCGTACGTCGGCAGGATCACGGCGACCGGCGTCGCCAGCAGGACCAGCAGCTCGCCGATCGCGAAGAGCAGCAGGGCCCGCACCAGGATCCGGACGCGCGCCTGGACGAGCCGGGTCCCGATGACCGGCGACGCGCCACCGGAGAGCAGCCCGAGCGACAGTCCCGCGAGCACGACGAACAACGACGCCGGCCGGCCGTCGGCCAGCTCGGAGAAGCCGTACGGGTCGTCGGGGCCTACGTGCGCGGTCATCATCCCGAGCACGGCGAGCCCTCGGGCGACGTCGATCCCCACGATGCGGCGCATGCTCGGATGCTAGCGAGACGCGAAATCTCGCATGTCGAAACGGTTCGTTCCGATTGTTGAACTTTCCCCCTCCCCGGTGATTACAGTTCGTTGTGAACTCTCCGACGCACCCCGACGTGTACACCCACGGACACCACGAGTCCGTGCTGCGGTCACACCGTTGGCGCACCGCCGAGAACTCCGCCGCGTACCTGCTGCCCGCCCTCGTGCCGGGCACCCGGCTGCTCGACGTGGGCTGCGGGCCGGGCTCGGTGACCATCGACCTCGCGGCCCGCCTGGAGCCGGGCGAGGTCGTCGGCGTCGACACCTCGGCCGCCGTCGTCGAGATCGCTCAGAAGGCCGCCGCGGACGCCGGCGCGGACAACGTCACGTTCCGGGTGGCCGACGCCTACGAGCTCCCGTTCCCCGACGACGCGTTCGACGTGGTCCACGCGCACCAGGTGCTCCAGCACCTCACCGACCCCATCGCCGCCCTGCGGGAGATGCGCCGCGTCACCAAGCCGGGCGGCATCGTGGCCGTGCGCGACGCCGACTACTCCGGCATGACCTGGTACCCGCAGTCGAACGGCCTCGACGAGTGGCGCGAGCTGTACCACGAGGTCACGCAGGCCAACGAGGCCGACGCCAACGCGGGTCGCAAGCTTCTCTCGTGGGTGCGTGAGGCGGGCTTCGACCCGGCCGGCATCGTGCCCAGCGCCGGCGTGTGGTGCTACGCCACCCCCGAGGACCGCGCCTGGTGGGCCGGCCTGTGGGCGGACCGGTCCGTCGCCTCGAACTTCGCCGCGCAGGCGATCGCGCACGGTCTTGCCGACGAGGTCGGGCTGGAGCTCCTGGCCGACGCCTGGCGCGAGTGGGGCGGCCGGCCCGACGGCTGGTTCGCGGTGCTGCACGGCGAGGTCCTCGCGCGCGCCTGACCTAGGCTGCCGACATGCGCATCGCGAGGTTCACCACCGGGGGAGACCCCCGCTACGCCCTGGTCGACGGAGCCCCCGGCTCCGAGGAGCTCGTGGTCATCACCGGCGACCCGCTCTACACGCCGGTGCAGCCGACGGGTGAGCAGATCCGGCTCGACGACGACTCGGTGCGCCTGCTCGCGCCGGTGATCCCGCGCTCGAAGATCATCGGCGTCGGCCGCAACTACGCCGCGCACGCCGCGGAGCTGGGCAACGAGGTCCCCGCGGCGCCGCTGCTGTTCCTCAAGCCGAACACGTCGATCATCGGCCCGGACGACCCGATCATCCTGCCCGACTGGACCGAGCACGTGGAGCACGAGGCCGAGCTGGCCATCGTCATCGGCAAGGTCACCAAGGACGTCCCGCCGGACCGCGCGCTCGAGCACGTCTTCGGCTACACGGTGGCCAACGACGTCACGGCCCGCGACGTCCAGCGCGCCGACGCGCAGTGGACCCGGGCCAAGGGCTTCGACGGGTCCTGCCCGATCGGGCCGTGGATCGTGCCCGGGCTCGACGTCGACGACCTCTACGTCCGCGCCCGCGTCAACGGCGAGACGAAGCAGGACGGCCGCACGTCACAGATGATCTTCGACTCGGCGTACCTGGTGTCGTACATCTCCGAGGTGTTCACGCTCCTGCCCGGCGACGTCATCCTCACCGGCACCCCTGCCGGCGTGGGCCCGATCGTGGACCGGGACATCGTGGAGATCGAGGTCGAGGAGATCGGGACGCTGCGCAACCCGGTCCTGCGGCGCAACTGACAGTGGAGGTCGACCCGACCGCGATCGACCGCACGCCGATCGACGGGCTCCTCGCCCTGCGCCTCAAGCAGGTGCACGACCCCCGCGGGACGGTGCGCGAGTTCTACCGGGACTCGGCCTGGGACAGACCGCTCGGTCCGTGGGCACAGGTCAACGTGACGGAGACCCGGCGCGGCGCGGTGCGGGGACTGCACGGCGAGGCGATGAACAAGCTGGTGGGAGTCGTCTCGGGCGAGGCACTGGGGGCGTATCTCGATGCCCGCGAGGACTCGCCGACCTACGGCGTCGTGCACACCGTCCGCCTGGTGAAGGGTGTCCAGGTCTTCGTCCCTCGCGGCGTCTGCAACGGGTTCCAGTCGTTGGCCGACGAGACGCAGTACCTCTACTGCTTCGACTCCGAGTGGCGCCCGGGCATGGCGGGGACCGCGTTCAGCCCGCTGAGCGCCGACCTCGGGATCGCGTGGCCGCTGCGCGTCGACGCGGACGACCCCGCCCAGATCCCCCCGGAGGACCGAGACGCCGCGTCCTGGGTCGCGCGTACCCGCCACTAATCTGGAGCCCGTGACTTCCTCTCCTGGCTCCGCTGTGCGTGTCCGCTTCTGCCCGTCGCCCACCGGTCTGCCGCACGTCGGCATGGTCCGCACGGCGCTGTTCAACTGGGCGTACGCGCGCCACACGGGCGGCACGTTCGTGTTCCGCATCGAGGACACCGACGCGGCGCGCGACTCGCAGGAGTCCTACCTGCAGCTGCTGGACGCCCTGCGCTGGCTGGGCCTGGACTGGGACGAGGGCGTCGAGGTCGGCGGCCCGCACGAGCCGTACCGGCAGTCGCAGCGCATGGACCTGTACGCGGACGTCGTGCGCCGCCTGGTCGAGGGCGGGTATGTCTACGAGTCGTTCTCGACGCCGGAGGAGATCGAGGCCCGCCACAAGGCGGCCGGCCGCGACCCGAAGCTCGGCTACGACGGCGCCGACCGCGACCTCACGGACGAGGACAAGGCGTTCTTCCGCAACGAGGGCCGGGAGCCAGTCCTGCGCGTGCGGATGCCCGACGACGACATCACGTTCACCGACCTCGTGCGCGGCGAGATCACGTTCAAGGCCGGCTCCGTGCCGGACTTCGTGATCGTCCGCGCCAACGGCCAGCCGCTGTACACGCTGGTCAACCCGGTCGACGACGCCCTCATGGGCATCACGCACGTGCTGCGCGGCGAGGACCTGCTCTCGTCGACGCCCCGGCAGATCGCGCTGTACCGGGCGCTGGTCGAGATCGGCGTAGCCTCCGTCGTGCCGGTGTTCGGCCACCTGCCGTCGGTCCTGGGCGACGGCAACAAGAAGCTGTCCAAGCGCGACCCCGAGTCCGACCTGTTCCTCCACCGGGACAACGGCTTCACGCCCGAGGGCCTGCTCAACTACCTCGCCCTGCTGGGCTGGTCGATCGGCCCGGACCGCGACATCTTCACGATGGCGGAGATGACCGCGGCGTTCGACGTCGCCGACGTCAACCCGAACCCGGCGCGCTTCGACCTCAAGAAGGCCGAGGCGATCAACGCCGCGCACGTGCGGATGCTCGCGCCGGACGACTTCCGCGACCGGCTGGTCCCGTACCTGCACCGCGCGGGGCTGGTGCCCGCCGACTCCTACGCCGACCTGGAGCCGTCCCACCGCGCGCTGCTGGACGCGGGCGCGCCCCTGATCCAGGAGCGCATCACGCTGCTGGGCGAGGCGGTCGGGATGCTCGGCTTCCTCTTCGTCGCGGACGACGCGCTGGAGATCGCCGACGACGCCCGCGCCGCGCTCCGGGAGGAGTCCGCGAGCGTCCTGGACGCCGCGGCGGCCGCGCTGGACGGCCTGACGGACTTCACGACGACCACGACGCAGGAGGCCCTGCAGGCGACGCTCGTCGACGGCCTGCAGATCAAGCCGCGGTTCGCGTTCACCCCGCTGCGGGTCGCGGTCAGCGGCCGGCGGATCTCGCCCCCGCTGTTCGAGTCGATGGAGATCCTGGGCAAGGAGTCGACCCTCGCGCGGATCGCCGCCCTGCGCGCGACCCTGTGATGCAGCTGGACGGCGTCCTCTTCGACATCGACGACACCCTCGTCGACACCCGCGGGGCGTTCGGCCACGCGCTGGCCGGCGTCGCCCGCCGCTACCTGCCCGACCTGCCGGAAGAGCGGCACGCGGAGCTGGTGACGGTCTGGCGGGCAGACGTCGGCGGGCACTACGCGGCGTACACGCGAGGCGAGGTCGGGTACTCCGAGCAGCGTATGGCGCGCGCGAACGAGCTGCACGAGCGGTTCGGCGGGCCCGCGCTGGACGACGCTGGCTTCGCACGCTGGGACGAGACGTTCGAGGCGGAGTTCTCGGGAGCCTGGTCGGCGCACGACGACGTCGACGCGGTGGTCGACCGACTGGTGGAGGCCGGCCTGGCGGTCGGCGCGCTGTCCAACGCGTCCGTGGAGTACCAGACCCGCAAGCTGGACCAGGCCGCGCTGCTCGACCGGGTGCCGATGCTCGTCGGCGTCGACACCCTGGGATTCGGCAAGCCCGACCCGCGCGTGTTCCTCGAGGCCTGCCGGCTCCTGGGCACCGCCCCCGAGCGCACGGCATACGTCGGCGACGAGCTCGACGTCGACGCCGCGGCCGCCCGGGCCGCCGGCCTGGTCGGCGTGTGGCTGGACCGTCCGGGCGGTCGCCGGATCACGATCAGCGACGACGAGATCGCCGCCTCCGGCGTGGTCGTCGTGACGTCGCTCGGCGAGCTCCCGGCGGCCCTGGGTCTGTAGCCGCACGCCCGCCGATCCGGACGTACCGTCGACGGGGTGAGGCAGGACCCGTCGCACCAGCCGGCTCGCTCGGAGCGCTTGCGGCTCGCCGTCGAGCGAGACGGCGCGCGCTGCGTGTGGTGCGGTCGGGCGTTCGGACCGCTCCTGCCGCCGACGCGCGAGCATCTGGTGCCGCGGGTCAAGGGCGGACCGTCGTGGCTGGAGAACGAGGTGCCCGCCTGTCGGCGCTGCAACGCCGAGCGCGGTCACCGCGGGATCGTCGAGTGGCTCGACGAGTGCCAACGCCGCGGCTGGCTGCCGGACGAGGCGGCGATCACCCGGTCGCTCGCCGCGCTCGAGCGGGTCATCGTTGAGCGCGGCGGCCAGCGACGGGCGCGCGCGTACCTCGCGGCGCAGCAGCGGCGGCTCCGACGACGGCAACCGCCCGAGGATCAGCGGAGCCGCGCCCGGTAGCTCTCGGTGCGGTACGGCACGTCGATCCACTCGCGTCCGCGCAGGTCGGGGTGGGTGGCGACCAGCTCGTCGACGGCGTCGAGCAGCGCGTCCCGCTCGTCGGCGGGCAGCAGGATGAGATGGCTGCGGCTCGCGGCCAGGGTGCGCAGGTCGGCGGCGCGCAGCCGGTCCGTCCAGTGGAACGTCGCCGCCTCCGGCTCCGTGAACCGGTCGCCCAGCTGCGGGTCCTTGTAGCTCAGTCCGCTGGCCACCGTGTCGCCGCGGTGCACGATGTCCGTCCAGCGGTTCACCCAGTCGACCGAGAAGTCGCGGATGTTCCACAGCACGGCGAGCTGGCCGCCGGGTCGCAGCACGCGGGCGATCTCCGCCGCGGCGGCCGGAGGGTCCACCCAGTGCCACGCCTGCGCGATCGTGACGGCGTCGACGCACGAGTCGGGCAGGTCCATGGCTTCGGCGGTGCCTGGGTGCGCCTCGACGGTCGGCAGCGTCCGACGGAGCTCCGCGCGCATGGCGTCCGACGGCTCCACGGCGACCACGTGCCAGCCGAGCGCCACCAGCCGCTGCGTGAGCTTGCCCGTGCCGGCCGCGAGGTCGAGCACGTCGCGCGCCCCCGGCGGGACCGCCCACCGGACGGCGTCGTCGGGGTAGCTCGGACGGGTCGCCTGGTAGACGTCGACGCCGTGCTCGAAGGACGCGGCCCGCGCGCCGCGGTCGTCCGTACTCATGTCCCGATCGTGCCGCAGGAGCCGGGGGGAGGCAGACTCAGAGCGCGGGCATGGGGTCCAGCAGCTCGAGCGCCGCCCGGTGCAGCAGCCCGTTGGACACCAGCGCGGAGCCGCCGAACGGCCCGGGCACCCCGCGGATCGAGGTGAACATGCCGCCGGCCTCCGTGACGATGGGCACCAGCGCGGCCATGTCGTGCAGCGCCAGCTCGGGCTCGGCGGACAGGTCCACCGCGCCCTCCGCGACCAGCACGTGCGACCAGAAGTCGCCGTACGCCCGGGTGCGCCACGTGCGCCGGGTCAGGTCCAGGAACGCGTCCAGCTGCCCGCGCTCCTCCCAGCCGCCCAGCGAGGAGTAGGAGAGCGAGGCGTCCTCGAGCCGGTCGACGCCCGACACCCGCAGCTGGCTCGCGGCCGCGAGCGACTTGCCGGTCCACGCGCCCGACCCCTGGGCCGCCCACCACCGGCGCCCGAGCGCGGGGGCGCTCACCACGCCCACCACCACCTGGTCGCCGTCGAGCAGGCCGATGAGCGTGGCCCAGACGGGCACGCCGCGGACGAAGTTCTTGGTCCCGTCGATCGGGTCGATCACCCAGCGGCGCGGCCCGTGGCCCGTGTCGCCCATCTCCTCGCCGTGCACCGCGTCGCGGGGACGGGCCCGGGACAGCTGGCCGCGGACGATCTCCTCGGCGGTCTTGTCGGCGTCGGACACCGGCGTCAGGTCGGGCTTCGTCTCCACCCGCAGGTCCTGCGCCTTGAACCGGGACATGGTCAGCGAGTCGACCTGGTCCGCGATCACGTGGGCGAGGCGCAGGTCGTCGTCGTACCCGGGACGCAGGCTCATGCCCGACACGGTAGTGCGTCGAACCCGCACGTCAGGGACGTGCGGGCTCCCGGCTGTCCGGTTCGCCCGTGCCGAGCCGGCTTGCCAGGAGCCGCCGGAACGACTCGACGCGCGCCGAGCGGGCCTCGCGAGTGGCGTCGTCGGGGGACGCGGCCACCCAGTCGTCGAGCGCGCAGTCCGGGGCGTCGTCGGTGTGCGTGCAGCCGCGCGGGCACTCCTCGGCGACCGCCGCGAGGTCGGCGAACGCGCCCAGCAGGTGCTGCGGGTCGACATGCGCGAGCCCGAACGACCGCACACCCGGGGTGTCGATGACCCACGTGGGCCTGCTCGTCCCCGGCACGCGCAGCGCGACGGCCGAGCTCGACGTGTGCCGCCCCCGGCCCGTGACGTCGTTGACGACGCCCACCGCGCGGTACGTCCCCGGCACCAGCGCGTTCACCAGTGTCGACTTGCCGACGCCCGAGTGCCCGACCAGCACCGACGTCTTGCCCTCGAGCGCGGCGCGGACGTCGTCGAGCCCGTGGATGATCCGGCCGCCCGTCGACTTCTCCGCGCTGGTGACCACGACCTCCACGCCGATCGGGGCGTACATGCCGACCAGCTCCGCGGGGTCCGCCAGGTCCGCCTTGGTGAGCGCGAGCAGGGCGTCCATGCGGGCGTCGTAGGCGGCGGCGACGCAGCGGTCGATCATGCGAGTGCGCGGCTCGGGGTCGGCCAGCGCGGTGACGATGACCAGCTGGTCGGCGTTGGCGACGATGATCCGCTCGATCGGGTCGGTGTCGTCGGCCGTGCGGCGCAGGACGGTCCGGCGCTCGCCGATCCGCACGATCCGGGACAGCGACCCCTCGTCGCCGGACGTGTCGCCGACGATGTCCACCCGGTCGCCCGGCACCACGCGGTCGCGGCCCAGCTCGCGCGCCTTCATCGCGATCGCGACGCGTTCGTCGGGCCCGTCCGGGTCGACCAGGATCGCGTAGCGGCCGCGGTCGACCGCGGTCACCAGGGCCACCTCGGCGTCGGCGTGCTCAGGGCGCTGCTTGGTCCGCGGACGCGAGCCGCGACCGGGGCGGATGCGGACGTCGCGCTCGTCGTAGCGCCGGTTCCCCATCAGGCGAGCACGGCCGTCCCGGCGAGCATGCCGCCCCAGAGGCCGACGAAGTCCGGCAGCGTCTTCGCGGTGGTGGCGACGTCCTCGACCTCGACGCCGGGCACCCGCAGGCCGACCAGCGCGCCCGCCGTGGCCATCCGGTGGTCCTCGTACGTGCGCCAGGTTCCGCCGGTCAGTGGGCGCGGTGTGATGACCAGCCCGTCGGACGTCTGCTCCGCCTGCCCGCCCAGCCGCGTGATCTCCGCGGCCAGCGCCGCGAGCCGGTCGGTCTCGTGCCCGCGCAGGTGGGCGATGCCGCGCAGCCGCGTGGGGGAGTCGGCGAGCGCGGCCAGCCCCGCGATCGTCGGCGCGATCTCGCCCGCCGCGTGCAGGTCCAGGTCGACGCCGCGGACGGTCCCCGTCCCGGTCACGCTCAGCACGTCGCCGTCCAGCCGGGTCGTGGCGCCCATGCGCTCGAGGATGCCGGGCAGCAGGCCGCCGGGCTGGGTCGTGGCGGTCGGCCAGCCGGGCACGCGGACCGTGCCGCCGGCGACGAGCGCCGCGCACAGGAACGGCGCCGCGTTCGACAGGTCCGGCTCGACGCGGACGTCGCGGCCGGCGATGGGGCCGGGGGCCACCTGCCAGATCGCGGGGCGGGAGTCGTCGATCTCGACGCCTGCCTCGCGCAGCACCGCGACCGTCATCTCGATGTGGGGCAGGCTCGGCAGCGTCCGCCCGGTGTGCCGCAGCGTCAGCCCGCGCTCGAACCTCGCGGCGGCGAGCAGGAGGCCGGAGACGAACTGGCTGGACGCGGAGGCGTCGACGTCGACCTGGCCGCCGACGAGCGACCCGCGGCCGTGCACCGTGAACGGGAGGTGGCCGGGCTCGCCGTGCTCCTCGATCCGCACCCCCAGGGTGCGCAGGGCGGTGAGGACCGGGCCCATGGGGCGTGCGAGCGCGGACTCGTCGCCCTCGAACCGGACGGGTCCGTCGGCGAGCGCGGCGACGGCCGGCAGGAACCGCATGACGGTCCCGGCGAGCCCGCAGTGGATGGTCGTCGAGCCCCGCACCGGCCCGGGCGTGACCACCCAGTCGCTGCCGTCCTCCTCGAGCCGCGCGCCGAGGCTGGTCAGCGCCGCGGCCATGAGCCGCGTGTCGCGCGACCGGAGCGCGCCGCGCAGCCGCCCGGGGGCGTCGGCCAGAGCGGCGAGGACCAGGTACCGGTTGGTCAGCGACTTCGAGCCCGGGACGTCCACGAGCGCGTCCAGGGGGCCGTCGGCGAGCGGCGCGGTCCAGAGCTCCATGGCACCCAGGTTAGTGGGGGTGCCGACGGGGACGGTCGGCGTCTCAGTCCGACGACTTGGCAGCGGCGTGCTCGGCGCGGGCCTTCTGCACGCGCCAGCCGATCCCGGGCTTGCCCTCGAGGTCGACGCCCGCGATGAGCGCGCCGCCCGTGAACGCGAGCGCCCGCACGAACCGGTCGCGCCGGGCCTTGCGCACGGCGGGGTCCTCGCCCTTGACGCGCTTGAGGGGCAGGTTCAGCAGGATCAGCGGAGCCGTCAGGGCGGCGAGCGCGAGGGCCGCGGTGCGCGGCGCCTTGCCGACGGCGAGCAGCACGCCCGCCCCGGCGAGCGCGAAGCCGTGCACCTGCACGATCGTGGTCAGCTGGCGGTCGCTGACCTCGTAGCCGAGCGCTTCGCCCGCCGGCCCCTGACGGACGTTCTCCGGCAGCCGGGAGCGCAGCGTGGTCAGCGCCCCGCGGGCGTCGGCGGTGTGGGCGGCGGGATGGCGGACGACGTCCAGCCCCTCGGTGACGAACCACGAGGCGAACAGGGGACGCGCGAGACGACGCAGCAGCACGGCAGCTCCTCCTACAGGGCGCCGCCGGCGGCGGACGGCGCGTCGGTGGACTCGCCACCGTCACCGATCTGCTCGCGGGCGACGTAGTTCTCGAGGTCGAACAGGTTGTCGCCGGCACGCGTGGCGACCGTGAGCAGGGTGGTCGCCGACGCGACCTCCTCCACCTGCTCCTTGAGGAACCAGAGCAGGAACTGCTCGCCCAGCGCGTCACCCTCGGCCCGCGCCGCCGCGAAGATCGCCTCGATCTGCGACGTGACCTGCTTCTCCTGCTTCAGGGCGAGGCCGATGGGGTCGGTGACCTGCGTGAAGTCGTTGCGCACGGGGCTGCCGGCAGGGATCTCGACCGCGAGGTCCCGGTCCAGCAGGTACTGCACGATCATCAGGGCGTGGTTCCGCTCCTCGATCGCCTGCCGGTAGTAGTGCCGCGCCAGCTGCGGGAGGTCCTGCCCGTCGAACCACACGGCGATCGCGACGTACTGCTGGTGGGCGTCGAACTCGTGGCCGATCTGCTCGCGCAGCAGGCGCAGGATCGTGGACTCGTCGGCGGTGCTGGTCATGCCGCCAACCTAGTGCGCCGCCTGCGCGTTGGCACGGGCGGGAATGGGTCGCGCCCCGGTGCCGTTGTGCCCACCATGAGCTGCGCCACCGAGACGCGACCCACGACGTCGACCACGACCGGTTGGGCGATCGGTGTCCCCGTAGACACCATTCCGACCCAGCGCACCGTGCGGATGCAGGGCGCCCGGGTGAATGTGTCGTCGCCCACCCCGGTCGGTGGCTCTCAGTCCGCGGGGCTAGGCTCGACCGCGATGAGCGAGGACACCAACCGCGCGCCCGAGTCCGAGGACGACGCGGCACGCACCGAGCGGTTCGAGGCCGAGGCGCTGGTCTACCTGGACCAGCTGTACGGCGCTGCCCTGCGGATGACGCGCAACCCGGCCGACGCCGAGGACCTGGTCCAGGAGACGTTCGCCAAGGCGTTCGCCGCCTTCCACCAGTACCGCCCGGGCACCAACCTCAAGGCGTGGCTGTACCGCATCCTCACCAACACGTACATCAACTCGTACCGCAAGAAGCAGCGCGAGCCCCAGCAGTCCCGCTCCGAGGAGATCGAGGACTGGCAGCTGGCCCGCGCCGAGTCGCACACGTCGAGAGGCCTGCGGTCCGCCGAGGCCGAGGCGCTCGACCACCTCCCGGACTCCGACATCAAGGACGCGCTCCAGCGCCTCCCGGAGGAGTTCCGGATCGCGGTGTACCTCGCCGACGTCGAGGGCTTCGCGTACAAGGAGATCGCCGAGATCATGGGGACGCCGATCGGGACGGTGATGTCCCGGTTGCACCGCGGGCGCGCGCAGCTGCGCGAGATGCTGTCGGACTACGCGCGGGGGCGTGGTCTGGTCGCGGTGGCCCCGACCGCACCGGAGGGCGAACGATGAGCGAGTGGCAGGACGAGGCAGCGTTGCCGACGACACTGTCCGCGGGCACGTGCGGCAACAACTGCGCCGACGCGCTGGACCGGCTCTGGGAGTACCTGGACGCCGAGCTCGGGGCGCCCGACGCCGAGACGGTCCGGGCACACCTGGCCGAGTGCCAGGGGTGCCTCGAGGAGTACGACGTCGACGTCGTCGTGAAGACGCTGGTCAAGCGCGGCTGCCAGGAGGCGGCGCCCGACAGCCTGCGCATCCGCATCCACGAGCAGCTCACGGTGATGCGCGTGACGCTCGACTGAGCGACCTGGACATGACGGAAGGCCCGGTGCAGCAGCTGCTGCTCCGGGCCTTCTGACTACCTGTCTCGAACGCTCAGGCGTTGGGACGGTTGCCGTGGTTCGCGGCGCTGCCCTTGCGGGAACGGCGCTTGCGGCCTCGCTTGCTCATGGGATCTTCCTTCGTCGACGTACGGGGGTCGGCGCCCGTGCTGCGCGCCGGACTCGTCCCATGGTCCCACATCTCGCGGATGCTCAAGTCACAGGGCAGTCCGTCCGATGACTACGGGGTGAGCCAGCCGACACAGTCCGTGATCCCGTTCCTGCACGCCCTCGCGTCCACGGGCGGCTCCGACCTGCACTGCAAGGTCGGTTCCGCGCCGCGCGTCCGCGTCGACGGCCGGCTGCGCAAGCTGCAGGTGCCCGATCTCAAGCCGGCGGACACCGAGCGGATGCTCGAGGAGGTCCTGCCCGACGACCTCGTCGACACCTTCCGCGAGCACCACGAGGCGGACTTCGCCTACTCCGTGTCGGGCGTGGGCCGGTTCCGCGTCAACGCCTACCAGGCGCGCGGCACGTACGGCATGGTCTTCCGCCGCGTCGCCGTCGGCGCGCAGGCGCTGGCCGAGCTGGCGCTGCCGGAGGTCGTGGGCGAGCTGGCCCTGGAGCCTCGCGGTCTCGTGCTGGTGACCGGCCCGACCGGGTCCGGCAAGACGACGACGCTCGCGTCGATGGTCGACCTGATCAACACGCTGCGCGAGGTCAACATCGTCACGATCGAGGACCCGATCGAGATCCTGCACCAGGACAAGAAGTCGATCGTGTCGCAGCGCGAGGTGCGCCAGGACACCGCCGACTTCACGGTCGCCCTCCGTGCCGCCATGCGCCAGGACCCGGACGTGATCCTCGTCGGCGAGATGCGTGACGTCGAGACGGTCCGCGCGGCGCTGTCCGCGGCCGAGACCGGCCACCTCGTCCTGTCCACGCTGCACACCATCGACGCGGCCGAGACCATCAACCGCATCATCGACTTCTTCCCGCCGCACGAGCAGAAGCAGGTCCGCATCGCGCTGGCCCAGGCCCTGCGCGGCATCGTCTCGCAGCGGCTCGTGCGCCTGGCCAACGGCACCGGGCGTCGCCCGGCCATCGAGGTCATGGTCAACACCGGACGTACGCGCGACGCGATCCTCGACCCCGAGGACGCCCCGCCCCTGATCGACCTGATCAAGGAGGGCGACTTCTACAAGATGCAGACGTTCGACCAGCACCTCTTCCAGCTGGTCCGCGACGACATCATCACCTACGACGAGGCGCTGTCCGCCTCGACCAGCCCGCACGACCTCACGGTCGAGCTGCGGCAGGCCGGCCTGGTGTCCTGAGACCCTCCAGGTGAAGAGCCCGTGACCCGTGTGGTCACGGGCTCTTCGCTTGCGCGCGAGAAGCTTCATACGCGATATGACGCGTTGGGCTTGCTTGTCCGAGCAACGCGATATAACGTGTCTACGGAACGAGATATATCGCGAATGGAGAGCACCATGGCAAGCGAGTCCTGGGTCGTCGCCGGCCCCCAGATCATCGAGATCGAGAAGATCACCAGCCTGCGCGTCCAGCTCGTGGCGGGCCGGGTCGACGTCGTCGCGCACGACGGACCGGGCGCCCGCCTCGAGGTCCACGACGTCGACGGTCGGCCGCTGGAGGTCAGCCTGTCCGACGGCGAGCTCCGGGTGGGCTACCAGTTCACGCTGGGCGGCTGGGACGGCTTCCTCGAGAAGTTCCGCAACTTCCGCGGCAAGGACCGTGCCGACGTGCACATCGCGGTACCGCGTGACGTCCACGCCAAGGTGGGCACCGTGACGGCCGACGGGCTGCTGGCCGGGATCGAGGAGGACGCCTCGGTGTCCACGGTCTCGGGCACGCTGATCACGGACGGCACGCGCGGCCGCCTCGGGGCCAAGACCGTCTCGGGCGAGATCGTCGTGCGCGACCACCGCGGCGACCTCCAGCTGAACTCGGTCTCGGGCGAGCTGGCCGCCTCCGGTGAGCTGAGCCTGGTGCAGGCCAACTCGGTCTCGGGCTCCCTGACGCTCGACGTGACCTCCGGGACCTCGAGCGTGACGGCGACCACCGTCTCGGGCGACGTGACCGTGCGCCTGCCCGCCGGCAAGGGCGTGCAGGTCAAGGGCCAGTCGGTCTCCGGGCGCCTGGTCGTCGACGGCGAGGAGTACAAGGGATCCTCGCCGGGGCACCGCAAGGTCGACCTGCGCACCGGCGACGGCGCGTGCTTCGTCCAGGCGAACACCGTGTCGGGGCACCTCACCGTGCTGCGCGGCGCGGGGACGGGAGCCGCGTGATGATGGCGCCCGTCTTCGCGCACGGTCAGCTGCGCCTGTACCTGCTCTCGCTGCTCGAGAGCGGCCCGAAGCACGGCTACGAGCTGATCACCGCGCTGTCCGACCGCTTCGGCGGTACCTACCGCCCGAGCCCGGGGACCGTGTACCCGCGCCTCGCCCGCCTCGAGGAGGAAGGCCTGGTCATGCGGGTCGACGAGGAGCGCAAGAGCACCTACGCGCTCACCGAGGCCGGCTACGCCGAGCTCGAGGCGCGTCGGGGCGACCTGGCGAACCTCGAGGAGGGCATCGCCGAGTCGGTCCGCGAGCGAGCGGCGCAGGTGCGCGACGACGTCCGGGGCTCGATGCGGGGCCTGCGCGCCGACCTGGCCGCGGCCGCCCAGCAGGCTCGCGCCGCGGCCGTGCCGCACATGCCGGGCGTGTCCGACGACCCGCGGGTCACGTCGCACGTGCGCGTGATGGACGCCGAGGCGATCATCCAGCGGTTCCGCGACGAGGTCCGCACCGAGCTGCGCAAGGCCGACGCGCGCGGCACCGTCGAGCAGCTCACGCTCGACACCCTGCGGACCGTGCTGGACTCGGCGCTGACGGCCGTGCGGGGGACGTTGCGATGACCCTGTGGATCCGGTGGCTGTCAGGCGTCGTCGGGCAGCCCGAGCCAGGCGTGCCAGCCCGTGTGCAGCACCAGCCAGGCCATCAGGCCGTACCCGGCCTGCCCTGGCAGGATCCCGTCCCCGGCGGCGAGGTCGCCCAGCCACTGGTCGTGGGCGGCCAGGGGCGTGTAGGTGTCGACGAACGGCACGCGGCGCCGGGTCGCCACATCCGCGTACGCGGCTGACAGGTCGGCCAGCTTGTCCGCGTCGGCGGTGCCGCCGGGCGGGGGGCCGACGACGAACGCGGGGATCTTGCGCTGCTCGGCGACGTCGAGGATGTTCGCCAGGTTGAGCCGGCTGCGCGCGAGCGAGAGCCCGGCGGCGGCGTCGGCCCGGCCCAGCGCGACCACGAGGCGGTTGTCGGCCTCCGGGGACCAGCGGCGCGTGACCTCCTCGTCCCACCGGGCACCCAGCGCCGTGCTGGTCTCGCCCGGCACCGCGAGCGTCATGACGGTCAGCGGCTCCGGCGTCGGTGTCCGTGCCGTCACGCGCCCCACCCAGCCCAGACCCTTGGGGTCACCCGCGCCGGCCACGAGCTCGTCGCCGACCACCGCCAGCCTCAGCGGCAGCTCACCCACGTGCCTCACCCTTCGCCGTCGGACCCTGCGTCGACGGCCGTCGGCCGTCGTCGGCACAGTCTCTCAGGGCTCGGTGGCGAGGGCCGGTTCATCGCCGGGCCAGTCGCAAGGCTCACCCCCGATCGGGCACGTACCCGCCTCGCGGTGGGTGCTGCGATGGGTGCAGGACGTGTGGTCCAGGTGGGCACCGATCCTGCACCCAGGCGTGCGCCGATCGCAGGGCTGGTGCGGTCGGGGTGGTCGCGGTTCGCGGCCGGCGACCGGCGGCCGGACGGCAGCGGGCCGGGTCAGCTCGCGGTGCGGAACGGGTGGCTCGGCAGGTCGGACGAGGCGTCGGACCAGTCGGAGTGGGACGCGGGCGGCGTAGCGCTGCCGAGGCCGTCGCGACGCAGCGTGACGACCAGACGGGCGACCAGCCAGGCCGCGACGGCGAGTGCGAGGACGATCCAGAAGGTGGTCATGGCAGAAAGTCTGCGCCCGTGGACAACGCGCCACGAGTGGCAGAACTGACGTCTACCGTTGACATTCCGCCAGGCTTTGTCGATGCTGGCCGCATGCTCCGTTCCGTCGCCGCCATCGCCCTGCCGAACGTCGCGCCCTTCGAGCTGGGGGTCGCGTGCGAGGTCTTCGGCATCGACCGCCGGGACACCGGCGGCCCGTCGTTCGACTTCACGCTCTGCGGCATCGAGCCCGGCGTGGTGCCGACGAAGGGGGCGGGCTACTCGATCGTCGTCGAGCACGGCCTGGAGGCCACCCGGGACGTCGACCTGGTCATCGTGCCGGCGTACGGCGACACCGACGACGTGCCGGAGGTCGTGCTCGACGCGCTGCGGGACGCGCACGCCCGGGGCGCGTGGGTGCTCAGCATCTGCAGCGGCTCGTTCGCCCTCGGGCAGGCCGGGCTGCTCGACGGACGGGAGTGCACCACGCACTGGATGCACACCGCCGCGATGGCCCGGCAGTTCCCCGACGCCCGCATCAACCCCGCCGTCCTCTACGTCGAGGACGACCGCGTCATCACGAGCGCCGGGACCGCCGCCGGCATCGACGCCTGCCTGCACCTGGTGCGCCGCGAGCTCGGGGCGGCCGCCGCGTCGGCCGTCGCCCGCCGCATGGTCGTCCCGCCCCACCGCGACGGCGGCCAGGCGCAGTACGTCGACACCCCGCTGCCGTGCGACGCCGACACCCTGGCGCCGCTGCTCGCGTGGATGGTGGAGAACCTCGAGGAGGAGATGAGCGTGCCGGACCTCGCGGCCCGCGCCTTCGTGTCCGAGCGCACGTTCGCCCGCCGGTTCCGCGCCGAGACGGGGACGACGCCGGCCGCCTGGATCACCCGCCAGCGCGTGGTCCGCGCGCAGGAGATGCTCGAACGGTCGGACGCGAGCATCGAGGAGATCGCGCGGCTCTGCGGGTTCGGCACGGCCGCGGTCCTGCGGCACCACTTCGCGCGCACGCTGGGCACCAGCCCGCAGCAGTACCGGCGAACGTTCGCGCCCGTGGCCGTCACGGTCGGCTGAGCAGCCACCCGCCCGGGCTCGTCGCCAGACGGCACGAGGGCCGCACCCCCAGGGGTGCGGCCCTCGTCGCGGTCTGCGTCAGCGCTGGAAGGCGGTCTCGACGAGGGACGCCTGCTGCGCCTGGTGCTTCTTCGCGGACCCGGCAGCCGGCGACGCCGACTCCTTGCGCGACACCACGCGGAGCGTGCGGCCGAGCAGCTGCGGCAGGTGCATGGACAGGAACGTCCAGGGCCCTTGGTTGCGCGGCTCGTCCTGCACCCACACCAGCTCGGCCCCGTCGAACGGCGCGAGCGCCGCCCGCGCGGCGTCGGCGTCGAGCGGGTAGAGCTGCTCGATCCGGACGATGGCCGTCTGCTCGTCGCCCGTCTTGACGCGGTGCGCGAGCAGGTCCCAGTAGACCTTGCCCGAGCAGAGCAGCACGCGGGTGACCTGCCCGGCCTTGGCGGCGGCGAGGTCGTCGCCGATCACCGGACGGAACGTGCCCGAGGTGAACTCCTCCACGTCGGACGACGCGGCCTTGAGGCGCAGCATCGACTTCGGCGTGAACACCACCAGCGGGCGGCGCGGGCGGGCGTAGGCCTGGCGGCGCAGCAGGTGGAAGTGCGACGCGGGGGTCGACGGCTGCGCGATCGTCATGTTGTCCTCGGCCGCGAGCTGCAGGAACCGCTCGATGCGGGCCGACGAGTGGTCGGGCCCCTGGCCCTCGTACCCGTGCGGCAGGAGGAGGACGACCGACGAGCGCTGGGCCCACTTCTGCTCGGCCGACGAGATGAACTCGTCGATGATCGTCTGCGCGCCGTTGACGAAGTCGCCGAACTGCGCCTCCCAGAGCACCAGGGCGTCCGGGCGCTCGACCGAGTAGCCGTACTCGAACCCGAGCGCCGCGTACTCCGAGAGCGACGAGTCGTAGACCCAGAACTTCGCCTGGTCCGCCGAGAGGTACAGCAGCGGAGTCCACTCGGCACCGGTCTCACGGTCGTGCATGACCGCGTGGCGCTGCACGAAGGTGCCGCGGCGCGAGTCCTGCCCGGCCAGCCGGACGGGGGTGCCCTCGACCAGCAGCGAGCCGAACGCGAGCAGCTCGCCGTAGCCCCAGTCGATGCCGCCCTCGCGGGTCATCGCCTCGCGCTTGGCCAGCAGCTGCGCCAGCTTCGGGTGCACGGTGAAGCCCTCCGGCGGGCGCACGTGCGCGCGGCCGATGCGCTCGAGCGTGCCGGCGTCGACGGCCGTCTTCCACCCGACCATGACGCCCGCGTCCTCGAGCTGCGACTCGGGGCGCTCCAGGCCCTTGACGGCCTCCGCCTCGGGGGGAGTCGGCGCGTAGCCGTCCTCCCGGGTCTCGGCGAACACGCGCTCGAGCTGCGACTGGTAGTCCTGCAGCGCCTGCTCGGCGTCGGCGATCGTGAGGTCGCCTCGCGCCACCAGCGTCTCGGTGTAGAGCTTGCGGACCGAGCGCTTGGCCTCGATGAGGTTGTACATCAGCGGCTGCGTCATCGAGGGGTCGTCGCCCTCGTTGTGACCGCGGCGGCGGTAGCAGACCATGTCGATGATGACGTCGCGGTCGAACTGCTCGCGGTACTCGAACGCCAGCTCGGCCACCCGCACGCACGCCTCGGGATCGTCCCCGTTGACGTGGAAGATCGGCACCTGCAGGCCCTTGGCCACGTCCGTCGCGTACTGCGACGAGCGCGACGACGAGGGGCCGGTGGTGAAGCCGACCTGGTTGTTGATGATCACGTGGATGGTTCCGCCGGTGCGGTACCCGCGCAGCTGCGCGAGGTTGAGCGTCTCGAACACGACGCCCTGACCCGCGAAGGCCGCGTCGCCGTGGATGAGGATCGGCAGGACGGAGAAGCCGTCGCCGCCCAGGTCGATCCGGTCCTGCTTGGCGCGGACGATGCCCTCGAGCACGGGGTCCACGGCCTCGAGGTGCGACGGGTTGGCCGCCAGGTACACGGCGGTGGTCTCGCCCGACTCGGCGGTGAACGTGCCCTCGGTGCCCAGGTGGTACTTCACGTCGCCCGAGCCCTGAACCGACTTGGGGTCCTGGTTGCCCTCGAACTCGCGGAAGATCTGCCCGTAGGACTTGCCGGCGATGTTGGCCAGGATGTTCAGGCGACCACGGTGCGCCATGCCGATGCCGACCTCGTCGAGACCGTTGTTCGCGGCCTTGGACAGGATGGCGTCGAGCAGCGCGATGACGGACTCGCCGCCCTCGAG
This sequence comes from Cellulomonas sp. P4_D11, assembly GCF_056401915.1. NCBI lineage: Bacteria > Bacillati > Actinomycetota > Actinomycetes > Micrococcales > Cellulomonadaceae > Cellulomonas > Cellulomonas sp. P4_D11. The sequence goes on along the minus strand of NZ_JBFUIK010000001.1, from coordinate 192,564 downwards.
CGAGAAGCGCTTCTGGCCGACGTACTTGGTCTGCAGGAAGGTCTCGAAGGCCTCCGCCGCGTTGAGGCGGCGCAGGATCCGCAGCTGGTCCTCGCGCGGCGTCTTCGCGTAGCCAGACTCGAGGCGCTCCTGCAGCCAGCGGCGCTGCCGCGGGTCCTGCAGGTGCATGTACTCGCTGCCGACCGTCCGGCAGTACGAGTCGCGCAGCAGGCCCAGCACCTCGCGCAGCTTGGCGCGTGGCTTGCCGCCGAAGCCGCCGGTCGGGAACGTGCGGTCGAGGTCCCAGAGGGTCAGGCCGTGCGTCTGCACGTCCAGGTCCGGGTGCTTGCGCTGGCGGTAGGCCAGCGGGTCCGTGTCGGCCATGAGGTGGCCGCGCGACCGGTAGGAGTGGATGAGCTCGGCGATGCGGGCCGGCTTGATGGCCTCGGCGTCGGGGTCGTTGGACTCGCGCACCCAGCGGACCGGCTCGTACGGCACGCGCAGCGACGCGAACACGCGGTCGTAGAACCCGTCCTCGCCCAGCAGCTTGCGGCCGATGATCCGCAGGAAGTCGCCCGACTGCGCGCCCTGGATGATCCGGTGGTCGTAGGTCGAGGTGAGCGTGAGCACCTTGGACACGCCCATCTTGTTGAGCGCCTCCTCGGAGGTACCCGCGAACTCGGCCGGGTAGTCCATGGCGCCGACGCCGATGATCGTGCCCTGGCCCTGCATCAGGCGGGGCACCGAGTGGACCGTGCCGATGGTGCCCGGGTTGGTCAGCGAGATGGTCGTGCCCGCGAAGTCGTCGACGGTGAGCTTGTTGCCACGCGCGCGGCGGACGACGTCCTCGTAGGCGTTCCAGAACCCCGCGAAGTCGAGCGTGTCGGACTTCTTGATCGACGGCACGAGCAGCTGGCGCGTCCCGTCCGGCTTGGCCAGGTCGATCGCGATGCCGACGTTGACGTGCGCGGGGGTCAGCACGCTCGGCTTGTCGTCGGCCACCGTGTACGACGTGTTCATCGCCGGCATCTCCGCCAGCGCCTCGACCAGCGCGAAGCCGATCAGGTGCGTGAACGAGATCTTGCCGCCGCGACCACGGGCGAGGTGGTTGTTGATGACGATGCGGTTGTCGACCATCAGCTTGGCCGGGATGGCGCGCACCGAGGTGGCCGTCGGGACCTCGAGCGAGGCCTCCATGTTGGTCACCACGCGCGCCGCGGGGCCGCGCAGCTTCTGGATGTCGTCGGCGGCCTCGTCGTCGTCCGCCTGCGAGGCGCGCTGCGCGACCTGGGCGTAGGGCGCGGTCGCGGGCTGCGCGGTCGCGATGGGCGACGTCACGGCGGGCGGCTCGACGAACGGCGCGGCCTGCACCTTGGGGAGCGCGGCCGGGGCCGCGGGAGGGGCAGGAGGAGCGGCGGCCACCGGGGGCGCGACGACCGGCGTCGGCTTCGTCGCCGGGGTGCCGTTGGTCGACGCGGGGGCCGGCCTCGTCGCCGGCCTCGTCGTCGGGGTCGAGCCGTTGGTCGACGCCTCGTCGGGCTTGTAGCCCTCGAAGAAGTCCCACCACGCGGGGTCGACCGCGTTCTTGTCCTGGAGGTACTGCTCGTACAGCTCGTCCACGAGCCACTCGTTGGCGCCGAAAACGGCACGCGTCGAGTCAGGATCCGCCTTCTGGGTCACGCTGGGATCGCCCACTTCCGCTGCGGTTCGTGACCGCGTCTGCGCTAGTCCGACTGCTACTTCTGTTGATGACAACACTACGGCCTCCGGGCCATCCGACCCGCCCCAGGAGCCCTCCCTGGGACGGATCCGCAGGCGTCTTCACCTCGTCGCCACACCCGGGTCAACGGGGGGCAACGTGCCCGTTCCGCGCGCCTCAAGGTGGGGTTGTCGGGACCCCTAGCAGGTCATGCTTCTGCACACCCGTGCAGCGGCCCTGCACGCGGTCAGGTGATGTCCCGCCGGAAGGTCGTCAGACGCCCGATCGCGGCCAGCCCGATGCCGTACGCGAGCAGGACGAGCGCGCCCTGCCACCACGGGAGCAGCGTGCCGACGCCGGACTCGGAGTAGAAGCTGCCGCCGGAGACCGCCTCCCCGGCGGCGCCGGGCAGGTAGGCCGCGACGCCCGCGCCCCAGCTGGTCAGACCGAGGACGAACCGCAGGACCGGCTCCACGAACTGCGTGAACGCGAGGACGACGACGATGACCGCCACCTGGTTGGTGAGCACGGTGCCCAGCCCGACGCCCACCACGGCCCACAGGGCGAGCGCCAGGGCGGAGAGTGCGATCGTGCGCCACGTCGCCGCCGAGTCGAGGAACGTCGGCTTGCCCAGCGCCGTGAGCACGACCGCCCCGGCGCCGACGGCCGCGAGCGTGCCCACGACGCCGTAGACCAGACCGAGGACGGCGGCCGCGACGACCTTCGCGGACACGAGCACGGTGCGCCGAGGCTCGGCCAGCAGGGTCGGCGTGATCGTCTGGTGCCGGAACTCCGCGGCGACGGCCAGCGCGCCGACGATCAGCGGGAACACGTACCCGAACGTCACGGCGATCGTGTAGACGGCCCGCACCACGGCGTCGGGCGCGGTGTCGACCGAGCCGGCCGTGTCGCTCGTCGTGCCCGACAGGCCGCCGGCCTGGGAGATGCCCCAGCCGAGCACGGCGGACAGGAAGGCCATGTAGACGACCATCGCGAGCAGCAGGATCCACCACAGGCGGGTGGTGACGAGCTTGCGGTACTCGGTGACGAGTGCCGCGCGCATCAGGACGCCACCGTCTCGGCGGCCCCGACCAGCTGGAGGAAGAGGCCCTCGAGGCCCGGGTCCTGACCGGCCAGCTCGTGCAGCTCGAGCCCAGCCGCGAAGGCGGCGGCGCCGACGGTGGCCGCGTCGACGTCGAGCAGGTCGGCTACGCGGGGGTCGGTCGGCGCGGACCGGGCCCAGCCCGACCGCTCCACGAGCGCGGCGAGCGCGACCGCGTCGGGGGACACCACGCGGACGCGGGTCCGGGCCATGGCGGCGAGGTCCGCGAGCGAGGACGCGTGGGCCAGCCGGCCCCGGGCGATGATGACGACGTCGTCGACGGTCTGCTCGACCTCGGACAGCACGTGGCTGGACACCAGGACGGTGCGCCCCTCGGCGGCCAGCGCGCGCAGGAAGCCGCGCAGCCAGCGGATGCCCTCGGGGTCGAGGCCGTTGGCGGGCTCGTCGAGCAGGAGGACGCGCGGGTCGCCCAGCAGGGTGGTGGCCAGCGCGAGCCGCTGCCGCATGCCGAGCGAGAAGCCGCCGACCCGTCGGTCGGCCGCCGCGGAGAGGCCGACGAGCTCGAGCACCTGGCCGGCGCGCGCGTCGGGGACGCCGGCCTGCGGGGCGTAGAGGCGCAGGTGGTCGAGCGCGGTGCGGCCCGGGTGGAAGCTCGCGGCCTCGAGCGCGGCGCCGACCGTGCGCAGCGGCTGCCGGATCTGCCCGTAGGAGCGGCCGCCGATGGTCGCGGCGCCGGACGTCGGGCGGACCAGGCCGAGCAGCATGCGCAGGGTCGTCGTCTTGCCCGCGCCGTTGGGACCGAGGAACCCCGTCACGCGGCCCGGGGCGACCTGGAACGACAGGTCGTCCACCGCGCGCACGGAGCCGAACGACTTGGAGAGGTGGTCGACGAGGATCGTGCCGTCGGTCGTCATGCGCTCGACGGTAGTGTTCTAGCCGCAGTAGAACAAGTGGCTCAGGCGGGACGCGCGGCCGCCGCCGGGAGCGTCACGCGCATCGTGCAGCCGACCTCGGTGTCCGCCACCTCGATGCGTCCGCCGTGCAGCTCGACGGCCCACCGCACGATCGCCAGCCCGAGCCCGGTGCCGCCGGTCGAGACCTGACCGGTGAGGGCAGGGGTGTTGCCGCGGACGAACCGCTCGAACACGTGCGCGCGGTCGTCGCGCGCGATGCCGGGGCCGTGGTCGACCACGTCGATCCGCACCTCCGACCCCACGCGCGACGCCTCGAGGCGGACCTCGTCGTCGTCGGGGGAGTGCCGGACGGCGTTGTGCACGAGGTTGGCCACCACCTGGTGGAGCCGGTCCGGGTCGGCGGGGACCGTGAGGTCCGGCGGGTCGACCACCACGGGGAACCGGAGATGCTTGGTGGAGCCGACGAGCATCGCGCCGTCCGCCGCCTCCTCCAGGAAGTCCTGGAGCCGCACGTCGGCGATCTGCAGCGGGACGTCACCCGCCTCCAGCCGGGACAGGTCCAGCAGGTAGGTGACCAGCCGGCCCAGCCGCTCGGTCTGCGCGAGCGCGGCCTGCATCGTCGCCGGGTCCGCCTCCGTGACGCCGTCGACGATGTTCTCCAGCTGCGCCTGCAGAGCCGTCACGGGCGTGCGCAGCTCGTGCGAGACGTTGGCGACGAGCTCGCGCCGGAACGTGTCGGCCTGCTCGAGGTCGTCGGCCATGGTGTTGAACGCGTCCGCCAGCTGGCCCACCTCGTCGAGGCTCGTCGCGCGGACCCGCCGGCTGTAGTCGCCGCCCGCCATGCGCCGGGCCGCGTAGGTCATCTCGCGCAGCGGTGACGTCATGCCGCGCGCCAGCAGCTGGGTGACGATGAGCGACCCGAGGATGGCGATCGGCAGCGTGCGCGTGGGGCCGAGGTGGTTGTAGAGCCCCAGCCACGTGATGAAGGACGCGGCGGTGACCGTCGCGGCCACCAGGACGCCGAGCTTGATCTTGATCGAGCGGAAGCGGTCCAGCGGCCGGACGTCGGGGATCCGCGAGCGTGCGAACTCGCCGCGGACGTGCCGGGGTGCGTTCACGCGCCCTCGGGAACGCTCGTCCCGTCGCCGGCGCCGTCGCTCGGCTCGAACGCGTAGCCGACGCCGTGCACGGTGCGGATGAGGTCGGGACCCAGCTTGCGGCGCAGCGCCTTGATGTGGCTGTCGACCGTGCGCGTACCGCTGGCGTCGACCCAGTCCCACACCTCGGCGAGGAGGCGCTCGCGGGTGAGCACGGTGCGCGGGGTGGCGGCGAGGGCGAGAAGCAGGTCGAACTCCGTGGGGGTCAGGTGCACCTCGGCGTCGCCCCGCAGCACGCGTCGCTGCGCGCGGTCGACCGTCACGTCGCCCAGCACGAGCGGCGGGTCGGGCTGCTCGGCGGCGGCCATCTCGGCGGCGCGCGTCGCCCGCTCGGTCCGGCGCAGCAGCGCCTTCGTGCGCGCGACGAGCTCGCGCATCGAGAACGGCTTCGTCATGTAGTCGTCGGCGCCCACACCGAGGCCGATGAGCATGTCGGTCTCGTCGTCGCGCGCCGTGAGCATGAGCACCGGGACCGGCCGCTCGGCCTGGATCCGCCGGCAGACCTCGAGCCCGTCGATCCCGGGCAGCATCACGTCGAGGACGACCACGTCGGGCCGCAGCCGGGACGCCGCGCTGACCCCGGCCAACCCGTCGGCCGCCGCCTCGACCGTCCAGCCCTCGGCCGAGAGCCGGTGCACGATCGCCTGCGCGATCGCCGGTTCGTCCTCCACCACCAGGACCGTCGTGCCGGCTGCTCCGCCGGTCGCCGTCGTCGGCCCACCGCTCACGTTCGCCATGGCGCCAGACTGGCACAGGCGCACGCGGATGACGCTCACTTGGCCCCGGATGTGTGGATGCGCCGGGTGCCGCGGCCGTCGCGCCCGTATGATCGAGCCCACCATGAGCAGCTCAAGTCGCTGCCGGCGTCACTCCCGGGCCGCTGAGCCCGGGGGAGACCATGCCGGCCACCTCTTCCTCTCCTCTTCTGTCCTCGCGAGCGCCGGCCCCCGGGTCGGCGTTCGTCGTGCGCCCGGCGGTGACGCGTGCTGACCGAGTGGCTGCTGGTCGGGCTCGGCATCCTGCTCACCCTCGGCACCGCGGTGTTCGTCGCGAGCGAGTTCTCCCTGGTCACGCTGGACCCCGGCCTGGTCGAGGGCCAGGCGGCGCCCGACGACCGCCGGAGCCAGTCCGTGCTCAAGGCGTTGCGACGCCTGTCCACCGAGCTCTCCGGCGCGCAGCTCGGCATCACCCTGACCACCGTGCTGCTCGGGTACACCACCCAGCCGGCGGTCGCGCGGCTGCTGCGACTCCCGCTCCAGGACTCCGTGCTCGGCCAGGCGATCGGCGGCATCGTCGCGGCGGTGCTCGCGATCGTGCTGGTCAACGGCTTCTCGATGGTCGTCGGCGAGCTCATCCCGAAGAACCTGGCCATCAGCCGGCCGCTGGCCACCGCGCGCATGGTGGCCCCGCTGCAGCGCGGGTTCACCAGCGCGCTGCGCCCCCTCATCGCGGCCTTCAACGGCAGCGCGAACGCCCTGCTGCGCGCCGTGGGCGTCGAGCCGCGCGAGGAGCTGTCCGGCGGTCGCTCGCCGCAGGAGCTCGCCGCGCTGGTCCGCCGCTCGGCCGAGGTGGGCACGCTCGACGAGTCGACGGCCACCCTGCTCACCAACTCGATCGAGTTCACCGAGCTCACCGCGGTCGACGTCATGACCGACCGGCTGCGGCTCGTCGTGGTCCGGCGCGAGGAGTCGGCGGCCGACGTCATCGACCTCTCGCGGCGCACCGGCCACTCACGCTTCCCCGTCATCGGGGACTCGAGTGACGACATCGTCGGGCTCGTGCACCTGCGGCGTGCGATCGCGGTGCCGTACGAGCGGCGGTCGGAGGTGCCGGCGGCCGCGCTGATGGTCGACGCGCCGCGCGTCCCCGAGACCGTGCACCTGGGTCCGCTGCTGGTCGAGCTGCGCGAGCAGGGGCTGCAGATGGCGGTCGTCGTCGACGAGTACGGGGGCACCTCCGGGGTCGTCACGCTCGAGGACGTCGTCGAGGAGCTGGTCGGCGACGTGGCCGACGAGCACGACCGCCGGCGCACGTCCACGGCCCGGTCCGCGGACGGCTCGTGGCTGCTGCCGGGCGTGCTGCGACCCGACGAGCTGGCCGAGGTCACGGGGCTCCACGTCCCCGCCGAGGGCCCCTACGAGACCCTGGGCGGCCTGCTGATGTTCGTGCTCGGCCGCATCCCGACCGACGGTGACGAGATCGTCGTGGACGGGGTCAGCCTCCGGGTCGACGCCATGGCCGGGCGCCGGGTCGAGCGGGTCCGCGTCTGCGCGGCAGCCGACGACGAGGAGGCCGAGTCATGAGCTCGTCCCTCGCGCTCGTCCTCGCGGTCGTCCTGCTCGCCGCCAACGCGTTCTTCGTCGGTGCGGAGTTCGCGATCATCTCGGCCCGGCGCAGCGCCATCGAGCCGCTCGCCGCGGCCGGTGACCGGCGCGCCACGACCGTGCTGTGGGCCATGGAGCACGTCTCACTCATGCTCGCGTGCGCGCAGCTGGGCATCACCGTGTGCTCGACCAGCCTCGGTGTGGTGGCCGAGCCCGCCATCGCGCACCTGATCGCGGACCCGCTCGCCGCGCTCGGCGTCAGCGAGGACCTGACCCACCCGATCTCGTTCGTCCTCGCGCTCGCGATCGTCGTCTACCTGCACGTGGTGCTCGGCGAGATGGTCCCGAAGAACCTCGCCGTGGCCGGCCCCGACCGCGCCGTCCTGATGTTCGGGCCGCCGCTCGTCTGGATCGCCCGGGTCGTGCGGCCCGTCATCACCGCCCTGAACTGGCTGGCCAACCACACCCTGCGCCTGTTCGGCGTCGAGCCCAAGGACGAGGTCTCGTCGGCGTTCACCGCGCAGGAGGTTCAGTCGATCGTCGAGAGGTCCCAGGCCGAGGGGCTCCTCGAGGACGAGCAGGGCCTGCTCGCCGGCGCCATCGAGTTCTCCGACCGCACCGCGGCCGACGTGATGATCGGCACCGACCAGCTGGTGAGCGTCAGCCCGGGCAGCACGCCCGAGGACGTCGAGCGGCTGGTCGCGCGCACCGGGTTCAGCCGGTTCCCCGTGGTCGACGAGAACGGCGTGCTCACCGGGTACCTGCACCTCAAGGACGTGCTCTACGCCGACGGGGCCAACCGGTCGATGGCGGTGCCCGCCTGGCGGGTGCGCGCCCTGGCCGTCGTCGGCCCTCAGGACGAGGTCGAGGACGCGCTCGCGGCCATGCAGCGCTCCGGCGCCCACCTCGCGCGGGTGGACGACGGCGAGGGGACGATCGGCGTGGTGTTCCTCGAGGACATCCTCGAGGAGCTCGTCGGCGAGGTGCGCGACGCGATGCAGCGCGGGCAGATGTCCTGATCAGCGGACCAGTTGTGCGGATCACGTGCGCTGGGGCGGCGTGTCGTCGCGCGTGTCGCCCGGTATGTCCGTTCTTCGGGTTGGACGTCCGTCCAGGGGGTTGGAAGCGTGACCGCCAGCCGTTATGGTTTCGTGACCGCAGTCGCCGGGCCCCCGCTCCACCTGTGCCCGAGGACGACGTCGCGGCAGATCAGACGCGCAAATGGACCGGAGGTGTCGTGGGATCGCACAGCGAGGAGCCCGTGACGGGCCTCCCCACGCGTCGCAGCCTCCGCGAGGCGGAGCGGCGTGCCGCTGCAGAACCCACGTCGGCGCCGACCCCCGTCGCGCCTGCCGCGCCCCGTGTCGACCCCGACTCCCCGACGGCTGTGCACCACGTGCCGTCGTGGGCGCACCACGCGCCGTCGACCGAGTCGTTCGCGGCGCCCGCCCGGGCTGCCGCCCCGACGACCGAGGCGTTCGCCGCGTCCACCCGGGCTGCCGCGCCCTCGACCGAGTCGTTCGGCGAGGCGAACCGGGCTGCTGCTCCGCGGCCCGCGCCTGCCGCGCCGCTGGCGGCCAGTCCGTCGCCCGCCTCACCCGACACTCGCACGCCGTGGTCGGCCGCACCGCGACCCGCGCTGCAGTCCGACTCTGCGCAGCCGCGCGTCTCGTGGGCCAGCACCCCGGTCGACCACGCCGCCGCCGCCCGGCTCTTCGCCGAGCACGTCGGCCCGGCCGCTCGCCCTGTCGCCGAGCCGGCCGCTGTCGCTCGTCCGATCGTCGAGCCGACCGCACCTTCCCCCGTCGCGGTCGCTCGTCCCGTCGCACTGCCGACCGCGCCCGTCGCTGCCGACGCGCCCGTCGCGCAGCGGACCGCGCCCGTCGGCCCGGCCGCCCAGCTGCTCGCCGAGCCGACGCCCGACGTCCCGGCCGGCGTCGAGGACGTCCCGGAGCTCGCGGGCGTCGAGCACGGCACCCTCACCCGCCGCACCCGCCGGCCGACCCGGACCGCCGCGCGTCTCGGCGTGCTGGGCGTCCTCGCGGGCATCACGGTCGTGATCCCGGTGAGCCAGGGCGTCGTCCCCGGCCCCGTGGCGTTCGGCTCCGACGCGCTGGCCGACTCCACCCTGCCGACGACGGTCTCGGCGCTCGCCGGTTCGCCGCTGTCGGCCCTGCCGCCCTCGTCGCTGGTGTCGGCGGACGGCGCGATCCAGGCGCGGAGCCTGTCGGCGTCCAGCCGCACCGAGGAGCGGTCGCTGCTCCCCGGGTGCGACGGCTCGGTGCGACCGGCCGGCCAGAACGGTCTGCTCAAGGTCGCGGACCTGTGCACCCTGTGGGACAACCACACGCAGCTGCGCGCCGACGCCGCCGTCTCGCTCGCCGAGTTCAACCAGGCGTTCGCCGCCCGGTTCGGCGGTGACCTCTGCCTCAGCTCCGGCTACCGGACGCTCGCGCAGCAGCGCGCGGTCAAGGCGCAGAAGGGCGGCCTCGCCGCCGTCCCGGGCAAGAGCAACCACGGCTGGGGCCTCGCCGTCGACCTCTGCCAGGACCAGACCTCCGGCGTGAAGTGGAACTGGATCCAGGAGAACGGCCCGACCTACGGCTGGGAGAACCCCGCGTGGGCGCAGCCGGGCGGCAGCGGCCCGCACGAGAAGTGGCACTGGGAGTACGAGAAGGGCGTCCAGGCGGACGGCGAGTACTACGACGGCTGACGCCGCCTGACCTTCGTCGGCGGGCTCAGAGGAGCCTTCGCCGGCGGGCTCAGAGGAGCCTGAGCCCCCACGTGATCGTGTGGCTCTGCCCGGGCTCGAGGTGCACGAGGTCGTTCCCGGTGCGGAAGGCGTCGGCGATGCACGTCATCGGTTCGGCGGCCACGCCGCGTCGCGAGATGTGAGCGACCGTGTCGCCGGTGCAGACCTGCCAGGCCTGCGTCGCGCCGTCGGCCCAGAGCGCCACCGTCCGCCCGTCCGGGCAGCCCAGCCGGATCCATGAGAGGCCGTCGGCGTCGCGGATCACGTCGATCCAGGCGTCGTCGAGGTCGAGGCCCTCGAGCCGGCGCGGCTCCCGGAGGTCGTACCCGCCGGAGACGCGCTCCGACCCCGTGGGCAGGAGGCGCTCGTCGATCGTCACGCGTCGGGCGCCGTCCACCTGCAGGGTGCAGTCGTCGACCCGAGCGTCCCCGGGGGACAGCCACGGGTGGAAGCCGATCCCGTACGGTGCCGTCGTCGTGCCCAGGTTCGTGGCCTCGGCGCGGACGTGGAGCCCGTCCGCGGTGAGCGTGTAGCCGATCCGCACCTGGACTGGCCAGGGGTAGCCGTGCGTGGGGACGATGACGTGCTCGAGGGTCACCGACGTCTCGTCGGCGTCGACCGTCGCGAACGTCGTGTGCGCGACCAGCCCGTGGAGCGCAGTCTGGCGGTGGTGCTCCGTGAGGGGGACCTCGTAGGACTCGCCGCGGTACCCGTAAGCGCCGTCGCGCAGGCGGTTGGGCCACGGCGCGAGCACGGCCCCCGAGAAGGCCGGCGGGATCTCCGACTCCTCGAACGGGAGCACGACGTCCCGACCGTCGACGGTGTACTCGCGCAGGCTGGCGCCGACCGCGGTGACGACGGCACGTTGGCCGCCGAGCTCGAGGACGTGCTGGCGGCCGGTGGGGAGGGGGGCGGTCGTCGTCGTGGACACGCTCACACGCTAGCGGGCCGGACCCACGACCCGCGCGAGCGGATCATGGGTCCGGCCGTGGGTCAGCGCGCGTGCTCTGTCGCGGCCTTGCGCCGGCCGAGGACGACGAGGCTCGTGCCGATCGCGATGACGACAACGCCGAGTCCCGCGGCGGCCGCCGTCGGGAAGCCCGTCGAGGCGAGCACCGCCGACGAGCCCGTCGACCCGCTCGGCTCGGCGGCGAGGACCTCGCTCACGAATGCCGGGTCCGTGGCCTCGGGCAGGACGGGGTCGGTCGGCGCGAGTGGGTTGGTCGGCGGGAGAGGGTCGGCAGGGTCGACCGGGCTGAGCGGGGTCGCGGGCTCGGTCGGGTCGACGGGGTCCACCGGGTCCGTCGGGTCGACGGGCGTGACCGGGTCTGTGGGGTCGACGGGGTCCACCGGGTCCGTCGGGTCGACGGGCGTGACCGGGTCGGTGGGGTCGACGGGGTCGGTCGGGTCGACGGGGGTGGTCGGGTCAGTGGGGTCGACGGGGTTCACGGGATCGGTCGGGTCGACAGGCGTGACCGGGTCCGTAGGGTCCACTGGGTCGACCGGCGTGACCGGGTCCGTCGGGTCGACCGGCGTGACGGGGTCGGTGCAGACCGGCGCCTGGCCGCCCTCGCCGAAGTGCTCGTTGTAGAGGCTCACCTGCACCCAGGTGATGCAGTACCCGGTCGGGAACGCGGCGGCGAAGTCGGGGTGGTCCGTCCACGGGTAGTAGCTCAGCCCGACGTACCTGGCCTGGGGCCAGACGCCGTTGTGCGGCACGGACTGGTGGACGTTGAACGACCTCGCGCCTGTGCCGTCAGGAGCGGTGACGCGGTAGTTGATGTGCCCGTTCGCCTCGAACGTCGTGCCTGCCGGGAGCGTCAGGCCGGCCGCGGTGACGGTGTATGGCGTCGGGTCGTTCGAACCGGCGGCGTGCGCCGCGGTGGGCAGGAGGACGAGGGCGGCGGTCAGCAAGGTCGCGCCGAGAGTGCGCATGCGCATAGGGAGGTTCCTTCGGGAGGCAGTGGTGCACCGGATCGGTGCGGCGGGATGGGCGTCGGAGGAGCCGTCAGGCCCCGGGGATCAGCCCGACCCGGAAGGCGCTGCGGTATCGCGACCGCTGGTCCGTCGTCACGTCGTCCGCCTCCCTCCTGCTCGATGTCCCTCAATTGTCCGGGGCAACGGGCGTGACCCCGTAGGACCGAGGTCCCATGGGGGTTACCCCGACGGGTGAACCGGCGTCCCACCTGTGGACAGCGGGGTGTGCCCGACCTCCGGCGTCCCCTAGGGTTCCGGCCAGCGTGCAATCGGACATGACGGATGAACCGGGCACCCATGACACCGAGGAGGCGCACGTGGACGGCGTGGCGATCCTCGAGACCGAGGTGCGCGAGCTCATCCGGCGCCGCGGCATCGACCCCGTCCGGGACCGGCCTGGTGTCGTCTCGCTGGTCTCGGACGTCATCGCCGACTACGACGAGCGGTCGGTCGTCGGCGCCGTCCCACCGCTCGCGGACGCCGTGGCCGCGCACAAGGCGGTCGTCGACGCCGTCGCCGGGCTGGGTCCGCTGCAGAAGTACCTCGACGACCCCGAGGTCGAAGAGGTCTGGATCAACTCGCCCAGGCGAACATCTCTGCAGATCAGGGCCGTTGAGGCGCGACGCAGTCCGCTCAGAGTCCGCAAGTACACGCGAGTTCATCCTTACTGCGGCTTCTCGCTGCCCCTACAGTGCAGAACGTGAGGCTGCCTCGATGACGAAGACAGTTCCGAGCTCGGCGTGCACGTGCGAGGACACTCGGCCCGAGACCTGTGTCGCTGACGCCGAGGTTCTCACGCAGTGGTCCATCGAGCGGCCGTACAACCGGCGGCCGCGGCCGGTTCGGGACGCTGACAACGCGATATCGGTGGTGCGTGGTCGTCTCTCGGCCACCGAGGCGTACAAGGCGGTTGTCGGCAAGGAGCCGCGAGCCGATCAGGCCGAGACGCTCGAGGCGAGGCACGGCGTTGCTGGACAGGTGCGCTCCGCAGGCCTCGCGGTGGTGCACACGCCGGGCTACTTGCCGAAGTCCCTACACACGTCTGTGGTCTTCCCCGACACGGATCCGCTCAACGTTCAGGACCCCGATTGGCCCACAGCCATCCAGATTGGATTCGACAGTTGCTTCGAAGAGGAGGGAGGATCGACTCATGTCCCTGATGCCGTGTAAGGGTGAGCGACCCTGGCTTCCTTCGTGGGACGCCGAAGATCCCACGACTTTGCTCGAAGTCGAAGTGCCGCTGGTGGGCACGTTCCGCGCTGGCACGACGACCTACTTGTTCTCCTGCATGCTCGGCGACTTGAGCCGCCTAGCGGTCTGGGGCTACGTGCCGATGACAGCAGCCGATCTGGACTTCATCGAGTCTCGGCCGTTTGGGACGCCGGAAGAACTGCGCACCTGGGTTGACGCTCGCGTATACCGCGATGCGACCCGCTCGGCTCTGAGTTGGGATGACGTCATCCAGGTCCACGGTGACGTCGACAGGACTGTTGGCATGTTCGACTCGGTCGACCTGCTTCTGGACCTGTTCGGTGAGTCCAAGAAGCCGATGCCGTACGTTGGTCGCGCAGAATCGGGTCCGATCCCGCTCGTTGGCGAGTATCTCGAGGTCAAGGTCGAGGTCGAGAAGGCGCATGAAGAGATGCGTGAGGTAGCGGCTGCGGCTTTTGGCTGAACGTCGCTGAGAGGAACAGGTCCGCTGCCGCTGCTCGGGTGCGGTCCTCGGCCGTCGGCCACAGATGGCTGTACGTGTTCAGGGTCGTGGTAGCCGACGAGTGGCCGAGGGCCCGCTGAACCGTCACTACGTCGCAGCCGGCCGCAATAAGTCCGCTTGCGTAGAAGTGTCGCAGGTCATGCATGCGCGCCCTCAAACCGACGCGGTCGAGCGTCGTGGTCCACCAGTGGTTCACCGTCGACGGCGCGAGCGGCCCACCTGAATCGCGCTCGACCAGCCAGCCGTCGGGGCCAGGAGGAAACCGCTCGAGATGCCGAGCAAGCAGTTCGACCAGGCCGTCGGGTAGGTAGACGTCGCGCTCCGAGCCATACTTCGGTGGACGGACCTCTAGCCCCGCGCCGACGTTGCCGCGCTGGATCTGGCGTGTGACGTGGAGCTTGCGGCGCAGGAAGTCGATGTCTCGAACCTGCACGGCGGTCGCCTCGCCGAGCCGCAGTCCGGCGAACGCGCCCAACGCCCAAACTGGATAGTGGTAGTCCTCCGATGCGGCTAGCACCGCACCAACCTCCTCAGGGGTCGGGACAGACATTGCCTGGGACGCCCGCCGCCGCCGCGGCAGCACGACACCCTGTGAGGGGTCCATGGCGATAGCCCGATCGCGGACGGCAGCTTTCAGTACCGAGCGCACCGAGTTCATTCGGGACGCGATCGTCGTCGCCGCGAGGCCGGCTGATGACATGGCCTTAACCCAGGTCTCGATGTGCGAGGCACGGAGGTTAGCAAGCGGCACGTTGCCGAAGGTCACCGAGCGCAGGACTAGGTCGTGCGCGCGAGCGGTCCCCGCCTCCCACACCTGCCGCGACGACCATCCGCGCGCGAAGTCCACGAATGTCACCCGACCGGCCTTTGGGTCGACGTACTGGCCGGTCACCATCGAGGCGGTCACCTCGTCGAGCCACCGCTGCGCCTCGATCTTCCGGGCGAAGTGCTTCGCACGCTCTTTGCCTTCGGGGTCTCTGAACCGCGCCCGGTACGTGCCGTCGGGGCGCTTGGAGATGCTCGCCATTAGGAGTCCTCCCTGTCTTCGTGCTCGGGCTCTGTGGCCGGTTCATCGGGCTGGACGTCGACGGCCACCCATTTCAGGTTCTGAAATGGTCCGCGCGGCGGGGGTCGCCACGTCACTTCGGGATCCGAGGTGAAGCCGAGGATGATCCCGGCCTCTTCAGAGAACCTGGTGATGAGTTCCATCAGCCGCGTCTCGCGCTCATAGGCCTCGTTGGAGAACATCAGCCACTCGCCAGGATCAGCCAGCCACGCCGGGCCGCCGCGACGCGCGGCCTGCAGCCCGGCGTCCGCAAGGAGTAGCGCAGCCGTCGCCGTCCGAGGCTGGTCGTAGTCGCCTCGGCCGTCGAGCACATGAGTCAACACAGCGAGCTCATCCACGGTGACGTCCCTGCGTCGGCCGGCGTCCATGCTCGCGATGACGTCTCGGGTCAAGTGGCTGTAGCCCGCGTCAGCGCATGCGTCGGCTAAATCCTGCGCGCTCCAACCGCGGGCTTCCCGCAGAGCCTTGAACCGCTGTGTGAGCTGCCCTGCCAGCGGTCGAGGAGGCGGGCGGTCCGGGGTCCTTACTTGTGTCATGAATACAGTGTACTGACTTGTAGACCCAGCGGGCAATCCTGAGCATCATGAGTAGTGGCGTGATCTCAGCATTCTGTCTGGAGGACACACGATGAGTACCGCAACAGACGACCCGTACATCACCAGTGACGACGTCGCTGCCCTCTTCCACGTCGCTCGGGGGACGGTTCTCAACTGGTCCTACGCCGGCCACCTGCCGGAGCCCACGAAGGTCGGCAGGCGTCTGTTGTGGCGGCGCAGCGTGATCGAGGAGTGGGCTGCTGAGAGGTCCGACCACCAGCCCGCCGCTAAGCGCTCCGCGGCCCTTCGGACGTGACGAGGGTCGGGGTGCTGCTGCACCCCGACCCCGTGCGTCTCACCCGGACCGAGGCAAGGACTCCAACGATGGCATCCCACGAGATCCCCAGGCAGGCCCGTCGTGTGCGGGCTGCACCGCCTGACGTCCGCGGGCTGTACCCGGACCCGACCGGCAACTACGTCCGGGCAACATCGTTCGGGTTGTCCCGCCGCGAGCTGCGCCGTGAGTGGAGCCGGCAGCGGTCTGCCGGTTGGCAGGACTGGGAGGTCCGGGAGCGGCTGCTGCCGGGGCCCCTGGCAGCCCTCGAGGGGGTGGCTGCGTGAGCGCCGGTGGGCCGTTCACGGTCGACGACCTCATCGCCCACGGGGTACCTCGACCGACCGCGGAGGCACTCGGCCGCAACGCCGCACCGCCGAGCCTGCTCGACGTCGTCAAGCACGGGTCCGACCTCGACCGACGCTCGTTCGCCCCGCTCAGGTTCGCGGTGCCGGGCATCATCCCCGAGGGCATGGGCATCGTCGCCGGCGCACCCAAGACGGGCAAAAGCTTCCTCATGCTCGGCATCGCGCTCGCCTGCGCCGCCGGCGGGGTCGCCCTCGGAGCGATCGCGGTCGGTGATCCCCGGCCGGTGCTGTACCTCGCCCTGGAGGACGGCGAGCGTCGCCTGCAGGAGCGGTGCCGCCGGCTCATGTACGGGCAGCCGATCCCGCGCCCGTTCGACTACGTCGCCGGCAACATCGACCCGAACACGCTGCTCGTCCTGATCGCCTTGTGGTTGACCGAGCACCCGACCGGGCTCGTCGTCCTGGACACATTGGGCAAGGTCATGCCACCGGCCATGGCCGGTGAGACGACGTACTCACGTGACTACCGGATCGCTGGGC
Organism: Cellulomonas sp. P4_D11; assembly: GCF_056401915.1. NCBI lineage: Bacteria > Bacillati > Actinomycetota > Actinomycetes > Micrococcales > Cellulomonadaceae > Cellulomonas > Cellulomonas sp. P4_D11. Next base: position 176,201 of record NZ_JBFUIK010000001.1, on the reverse strand, counting down.
AGCTCAAGGCGCTCACTGACGCCCACCCGGGCAGCTGCTTGGTCGTCGTGCACCACGACCGCAAGGCGTCCTCTGACGACTTCGTGGCGAGCATCTCCGGGACGCACGGGCTCGCCGGGGCGGCCGACTTCGTCATCCTGCTCACCCGGCCACGCAAGGAAACAGAGGGTCTGCTCAAGGTCACCGGCCGTGACGTCGTGGAGAACGAGTACGTCGTCGAAACGATCGACGGGGACTGGTCCTTGCTCAACGACTCGATCGCGGACGCCGAGGCAGCGGCCGCCCGGGTGCGCGCGACGGTGGGGCTCGGTGAGGCCGGCATGGCGGTCGTGGAGCTCGTCACGGCCAGCCCGGACGGGATCCGCGCGGCTCTGATCGCGGACAAGCTCGACCTGCCCGTGAAGTCCGTCTACCAGCACCTCGACCGTGCGGAGAAGTCAGGTCGGATCGCCAAGCCGGCGCGCGGGTTGTACGCGCCGCCGGATCGTCCCCTGTCGCTGTGATCCGTCTATACCCCCTGAAGACAGTGAGGAAAGTGAGGAATACGGCGAGAGCCAGAACACCTCGCTCTCTTCACTTTCATCACCCGCCCTGAGAGGACCCGATGACGCGTCGCCGTCGGGAACGCGGGCAGCACCAGCCCTACCTGCACCAGATCGTCGAGGCGCGGCAGAACGTGCCCCACGCACTCGCTCGGGCGTTCCGGGCCGGCTGCGACTGCACCGAGCTCGCACTTGGACTCTGGACCGTCCCAGACGGCAGCACCGACCCCCATCAGCGGTGGCTCATCGAACACGGACCGACCTGCCCGTACGCGCTCGCCGGGGTCGCGGTCTACCAGGCCACCGAGGACCCCGGCAGGATGTAACGCAAGCGCGACGCAGCGCACCGCATGCACCCCGCCAGGAGGCGACCCCCATGCCGCAGATCCCCGTCCCCAAAGCCGAGCCCTGGCTGGCCGGGTACCTCCGCGCCGGCGACGCCGACCTGGAGCCCGCACGCGAGAGAGCCCGCCGCGCAGCCGCCGGGGAAGCCGTCCGCCGCCGCGTCAACGACGAGGAACCCATGCACGTCCGCGGCCACACCAGCGCAACCGTCCTCACCACCGCCGCCACAGAGCGCGTCGTCGTCGACCACCGCGGGATCGCCGTCGCCAAGCCCGAGGACCCCGCATGAGCACCACGACCCTGCCCGCCGTCGACCGCATCGGGACCGTCGTCGACATCGTCGCCGTCGCGTGGAGCACCACCCCCGTCGCCTTCCGCGGACCCGACAACGAGGTCATCGCGTTCACCGAAACCTGGGACCGCGACAGCATCACCCTGCCCCCCGCCGGCAGCAAGATCCGGTTGCTCAGCTACCACGACCGCCGCCGCCCCATCGGGTGGCTCGACCGCTTCCACCTCGAGGACGACGGGCTGCACGCAACCGGCCGTCTCATCGGATCGACCACCAACCTCGACCAACTGCGAGAGGTCGCCGCCGCCGGGCTGCTCGCCGACGTCTCCATAGGGTTCTCACCCTCGATCGACGACGACGAATGGCACCCGCCCCAGCGACGCAACGGGCTCGCGTCCGTCACGCGCCGGCACGCGATCATCCGCGAGGTCTCCCTAGTCGACGCAGCCGCGCTGCCCGGCTCCCGGGTTCTCACCATTCGGCAACCCACGACCACGTCGTCGGTCGACGCAGCCGCGCTGCGCGAGGCAGACACCGCTGTGACCACCGGCATCGGCGCGCGCATGACCGCCACGCGGCGCATGGACGACGACCTCAACCGTCGCGAGATCCTGGCTGAGGCAGACGCAGCTGTGGCAGCCGGTGAACGATGGGCCCACCTCGTCGCCGACGCGACGACGCAGCCCGTCGCAAATCACCGCAATCCTCGGCGGTAAGCACCAACTACATCAGGACATCAGCAGCTGGGACGAACGCACGAGCGCGCTACTCAATTCCGATCCCGAGACACCCACGGCTGGGATCAGTGGCAACGCGTCCACGACTGGCTCATGCACGAGCACTACCCGGCCGATTGATGTTTGACGAAGTCCGGCGTGACTGCGTTGAGCACCGCCATGCCTCCCTGCCCATGACATCTTGTACACGACAAGGCTTCCGGGGCGGCGGAGCACTTCAAACAACAGAAGGCGAATCTATGGCTACTGTCCTGGTCCACCCCTCGCGGGGAGCGCGCGACGGTCGCGAGAATCTGAAGAGATCACTCGAGATCCAGGTCGACTTCTTGACCACACCGACCGTTCACGCAGCACTCAGCGACGATGAGGTGGCCGAACTGCTCGCACGGCACCCCGACGGCAAGGCGCGGTTCTGGGGCACGTACGAGGGCAACGCTGCTCTCATCGCCAGGGTCCACGAGGGCGACGTGGTCCTGTTCACAGGGCAGAACAGGGTGTGGGCAGTTGGCGTGGTCGGCCTCCGCTTCACCAACACCGCCTTCGCGGAGGCGGTGTGGCTAGCGCATCCGGAGAAGGGAACCTACCGACACATCTACAGCCTCGTTCGCTTCGAACCGGTTGACGTTCCGTACTCCGTGGTCAACAACGTTCTGGGCTACGAAGAGAGCTACCACTTCCAAGGCATGGTCGTGTACGACGGTTCGCGTGCGGACGCGCTGATCGACGAGCTGCGACTCGATGTCCCGGAAACACTCGCGGCGAACTATCTCCAGCAGGACGAGGACCTGGCCGTTCTCCTTGGCGACGAGGCACTGGCCGGGGCAGCACTAATCCCACTCGAAGCTGTCCACAAGGAAGCCGCCACAATCACTGTGCAGCCCGGCGAGAGAGTGATGCTCCGGGGCGAAGGCAAACTCGTTCAGGCATACGCAGCGACCATCGCAGACGCGGTCGCCATCGGCCGCCAGCGAACCCCTGCCGGCGTCACCGACATGTGGATCCAGCGCCCAGACAACTCGGAGCTCGTTGAAGCCAAGAGCGTTGCCAGCACGGGCTACGTACGACAAGCGCTCGCGCAACTCCTGCACTATGCGTCGGCGATCTCGCCCGGTCCGGACGTGCTAACGGCGCTCTTCCCGACCAGACCCAGCGATGCGGACGTCGGCCTGCTCAACCGATACGGCATCGACTGCGTGTATCGCGTCGCGGCACAGGAGTACGAACGCGTTCCCGCTCAGTCGGGACGCCGCGATCTCGTGGCGCAGTTCTGGGCGTAGGCGCTTTTTTTACAGGTTGGCCGGGACACCCCGCGCTCCCGAGATCGGTTCTCACTCTGGACGATCGCGGGCCGATACTGGCCGACGGCGAGCGATCGCGGCAAGGTCCGGCCGAAACTTCCCAGCGCTCGACGGCGAGGGCGTCCTCTGCTTTGCAGAGGTTCGCGGTCGAGGATCCTGCACGTCTGGCGCTAGAGGCGCTCAATAAGGAGAGGCAGAAGTTGGCTGAGCTCGTCGCTCATCTGGGTTGAGAGAGGCAGCCGCAGCGGGTCTCGGTCCGCGAACGTGCATACCACCTGCAACTGGCCCGGCCACGTGCTGGGCGTGCTGTAGTCGGCGGTCGTCGCGACTTCGAGTGCAGTCAGGCTGGCGAGAGGCCAGACCTCAGACCAGATCCGCACTTTGCCCCGAAGGTCGGGGCGGTTGAACCTCGTGCGGATGACGAGGTCATCCGTGATGACGACGATTGCGCCGTCAAACGGTGCTTCGAAGACACCACTGTCACCGTCGAAGGTGGCGTCGGTGTAGCGGGGTTCGCGATCGGCCATGAGCAGCCCAGTATTCGCGAGCACACGGCCGTACCACTGGGGTGGACGGCCGGTCTCGACCTCCGTGCGGCCCAGGAACGCGGCGAGGTCTCCGCGCTGCGAGACCACGTCGTGTAGCGCCTGGAGTCGGATATCCACCTCTCGTGGGATTGCCATGGTCATGACGCTAACGCTGCCGTGGGCTCGCTCGTGGCGTTCTGGGCGACCCGATCGAGTGCACTACGCGGTTGTTCGGGTCGCCTCATTCGGAGCCCCAGAGCGCGGCGGCCTGTCGGCCGATCGTGTCGAGGATGTCCCGCCCATTGTCGTCGAGGATCGCACCATCAGATGCGACCCCGATCTGCCGCTCGGACTCGATTGCGTCCACCCGGACAACGAGTGGGTAGTTGCTCGTGCCGACGTACCCCTAAGCCGGCGCGCGCCAGTCGAGGAAGCGCCGGGCCTCGGGACTCAGAATGAATCCGCTTAAACCGAAGAACTGGCTTCGATCGTCGATCGGAGCCTCAGCGAGCGTCAGAGCCGGGCCCCACGCGTTCGTGAACGCGAAGACCATCTTGTGACAGTCCGCCGTGACTTGCTCGAGCCCGACAAGCGAGGAGTCGGACGGTGCTTCTTGGGGCATGGCGACTCGGACCTCGCTCATGTGCGCGATCCACTTAGACGCCAGCTCCCAGACCGCAGTGAGTCTCTCGGCCAGGTCCTGCGGCGGTTGCCACGCCGGATAGAAGTCGTCAGCAGAGACGTCCCGGGCTGGGCGCTTGACGAAGAAGTCGGCCACCAGTCGCGCATTCATATAGAACGCTTGCAGGCAGGCGTGCTGCACGACTTCTGGCATCGTTGATTTGTCGTCGGACGCGTACGGCGGCAACACGCGGAGGATTGCGAGCGCTCCCTGGAGGTGCAGCCGAGCGCCGGTCAGCTCGTCTTCGCTCCAGTCCATGGGCGGCACCGTACCGTCACGGGCTGTCGAACCGGAGAGCCCCCGAGTACCGCGCCGAGCGCGTCGCCTCGACGCGGTGCGGCGGTGACGGGGGGCGCGGGCATGCCGGAGGCCGGCCACCGCACTTTCGCGCGGTCACCGGCCTCCGGTCCTTGTTGGGCTAGTCGCCGTCGATCCGTCGGCGCTCCACGAACCTGACGACCTTCGGGCCCTCCGGCGTGATCACGAGGCGGTGATAGATCCTGGAGATCCAGGCTTCAGACATCAGCGTTTCCCTTCTCACTGCGAGAAGCGATGCCAACCTGCGTGGTGGAACTCACCACGACGCCCCGTGTTCCGATGGACCAACCATCGCGGGATGTAGATACACTCCTAGTACACGTAGACCGGCAAAGTTGCGTGCACGCGAAGAGCTCCCAGGGTGGCGCAGAGCCCCATCTGGGAGCCCTTCGTCTTCCTAGGCCCAAGTCTACTGGGCGATGTCGACACACCCAGGCTGCAGGTGAGCGTGGTGTTACACGAGTGTCGTTAATCCACTCCAACCGGAGCCTCGGCCCTGTCAAACGGGAGGCATCTCCTGTGGACGCGGTAGGTACGTACATCCCTGAATCTGTGGAAAACTCCTGAATCGGGCGCGGGTCGGAGAGTTTATAACGATCTGGTAACGAAACGCGAGTGGTGACGTCCGTGTACCTCAAGTCCTCGCCGAAAGGTGCCGAAGCCTAGGTTGAGGTTTGCCTGAACCGACATGGCGAGCCCTTCTCACGGGTTGCAGTGGCGACCTTCGGTGAGAGGCCGGACAACCGGCGAGCCGCCGCAGTTTGTCGGCGCGCCCGGTTGAACGATGGCTGGACGATGATGCCCAGAACCATGGCGGGCACCTCGTTTACGCCCGCCGTCTTCCTTGGCGGGCTGCCGTGGCTGATCGCTCGCGCTTGTCCCTCGGCTGGTCCGCAACTAGTCCGCGGAAGGGCGTGAGACTGCAGGGTTTCCCGTGAGGTGACGTGAGGCGTTGGTGCAGTTCAGAGCGCAGATCGGTCACATCGCCGCTGGTCAATCGACTCCCGCGAGAGTTCTGGATCAACGCGCCGACCCAGGTCTTCGTCGCGCGGCGCGGTGAGTCCGAGCTGACGACGACGATCCTCACCGACGGTCAGGTGCGCGACCTCGTCGAGAAGATGCTCAAGGTCTCGGGCAGGCGGCTCGATCTCAGCAGCCCGTTCGTCGACGCCAGCCTGCCGGGCGGGGAGCGCCTGCACGCGGTGATCCCGGACGTCACGCGGCAGCACTGGTCGGTCAACATCCGCAAGTACGTGGTCCGCGCGACCACGCTCGACGAGCTCGTCGGTCTCGGGAGCCTCACGCCGCACGCGGCCGTGTTCCTGCAGGCGGCGGTCCGCGCCGGGCTCAACGTGCTCGTCTCGGGCGGAACTCAGGCCGGCAAGACCACCCTCTTGAACGCGCTGTCCGGGGCCATCCCCGCGCGTGAGCGGGTCATCTCGTGCGAGGAGGTCTTCGAGCTGCGGCTGTCCGCGCGCGACTGGGTGGCCATGCAGTGCCGGCAGCCCAGCCTCGAGGGCACGGGCGAGATCCCGCTGCGTCGGCTGGTCAAGGAGGCGCTGCGCATGCGGCCGAGCCGCCTGCTGGTCGGCGAGGTGCGCGAGGCCGAGGCGCTCGACCTGTTGATCGCCCTCAACGCGGGCATCCCCGCGATGTGCACGATCCACGCCAACTCGGCGCGCGAGGCGCTGACCAAGCTCTGCACGCTCCCGCTGCTGGCGGGGGAGAACGTGTCGGACCGGTTCGTGATCCCGACCGTCGCCTCGGCGGTGGACCTCGTCGTGCACCTGGACCTCGACGGCTCCGGGCGTCGGCTAGTCCGCGAGATCGTCGCCGTGCCCGGTCGCGTCGAGCAGGGGATCGTCGAGACGGCCGACGTCTTCCACACGCGCGTCGGGCATCTCGTCCGTGCCGACGGCTTCCCGCCGCACCCCGAGCGGTTCGCGCGCGCCGGCACCGACCTCGCCGCCCTCCTGCGTGGGCGCGGCTGATGGGGGTGGTCGTCGGGCTCCTGCTGGGGGCCGGCCTGGCGTGCATCTGGTGGTCGTTCTGGGCGGAGCCGCGGCGTGCCGGCAGCACGCGGACCAACGGCTGGCGGGCGCGGACGCAGGACACGCTCGTGCAGGCGGGGGCGAGCGGGGTGACGCCGGGGGCACTCCTCCTCACGAGCGTCGTGGTCGGTCTCGTCGTCCTGCTCGTGGGTGTCGCGCTGACCCGGATCCCGCCGATCGCGCTCTGCTTCGCCGTGTTCGCGGCCCTGGCCCCGTGGGCGGTCGTGCGGGGACGAGCGCGCCGACGACGGGCCCGGCTGCGGCAGCTGTGGCCCGAGGTCGTCGACCACCTGGGCTCGGGCATCCGTGCGGGGCTGGCGCTGCCCGAGGCCGTGGCCCAGATCGGGGAGCGGGGGCCGGTCGAGCTACGACCGGCGTTCACCGCCTTCGCCGAGGACTACCGCGCGACGGGTCGCTTCGGCGAGTGCCTCGATGCGCTCAAGGCCCGGCTGGCCGACCCCGTCGCGGACCGGATCGTGGAGGCGCTGCGCCTGACCCGCGACGTCGGCGGGACGGACCTCGGCCGGCTCCTGCGCACGCTGTCCACGTTCCTGCGCGAGGACGTGCGCACGCGCGGAGAGCTCGAGGCGCGGCAGAGCTGGACCGTCTACGCCGCCCGGTTGGCGGTCGCCGCGCCGTGGGTGGTGCTCGCCCTGCTCTCGACGCGGCCGGAGGCAGCCAGCGCCTACGACACGACCGCCGGATTCCTGGTCCTCGTCGTCGGCGGAGCCTGCACGGCGGTCGCGTACCTGCTCATGCTGCGCATCGCGCGGCTCCCGGACGACCCGCGGGTGCTGCGATGAGCCCGTCAGCGGTCGGTGCGCTGGTCGGACTGCTCGGCGGTCTCGGTCTCACGATCGTCGTGCTCCGGCTGCGGTCCCGCCGGATCACTCTCGACGACCGGCTGGCGCCCTACCTCCGGCCGCAGGCCTCGTCGTCGGGCCTGTTGCGGGTGCCGCACGTGCGCGGCCCGTTCGTGACCGTCGAGCGGATCGTCGCGCCCGTGATGAGCGACGCCGTCCGACTGGTCACGCGCCTCGGCTCTCCGACGTCGGAGCTCCGCCGACGCCTGACCCGAGCCGGCCGCAGTGAGACGGTGGAGCAGTTCCGTGCCGGCCAGGTGGTCTGGGGCGTGCTCGGGTTGGCGGCCGGACTGGCGCTCGCCCTCGTGCTGGCGGCGACGCGGGGCTCCGGCGTGGTCGCCCTCGTGGTGCTGGTTGCCGTGTGCGGTCTCGTCGGGGTCCTCGCTCGCGACTGGGCGCTGACCCGCGAGGTGCAGGCGCGCGAGTCGCGGATGCTCACCGAGCTGCCGACGATCGCCGAGCTGCTCGCGCTGGCCGTCGGAGCGGGCGAGGGGGCCGTCGGCGCGCTGGAACGCGTCGTGCGGACGACGCACGGCGAGCTGACCGCCGAGCTGGCCCGCACGTTGGCCGACGCACGCGCAGGCGCACCTCTGACGGTCGCGCTGGACAACCTCGCCGACCGGACCGGGCTGCCCGCGCTGGCGCGCTTCGCGGAGGGCGTCGCCGTGGCGGTCGAGCGCGGGACGCCGCTGGCAGACGTGCTCCGCGCGCAGGCCCAGGACGTCCGCGAGGAGGGGCGCCGGGCGCTCATGGAGACGGGTGGGCGCAAGGAAGTTCTGATGATGGTGCCGGTGGTGTTCCTGATCTTGCCGGTCACCGTCGTGTTCGCCGTCTTCCCCAGCATGGTCGTCCTGCGGGCGGGTCTGTGACCCCCGCGGGTAGGAGGCACGGCGCCCGAGGGGCGCCCGACGAAGGGATGAGGACCGATGACGACTGGCAGCGAGGCACAGGTGACGGAAGGTCAGCCGCCGTCCCGCACGGCGGCACTCTTGTGGGGCTCCTTCCTCTGGGGGTCGACGGCGGTAGGCGCCGTCCGGCGCCGGGTAGCAGGGAACGACCACGAGCGAGGCGACGTGCCCGGGTGGGTGCTCGTGACGCTCATGACGGCCGGGTTGGTCACGGCGTTGTGGATCGTCGCCGGCGACGCACTGGCCAGGGTCTTCGAGGACGCGATCGGCAGCGTCAAGGCGCCCTGACCAGCGACGCCGGGTCGGCGATCGTCGACTTCGCGCTCGTCGGTGGCCTCGTGACCGTGCTGTTCGTCGCGGTGCTGCAGCTGACGATCGTGCTGCACGTCCGCAACACCCTGGTCGACTCGGCTTCCGAAGGAGCGCGATATGGCGCGCTCGTCGGCCACGACCCGGCGGACGGCGCCGACCGGTCGCGCGACCTGATCACCCAGTCGCTGTCCGCCTCCTACGCCGGCGGGGTGACCGCCGACCGCACGACGCTGGACGGCATCGACGTCGTCGAGGTGAAGGTCGAGGCGCCGCTGCCGCTGGTCGGTCTGGTCGGGCCGGCGGGGGTGCTCACGGTCCGCGGACACGCGCTGGTCGAGGAGCCGTGAGACTCGATCTTCGGGACGACCGCGGCAGCTCGGTGGTCGAGTTCCTCGGGCTCTCGCTGGTCCTGCTGGTGCCGCTGGTCTACCTCGTGCTCGTGCTGGGCCGCGTCGAGGCGGCGACGTTCGCCGCCGAGGGCGCGGCACGCGAGGCCGCGCGCACCTACGTGGTCGCCGACGACGCCGAGCAAGGCACCGAGCGGGCGATCGCCTCGGTCGGGATCGCGCTGCGCGACCAGGGGTTCGACGACGACCCCGCCGACGCCCTCACCCTCACGTGCTCGACCTCGCCGTGCCTGGCGCCGGGCAGCGACGTCTCCGCGCGCATCGACGTGCGGGTGCCGCTGCCGTTCGTCCCGGGGTTCGTGCGCGACGTCGTGCCGCTGGAGCTGCCGGTCAGCGCGGAGCGCGTGGCACCGGTCGACGCGTACCGGGCGGCCGGATGAGCGGCCCGAGAGGTCAGCGGCCCGGCGCGATGACCCCGTGGCGGGCTCGGGCCGGCACCGACGACGGGCAGGTCATGATCCTGACGCTCGGGTTCGTCGTCGTCGCGCTCCTGCTCATCACGGTCGTGGTCTCTGCGGCGGGCGTGCACCTGGAGCGCAAGCGGCTGCTGGCCCTCGCGGACGTGCTCGCGCTCGAGGCCGCCGACGCGGTGAGCGACGACCGGTACTTCGCGCCCGGCGCGGGCCAGGGCGACCCCGACACGTCGGGCCTCCCGCTGACCGACGCGGCGGTCCGTGCGGCCGTCGACGAGTACCTGCAGGACAACCCCGACGCGGTGGCGGGATGGGAAGACTTCGCGGTGCTGTCGGCGGCCACGTCCGACGGCAGGTCCGCCGAGGTGCATCTGGGTGCCGTGGTGCGACCCGCGTTGGTCAGCTGGGTCCTCGCGCCCTGGGAGGACGGCATCTCCCTCGAGGCGGAGTCGGCGGCTCGGGGGTCGTGACCCACACAGATGGACCGACGGGTTCAGCTGTGTCGCGGCGGAAATGGGCCTGGGTCAGGGAACGTCGCGGAGCTCACCAGGTACCGGCGCGGGGGGTCCTGGGTCAGCTGCTCGGAGCCGAGCAGGACGTGCGCCACCATCTCGGCGCGGTTGGAGACGGCAAGCTTCGCGAAGATCCGCCGCATGTGCGTCGAGACGGTCCAGACGCTGATGTCGAGCGCGCTCGCCATGGCCTGGTTCGTCCGGCCGGCGGCGACCATCCGGGCGATCTGCCGCTCGCGGGGGCTGAGACTCACCATCAGGGTCTCGGCGTGCTCGGTGAGCTGGCATCGGACGTTGCCGATGACGACATCGAGGAGCACGCCGTCTGGCGGCTCATGTCGTAGGACGCCGGCACGGACGTCTGCGGCGAGCGAGTCCAGCGCTGCCGCCAACGGCTCCCGCGAGCCCGCGTCGGTCTCGGAATCGTCCTCGTCGCGATCTCGGGAGTACAAGGGCTGCTCGGGACTACCCGGAAGGTCTTCCGACACGACCGTCACGCGCCGCAGCGGTTCGTCGTGCATCACCATCTCGTTCGCCCCTGTCCTGGGACTCCGCCAAGTGGCTGCCGCCCCGCAGTACGCCAGGCGAGCGGCCGGTCTGCCTGCTGTCGGACCCCGTCTTCCGTTATGGGATGGTGCGACATGATATCGACGGTTTGTGACTGTCCGCGAGCATCGCGAGCAGACACACGCAGAGATCGACCCCTCGGGTCCAGTCGGCGACGTCGAGGTGCTCGTCGGGCCCGTGAGCTCCGTCGTCCACCGGGGCCATGCCGACAAGGATCGGAGTGCGGGCGAAGGCGGCCGCCAGGGTCGGGACCGCCGCGATGCTGCCTCCCGAGATGACGGCCTGCGGGTGGACGCCGAACGCGGCACGGCTCGCGCGGCACACGGCCAACGCCGCTGCTCGAGAGGGCACGAGCACGGGTCCGCGGTTGCTCGCCAGTACCGTGACGTCGGTGGTGACGCGGCCGACGTCGTCCGCGCGCAACGTTCGCTTGATCTCGCCGAGCGCCCGCTCAGGGTCGGCACCCGGCGGGATCCGGACGTCGAGGGCGGCGGAGGCCGTAGCCGGGATCGCCTCGCCCCCGGCGCCCGCGCTCAGCTGTGTCACGCTCAGCGACGCGCGCCTCGTCGCCGGCCAGCTTCGGGGGGCCATTCCGGCGACCGCGACCGACGCCCGCACGAGCCCGCGGGCGAGCACCAGCGACGGGTCGGTGACGACGCCGCCGAATCGACCGGCATGCACGGGCGGGGACCCGGTGGACACCTGCACCCGCATGGCCAACGTCCCGCGCTGAGCCACGGTCATGCTCGGCACCCCCGGGCGTGCCAGCCGGGTGTCCACGACGACGACAGCGAGCACCGGTCGGGCGATCGGGAAGGCCTCTCGCAGGATGTCCAGCGCGCGGGCCAGACCGGGGCTGCCGATCTCCTCGGCGCCGTCGACGATGAGCAGGACGTCGGTCGGCGGGCCGCCGAGAGACACCCATGCGCCGAGGGCGACGAGGAGCGCCATGACAGGCCCCTTGTCGTCGCTCGCGCCGCGGGCGACCAGGCGACCAGCTCGCCGCGTCGGCTCGAACGGTGGGCTCGACCACCCGGGGCCGGGCTGCTTGACGTCCAGGTGGCCGTAGAGGACGACCGTGCCTGGGTGCTTGCCGGGAGCAGAGGCGATCGTCGCCGCGACGACCGGACCGTGGAGACCGTCGATCACGCGGACGCGGCGCGAGATCCGACGGAGGCGGCCGGCCAGCCACGCGGCGGCGTCGCCCACGTGCGGCCGGTGCGCGCGGTCACCGCTGATGGAGGGGATCCGCAGCCAGCTCTCGAGTGCGACGAGCGACGAAGGGACGGCCGCCGTCGCTGCCGCGCGAGCCTGGACGAGGCGACCGTCCACCGGTCCCTACCTGCCGCGTACCGGCGTGCGCTGGCCGCGCGGGCGACCTCCGCCTTGGAACGTCCCGAGTCCTCCTCGCAGCGGATACGGCACGACTCTCCCGCGGCCCGGTCGCGGCATCGTGAGCGGGCTCCGCTCGGACGCCGCCGCGGCGATGCCGGCGCCGCCCATCTGGTCCCACGGCATGACCCGGTCGGTCCCCGTGCGTCGTGCCAGGCTCATGGCCTGTGCGGAGGTCAGCCACTCCTCGGCCGGTTCGGCGATGTTCATGAGCAGCGCCTCGAACTCTCCGCGCCCGGTCTGCAGGATGTGCGGTCCGGCGAGCCAGCGGAGCACGTCGCGACCGTTGACAGCCATGCGCTGTCGGGGCGAGGTCTGCAGGCGCTCGTCGAAGTAGCGGATCAAGACCTCCTCGACCACGTCCCACGCGTTCTCGGCGCCGAACAGGTCCATGACGTCGGCGGCGCCGAGGATCGCGAAGCACTCCTCGAGCACCTGCATCAGCTCGACCCGCATCACGTTGACGTGGCCGAAGGACGTGAACTTCAGGTTGTTGCGCAGGTCGAGCCCCGAGCGACGGACCACCGCGATCGAGCCGAAGCTCGGGTCGTGCGCGCGCTCGCGAATCACGTCGGAGATCCTCTTGTCGCGCCAGAAGAGCGTGACCTGGTTGACGAAGTGGGCGAAGAGCATGTGGAAGTCGGTGTTCGGGCGGCTCTGCCCCGCGCCGAGCCCGCGGCCGTAGCCGAGCACGCGCCGGTACGCGTCGCGCCGGTCCTCGCGGGTGTACCGCAGGACGTCCCGCCGGTCGAACCGGTACAGCCCGTACGCGCCGGGGCCACCCGAGAGCCGGACCGCGCCGCCCTCGAAGAGCTCCTTGAGCTTCTGGACGACCTTGAACACGCCGATCTGCTCGTGCTGGTAGATGTAGTACAGGTCCCCGACCGCGACGATGCGCTCGGAGTTGACCTGGTCGTCGTACGGCGTGATCCCTTGTGACGTCAGGGTCTGGCCGAACGCGGTCGCGGCTCCGGGGCCGATGCCGACCAGGGCCGCGAGCCCGCCGTCCGGCGGTGGCGTCGCTGCCGCGTCCGCGCCGACCGCGGCGACCAGCAGCTCGTCCAGCTGACCGTTCAGCTCCTCGGCCAGCGCCGGGTTGGCGACGAGGCTTCCGGACAGCCGGGCGGCGATCTGGGCGCGCAGGGCCTGGACCCGGTCGAGCCGGTCCTGGTACTCACTCTCCGACAGCATGATGTCCTCTTTCGCTCGGCGTGGCCCGGTGGGTCATGGCTGCTGGGGTGATGTGCGGCGCGCGCGGGGCGTGCGGGCACGTGGCGCGCTGGCCGCGCTGGCCGTGACGGGTTCCTGCGCCGACTCGAGCGTCGTGGCGTGCAGCGCCCCGACGTGCTCGAGGACGTCGTCGCCGGGGGCGACCTCGGCCTCCTCGGCCGGCACGGACTCGTGGGCCGGCTCGTCCACCGAGTTCTGCTCGTCGGTCGCGGCGTCGTCGATCACGTCGCCCTCGTCGACGTGAGCATCCGCGCCGTCGTCGACCACCTCGGTCGCGTCGGCCTGCCCGTCGTCTCCGCCCGGTTCTGCGGGCGTGCCCGGCTCGCCCGCCGGGACATGGTCGTCGACCTCGTCCTTCGGCGGGTTGATGCCGGCCTTGGGGGACCAGCAGGGCGGGATCAAGTCGGGCACGTGCACGAACGTGCCGGTCTCGGTGTCGACGATGGCCACTGGCACATCGAGGATGTCGACGTCGAAGGTGTCCCAGTCGGTCTGGTCGGTGCTCACCGGGAGCCTCGTCCACGTGAACCGTCCGCTGACGTGGTCGTCGTTCGTCGACGTCGAGCCCCTCTCGGGATATGTCGTCGTCAGCCCGGAGCCCACGACGCGGGTGTTGACGGCGGGCGGCGTCGCGTGGTCTCCGCACAGGAAGACAGGGACGTAGCTCGGCAGCATGTTGAGGCCGCGGACCGACACGAGCACCGTCCCGGTCTCGTCGTCGATCTTGCGCACGTTGACGTCGAAGGGGATCGGTGGGGGATTGGCACCGATCGCGTTCGAGACCCGCACGAGCTCGAACATCACGCGATAGAGGCTCGCGACCGCGACGCGCGTCCGGGCCGCGTACATGCCGGGCGGGTAGTTCGGGTCCTGCTGCCTCCGGACGACCAACGAGGCCGGGCTCGCGCCGAGCCTGCGGGCGAGGAGCCGCGTGCTGGTGGCGGTGAACAGCGAGCCGAGCGACTTGTGGATGATCTGGTAGAGGACCAGCGCCGTCGGCGCGAGCGTGGAGACGATCCCGTCGCGGCCTGCCTCCTGCGCCACGTGCCGACCCTCGTCGGCCAGGAACGAGCGGAGCCAGCCCAGCAGGCCGTCGAGCGTCAGGCCGGTGGTCTTGTCGACGCGGACCGTGCGGCGCTCCGCGGCGTTGACCCACACGGAGTCGAGGACGGACTCGAACTCGTCGACCTGCTGGGCGGCGGACTCGAGGAGGGTCGAGATCACGAGCAGGTCCGTGCCGAGGAACCCGTCGCCGGCCGTGGTGAACCTGCCGTGCTGGGCCTTCCAGGCGACCTGGAGGTCGGCGATGAGGTCCGCCAGCGTCCAGAACGACGTCCGGACGGTCTCCTTGGGAACGGTCCGGGAGTAGGACGCGGTCAGCAGGTACCGGTCGCGAAGGGCACCCACCTGACCGCCCACGGTGTCGGGCGTCGGGCGCCTGCCGCTCGTCACGCCCAGCAGCGCCCGGAAGTACTCGTCGACGCGCTGCGTCCGCGGGCCGCCGGCGGCGCCGAGCTCGTCGACGAGCCGCTCGACCGAGTTGCGCACCAGGGAGCGGAACGCCTCCGTGTCGTCGGGGTCGGCGTCCGAGCGCAGCGGGGTGATGCCGTCGAGGATGCGCAGGATCTCGGTCCGGGCGAGCGTGGCCCGCCGGTACAGCGACGCCTGCCCGCCGCTGACCGCGCCGAGGTCGGTCTGCAGGGCGTAGCCCCGGGGCACGAACTCGGCGTCGACGTGCCCCTCGACGGTGCTGAGGCGGAACGACGCCTTGAGCGCGTCGACGAACGCCCGCGGGTCGGCGGCGCGCGGCTGGTACCCCAGGACGTCCCGGATCGCGGCGTTGACCGTCGGCCCGAGGTCCGTCGTCGGAGCACCGCCGGTCGGGCTGCCGAGGGTTGTCGACGGGAAGATCAGGTCGACGTCGACCACCTGCGTGGGGTCTGGGCTCGGGTTCACGGTGTCCTCCTGAGGGTGTGGGGTCGGACGGCACCGGCCCCCGTGTCGGATGGTGTGACTGTCGACGGGAGGTAGAACGAGAGCAGCTCGCCGATCTCCTGCCAGGCGAGCCGGACGGAGGCGGTGACCTCGGCGAGCGGTTCCTCGCACCGCTGCTGGGAGTCCTCGATCGTGCCCTGCCACTTGTGCCACTGTTCCCCGCGGCCGCGGGCGGTCCGGCGCAGCTCAGCGACCGGCGTGTACCCGCGCAGGCCCTTCCAGTACCGCTGGTTCGCGCGACCGATCGCGGCGTCGATGAGGGCCATCCGCGCGGGGAGCTGGCGAGGGTCGCTGACCGAGCCCAGCACCTCGTTGGCCTCGACGACGTCGGCCTGCAGGTCCGCGACGAGGTCGGCGAGGTCCTCGATGATCGCCACCTCGCTCTCGTGCGGCCGGCCGTCGTGGACCATGGTCACCAGCTCGTCGATGGCGTCGCGCAAGCGCTGGCCGGTCAGCTGGAGCTGAGGGATGGCGGTGCTCAGAGACATGGCTCACCGCCTCGAGAGCTCTTGGTAGAAATTGCGCATCAGCACGTCGGGCGACGCGAGCCGCCGGTCCAGCGCCGTGCGCACGGCACCGATGAGGAAGCGCTCGGGGACAACTCCGGGATCGACTCCCTTGGCGAGCCGGTCGCCGGCCTCTTCGATCATGTCTTGGTGGCGCCGCTCGAAGGTGATGACATCCCGAAGCGAGCGGTCGCCGAGCGAGGGGAACCGGGTCCAGCAGACGGCGTCGACCACGGTGGCGATGCAGTCCTTCGCCGTGCGCAGCAGGTCTGCGGGCATCTGCCCCGCCGTCGTCGACGGGTAGAGGGTGCGCCAGGCGGTCTCGTACCGGCCGGCGACGTCCGGGAACCCCATGCGCCGCAGCAGCTCGGTGGAGAGGAAGGTTCGCAGGTACGGCGTCGGGTGCACGCCGTGGGGGTTGTAGGTGAGCGCCTGCGACGGGGACCGGCCGATGACGTCCATGAGGGACGCGACGAAGGCCTCGCCGCCGAGCAGGCAGCCCAGCATGTCGCCGAAGATCTCGCGATTCCAGCGCGCCCACACCGCTGCGACCGCCTCGGGGGCGCCTGTGGCCCGGACCCGCTGCAGGATGACCGCGGGAACGGCCTTCTCCAGCTGCAGCTCGTTCTGCAGGTTGTGACTGACCTCGTGGAGGATCGCGCCCATGGTCCAGGGGTTGACCATCCGGTGATACGGGAGCTGCACCAGCGGGAACGGGTTGAGCTGGCGACCGAGCTTGCGCAGCGGGATGTTGCGGCGGTACGTCGCGGGCGAGAACCCGGTGCGCATGTAGGCGAACGGCGGCGGGCTCGGGATGCTGATCCTCGAGCCGAGATGCATGAACACGTGCTGGTAGCAGTCGAGCGCGATCCGGTCGCAGGAGAAGAGCCACTCGCCGTAGCTGCTCTGGCGCTGACCGAACAGCTCGAAGTAGAAGTCCCACACTCGCTCCGTCGCGCGCACCCAGTCGTGCGCCTTGCTCTTGCGGACCAGCAGCGACTCCCACTCGCCCGCGGACGCGCCGGGACGCGCTGCAGCACGGGCGGCCTGCTCGACTCGACGGACGGCCTGGTCCAGCGGGCGACGCAGCTTGCCCAGGAGCGCGTTGACGGCCTGCACGTGCCCCTCGGACGGCCGGGCGATCGAGGTTCCGAACTCGAGCCGTTCGAAGTCCCGCAGCGCCTCGAGGTGGCGGCGGACGTTGATTGCCTGACCGGTCGCGAAGGCGGGGAGCACCTGGGTCCGGGTGCCCGTGCCCGTGCGCGGGAGTGACGGGTGTGTGACCTCAGCGACGGCGGACACGGCGAGAGCCTCCCCGCGGGCGCGGTTGCGCCGGACGCCGTGCCGGACCGGCCCCCTGCATCGCCCCGTACCCGGTGCCGGCGCGGCGGCGGGCCGCCCAGGCGGCGCGACGGTTGCGGCGGTTTCCGAAGACGTCGACGGCATGCACCGCGCGTCGAGCCGCCGGTCCGCGCAGCGTGCGGCCGGTGATGGTGCCGAGCGTGTCGAGGATGGTCGACGCATCGATGTCGGTGCCGTTCGCCGCCTGGTCCGCGAGGCTCTGCGCCGTCCGCTGGAGCACCACCGGGATGGCTCGGACCAGGCGACGGGTCCGCGGGTCCTGGCGCAGCGAGCGGGCGATCGTCGTGGCGCCTCGGACGAGGGCCGGGCCGTTGCGCGCGATGAGGGCGGCGGCCCGGGGGATCAGCCTTGCCGCGAGGGGGACGAGGGCTCCGATGAACGCCTCGGCCTCGCCCTCGCTCTCGGTCTGCGCGGCGTGCCGCGCGAGGTGTGCCATGGTCTCGGCGTCGCGGTAGATCCGTCGGATCGGGTTGGCGAAGCCTTCAGCCTCCTCCTCGGCCTCCACCTCGAACTCGTCCTCGTGCTCTCCCTCGGCCTCGACCTCGCGGGCTGCGACCTCGAACTCGAACTCGGCCTCCACCTCTCGGTTCAGCTCGCCCTCGTACTCGCCCTGTATCGCCGGGTACCTGTGGTTCAGGGTGGACACGATGCTCTCCTCACATGTCGACGCGGTCTGGTGCGGTCCGTCGGCTCACCGTGTGCGGCGTCCGCCGATGCCGACTGGCCGGCCGGCGGGCACGGCACCCCGGGGCACGCGCACGTCGCTGACGACGCGCACGGTCCGCGCCGGCCTGCCCGCTCGGGAGGGAACCCGGACCGGCGTGACCACCCGCACGAACCCCGTCCGGGGCGCGCGGATCCGGGCGCCGGTGGGTGCCACCCGCACCGAGGTCGGCTGCCGCCGAACGGTCGCGCCGCGCCGGGTCGTGACCGGCCCCGCGTACCCGCGGGAGCGCGGGTACGCGCTGCCGACGTACGCACCCCGACGGGTTCGCGCCTGGGCGATCCCGCGGGAGTGCCGACGCAGCCCGTAGCTCCGCCACCGCGGGTCGGAGAGCACGCGGCTCGCGCTGCCGCCCACCACGGCGCCGACGTCGGCCGGCCGGAGCTGGCCGGACGGGTACCGCACGAGCGTGCGCGCCGCCGAGTCGACGATGCCGGGCACCAGCCGGACGGCGGGACGCGTGTACGGCGAGCGGTAGAGGACGCGAGTGAGCACCGAGGCACCCCGGACGAGATGCGGCAGGAGCTCTTCGAGCCGGCGCCGGTCCCGCTCGCTCAGCGTGAGGGCGACGGCGGCACCGGCGAAGGCCTCGGCCTCGGCCTCCGTCTCGGCCTCGGAGGCCGCGCCGGCGAGGTACTCAGCGAACGCGCCCTGCGCGGACACCGGGGCGGTCGCCAGCTCCTCGAGCTCAGCCTCCAGCTCGTCCTCCAGCTCGCCCTCGAGCTGGGAGGTGACCGCGCGCGCGATGGCGCCGGCGGCCGGCCCGCCGACGGCGGTCGCCACGAGCGGGCCGATCTTCTTGGCCACCCACTTGAGCTTGTCCTTGTGCTTGTTCAGGAAGCGTCCGATGTTCTTGAAGAACTCCTCCGCCTCGTCCTCGAGCTCGTCCTCCCACTCGTCCTCGCCCTCACCTGCAGCACCACCGAGCAGGGACTTCGCGATGCCCATCAGAGGGCCGAAGAACGCCTCGTCCTCCGTCTCATCTTCCATCTCGTCCTCGAAGGCGCGACCGAGCTCGTCCTCCCACTCGTCCTCGTACGCGCCCTCCATCTCGTCCTCCGCCTCGCCCTCGATCTCGCCCTCGCCGAGAACCGACTGGGCCAGACCCATGAGGGGGCCGAAGAACGCCTCGTCCTCGTCCTCGCCCTCGACCTCCATCTCGTCCTCGAGCTCGGTCTCGAGCTCGTCCTCGTAGTCGTAGCGCGTCTGTGCCATGAGCCTGGACCTTTCTACCGAGGGGCCGGGTGGTCGACCCGATCGCGGGGAGACTGCGGCGAAGTGCCGAACCCAATGAACCTCGGCTCCGCAGCCGCGCGTCAGTCCTACGTGCGGGGTCGGCTGCACGAGGTCGGTCGGCTGGGGGCGCGCGGGCGAGGTCGACGGCTCCTGGTCGCGGGCGGGCGGTCACGCGCGAGCGGTCACGGCGCGACGGTCGCGTACGAGGGGTCACCGGTCTGCGGTCCCACGCCGACAGTCGCTCCGTCCGGGTCGCACGAACGAGTCTCTCGACGCGGGCACTCGCACGGCACCGGGGAGGATCCGGCTCGCCGAACCCGGTAGCCTGAGCGGTTGTGGCCACCACCGACTTCCCCTCCGCGATCCGCGATCTGCGCACCACCCTGGGCACCATCCAGGCGGTGAGCGACCCGACCGCGCTCCAGGCGAAGGTCGCGCAGCTGTCGGAGCAGGCGTCGGCCCCCGACCTCTGGGACGACCCCGAGGCCGCGCAGAAGATCACGAGCGCCCTGTCCTCGACGCAGGCCGAGCTGGACCGCATGAGCAAGCTCGACGGTCGGATCGACGACCTCGAGACGCTGGTCGAGATGGCCGCCGAGGAGGAGGACGAGGACACCCTCGCCGAGGCCGAGGCCGACCTGCTCAAGATCAAGAAGGACCTGGGCGAGCTCGAGGTCCGGACGCTGCTGGCGGGGGAGTACGACCAGCGCGAGGCCGTCGTCACCATCCGCGCGGGCGCTGGTGGCGTCGACGCCGCGGACTTCGCCGAGATGCTGCTGCGCATGTACCTGCGCTGGGCCGAGCGCCACGGCTACCCGACGACCGTCCTCGACACCTCGTACGCGGAGGAGGCGGGCCTGAAGTCGGCGACGTTCGAGGTCAAGGTGCCCTACGCCTTCGGCAACCTGTCCGTCGAGGCCGGCACGCACCGCCTGGTGCGCATCTCGCCGTTCGACAACCAGGGCCGACGCCAGACGAGCTTCGCGGCCGTCGAGGTGATCCCGCTCATCGAGTCGAACGACTCCGTGGACATCCCCGAGTCGGAGATCAAGGTCGACGTCTTCCGCTCGTCGGGCCCCGGCGGCCAGTCGGTCAACACCACCGACTCCGCCGTGCGGATGACCCACATCCCGACCGGCATCGTCGTCTCGATGCAGAACGAGAAGTCGCAGATCCAGAACCGCGCCGCTGCGCTCCGCGTGCTGCAGTCCCGCCTGCTCCTGGTCCGCAAGGCCGAGGAGGACGCGAAGAAGAAGGCGCTGGCTGGCGACGTCAAGGCGAGCTGGGGCGACCAGATGCGCTCCTACGTGCTGCAGCCGTACCAGATGGTCAAGGACCTGCGCACCGAGCACGAGGTCGGCAACCCGGCCGCGGTGTTCGACGGCGACATCGACGACTTCATCGAGGCCGGCATCCGCTGGCGCCGCTCGGCCGAGTCCGCCAGCGCCTGACGCGCCTGCTCACCCCACGGACTCGCCAGGGAGTCAACGGTCCGGGCCGAC
This sequence comes from Cellulomonas sp. P4_D11, assembly GCF_056401915.1. Taxonomy (NCBI): domain Bacteria; kingdom Bacillati; phylum Actinomycetota; class Actinomycetes; order Micrococcales; family Cellulomonadaceae; genus Cellulomonas; species Cellulomonas sp. P4_D11. The sequence continues at coordinate 155,480 of NZ_JBFUIK010000001.1, read as the reverse complement.
CCAACGTCCGAACAAATAACTGCCATAGCCCGCATCCCCTCGGACGTCCGCGAGGCAACGCCGCAACGTCCGAGCACATGGCTGCCAGAGCCCGCATCTCCTCGGACGTCCGGCGAGGCAACGCCGCAACGTCCGAGCACATGGCTGCCGGAGGGCGCATCTCCTCGGACGTCCCGCGAGTTAACGCCGCAACGTCCGAGCACGTTGCTGCCAGAGCTCGCATCTCCTCGGACGTCCGCGAGGCAACGCCGCAACGTCCGAGCACATGGCCGCCGGAGGGCGCATCTCCTCGGACGCTCCGCGAGTAATGCCGCAACGTCCGAGCACGTGGCTGCCAGAGCGCGCACGTCCTCGGACGTCCAGAGGTCGAGGTGCGGACGTCCGCATGATCGGTCGCCCTGGCGCTCGGATCTGGAGACGTTACCGGCGTCGCTCCCGGGCGTCCGCACGATCGAGCGCCAGGGCGGTTGAATCCGCGGACGCACGCGAAGCCAGCTCGCCCGCAGAGCCCCGGACGTCCGCAAGATCGGTCGTCCCGGCTCTCCACTCCGGGGACGTACCGGGGGCCGCTCCCGCTCAGTCCTCGCACAGGGATTGTTGTGGCCCCGAACATGATTCGCCCAGGTGGGCGAATCGGGCACCAAAGAAAGCGCTTGCTCAGCGTGCAAGGTCACAGTTTGACCACGGAAAATGCGTCTGACCTTGTGAGAGACCTCTCGCGGTCATATGTTGTGGCCCGCAACATAGTCCGAGCGCCTGCAAGCGCCGGGTGGAGACGAGCGCAACGAGGCGGCGTCACGAGAGGGAGCACGATGCGACGAAGCATGATCCTGGCGACGGCGGCTGTCATGGCCTCCGGCTTGCTGCTGGCCGGTTGTGGCAGCGACGACACGCCCAGCGGGAGCGACACGGCAAGTGGCGGAAGCAGCGAAGGCGCGACGCCGAAGGTCGGCGTGATCCTTCCTGACACCAAGTCCTCGGCCCGGTGGGAGACCGCCGACGCCAAGTACCTGAAGGAGGCCTTCGAGGCCGCGGGCGTCGACTACGACATCCAGAACGCCCAGGGTGACAAGACCCAGTTCCAGACGATCGCGGACCAGATGATCACGAGCGGCGTCAACGTCCTCATGATCGTCAACCTGGACTCCGGCTCGGGCAAGGCGGTGCTGCAGAAGGCTCAGGCGCAGGGCATCGCGACGATCGACTACGACCGGCTCACGCTGGGCGGCGGCGCGGACTTCTACGTGTCGTTCGACAACGTCAAGGTCGGCGAGCTCCAGGGCGAGGGCCTGCAGAAGTGCCTCGACGACGCCGGCAAGACGAAGGCCAACATCGCCTTCCTCAACGGCTCGCCGACGGACAACAACGCGACCCTCTTCAACCAGGGCGCGGTCGAGGCTCTCAAGGCCAAGATGGACAGCGGCGACTACACCAAGGTCGCGGACCAGGCCGTTCCTGACTGGGACAACCAGCAGGCCGGCACGATCTTCGAGCAGATGTGGACGGAGACCGGCGGCAAGATCGACGGTGTCCTGGCCGCCAACGACGGTCTCGGCAACGCCGCGATCGCCATCCTGAAGAAGAACGGCGTGAACGGCACCATCCCGGTGACCGGTCAGGACGCGACCGACCAGGGCCTGCAGAACATCCTCTCGGGCGACCAGTGCATGACCGTCTACAAGGCCGTCAAGAAGGAGGCCGACGCAGCGTCGGCCCTCGCCGTGGCGCTCGCCAAGGGCGAGGACACCTCCAGCCTGGCCACCGGCACCGTCACCGACACCGAGACGAACAAGGAGGTTGCGTCGGTCCTGCTGGACCCGCAGTCCATCTTCTTCGACAACGTGAAGGACGTCATCGCCGACGGCTACACCACCAAGGAGAAGGTCTGCACCGCTGAGCTCGCCGCCAAGTGCGCCGAGGCCGGCATCTCCTGACGAACGACATCGGGGCCCTCGAGCCTCGGTGACCAGGCGGGGCCGGTCCGCGAGAGCGGCCGGCCCCGGCCTGGCGTCCGGACGTAGCCGGACAAGAAGAAGCCGCACGACGAACCACCTGGCACGCACGGACGCGAGCCGCCGCACGACCCGCACAGACCCGCGACGACGCGGGGTGAACCGATCGACCCGACGAGGTGGACGATGACACAAGCAGCGTATGCCGCACCCGACCTGGCCCCTCCACCCACGCTGGAGGTGCGGGGAGGCCGCAAGAACTTCGGCGCGGTGCACGCGCTGCGCGGCGTCGACCTGGTCGCCCGCGCCGGTGAGGTGACGGCGCTGGTGGGGGACAACGGCGCCGGCAAGTCGACGATGATCAAGTGCATCGCGGGGATCTTCCCGTTCGATGCCGGCGAGGTGCTGTTCGAGGGCGAGACGACGCACATCTCGTCGCCGGCCGACGCCAACGCGCTCGGCCTCGAGGTCGTCTACCAGGACCTCGCGCTGTGCGACAACCTCGACATCGTCCACAACATGTTCCTCGGCCGTGAGCTCAAGAAGGGGTTCCGCCTCGACGAGTCCGCCATGGAGACGCGCGCCGCCGAGGTGCTCGCCAGCCTGTCGGTGCGGACCGTCCGGTCCATCCGCCAGCACGTCGCCAGCCTCTCCGGTGGGCAGCGCCAGACGGTCGCCATCGCGCGCGCCGTGCTGTGGAACTCGAAGCTGGTCATCCTCGACGAGCCGACGGCCGCCCTGGGTGTCGCGCAGACGGAGCAGGTCCTGCAGCTGGTGCGCAGGCTCGCCGACGCCGGCCTCGCGGTCGTCCTGGTCTCGCACAACATGAACGACGTCTTCGAGGTCGCGGACTCCATCAACGTCCTCTACCTGGGCCAGACGGCCGCGCAGGTGCGCACCAAGGACACGACGCGCACCGACGTCATCGAGCTCATCACCAGCGGGTCCGCCGGCCTCGCGCCGGGACAGGTCGCGCCGCGGATCTCGCCGGACGCGCCGGATCGCGCCCCGGCACCTGTCAGCGACGCGCCGACCACGACGAACGGGAGCACCTCAGCATGAGCACGTCCACGGTCCCCTCCTCGTCGGAGGCCCAGCCGTCGCTGCTGGCCGGCTCGGTCGAGCAGCCCACGTTCGGCGAGGCGGTCGGCAACTACGTCAGCAAGGTGCGCGGCGGCGACATGGGGTCACTGCCGGCCATCCTCGCGCTCGTCGTGCTCCTCGCGGTGTTCGTGATCCTCAAGCCCAGCACGTTCCCGTCGATCGGGAACATCGCCAACCTGTTCCAGCAGGGTGCGGTCGTCGTGACGATCGCGATGGGCCTGGTGTTCGTCCTGCTGCTGGGCGAGATCGACCTGTCGGCGGGCTTCACGTCGGGTGCCTGCGGCGCCGTGCTCGCCACGGGCCTGACGGTCTACCACTGGTCCTGGTACGTCGCGCTGATCGCGGCGCTGGTCACCGGCCTGGTCGTCGGCACGATCCTCGGCACGCTGGTCGCCCGGGTGGGCATCCCGTCGTTCATCATCACGCTCGCCGCGTTCTTGGCACTCCAAGGCGTCGTACTGCTCATCATCGGGTCGGGCGGCAACATCTCGATCACCGACCCCGTGATCCTCGCGCTCGAGAACAAGAACGTCCCGCCGCTGCTGGGCTGGGCGATCGCCATCGTCGCGGTGCTGGCCTACGCCCTGTCGAGCCTGCGCACCTGGCAGCTGCGCCGCCGGCGCGGGCTGCTCGCCGCCCCGCTCGGCATGGTCGTCCTCAAGATGGTCGCCCTGGCCATCGTCGTGCTGGGCATGGTCGCGATCCTCAACCAGGAGCGCAGCCTCAACCCGCTGCGCGCCTCGATCATCGGCGTGCCGATCGTCGTGCCGCTGATCGTGACGCTCGCGCTCCTGCTCGGCTTCGTGCTCACGCGGACGGCCTTCGGCCGGCACATCTACGCGGTCGGCGGCAACGCCGAGGCCACGCGCCGGGCCGGCATCAACGTCAAGATGGTCCGCACGGCGTGCTTCATGATCTGCTCGACGATGGCGGCGGTGGCTGGTGTGCTGGCGGCGTCGCGAGCGACGTCGGTGGACCCCAACGCGGGCGGCTCCAACGTCCTGCTCTACGCCGTGGGCGCGGCCGTCATCGGTGGCACGTCGCTGTTCGGTGGCAAGGGCCGGATCATCGACGCCCTCATCGGTGGTGCGGTGATCGCCGTCATCGACAACGGCATGGCACTGCTCGGGTACTCTCCCGGCGTCAAGTACGTTGTCACGGGCGGGGTGCTCGCCGCTGCCGCAGCCGTCGACGCCATCTCTCGCCGTCGAGCCCGGGTCTCTGGGCGCGGCTGAGAACGGCAAGTGCGGCTGAGAACCTGAAGGAGGCAGCTGGTGCGGCTCGGGGCTGGTCCGCCGGTCCGGCGCGCCGACGCGGCTGCGCAGGACGACGTCCGGAGGGCCAACCTCTCCGCCGTCCTCCGGCTGCTCCACTTCCACGGGCCGGCGACGAGGTCCGACCTCGTCGCCAGCACCGGGTTCAACCGTTCGACCGTCGGGTCGCTCACGTCCGAGCTGGTCAAGCTCGGGCTCGTGCGTGAGCGACCCGGCGTCGTCAGCGGCAAGGGCCGCCCGTCCAACGTCGTGGAGCCAGTGAGCACCAGCGCCCACGTGCTCGCATTCGACGTGACGCCGTCGAGCGTCGGGGCGGCCCGCGTAGGGCTCGGCGGATACATGCTCCAGGTCCGCCGACGCCTGCACAGCACCTCGCCGCACGACGTGCCCGCGGTGGTCGCGCTCATCGCGACGCTGGCCCGGGAGATGCAGGCCAAGGCCGCGCCGGGGTCGGTGTGCCTCGGGCTGATCGTCTCCGTGCCGGGCAGCGTCCGGCAGCCGGACGGGCTCGTGCGGCGCTCGCCCCCGCTCGGCTGGCACGAGGTGCCGTTCGCCGACCTTCTCCGCGCGGCGACGCACCACGAGTACCCGGTGTCGGTGGGCAACGACGGCGACCTCGGTGTCGTCGCCGAGTACCTGCGCGGGGCCGCGCGTGGCGCGCAGGACGTGCTGTACGTCCGCGGTGAGGTCGGCGTCGGCGGCGGGGTCGTCGTCGACGGCGAGCTGCTCAAGGGCGCGGGCGGCTACGCGGGCGAGGTCGGCCACCTCGTCGTGAAGCCCGGCGGTCGCGTGTGCTCGTGCGGCGCGCGCGGGTGCTGGGAGGCGGAGATCGGCGACGCCGCGCTCATCCGGGCCGTCGGCCGCGACCCGCGCGAGGCGGACATCGAGGACGTGCTCAGCGACGTTGCCATCGGCAACCGCCGGGCCATCGCGGGCGTGCGCAAGACGGGGGAGTGGGTGGGCCTCGGGCTCGCCAGCCTGGTCAACATCTTCAACCCGCGCGTGGTGGTGCTCGGCGGGACGCTCGGTGCGCTCTATCCGACGATGGAGCAGACGCTGGCCGCGTCCTACTCGCGGGCGCTGGGGCCCATGCGGGAGCAGGCGCTCCTGGTGCGCTCCGACCTGGGGTCCGACGCGCAGCTGGTGGGCGGTGCCGAGGTGGCGTTCGCGGACGTGCTCGAGGATCCCGCGGGCACGCTGGAGGCCCGTTCCGACGAGGAGCCCGCGGCGCTCTCGGGCGCGTAGCAGCCCGACATTCTGCACCAAAGCACCCACGCCAGGGTTCTCACAGGCAATCGTCGGCGTGTCACCGTCCGGTGACCCCCTGTCCGCTGCCTACTCTCGACGAGGCCAGCGCTGTACCCCGTCCGTCCCCGAAACCTGGCCCGCGAGCACCGTGATCAGATTCGAGAACGTCACCAAGGTCTACGCGCGCGGCGCCCGACCCGCGCTGGACCGCGTGTCCCTGGACGTCGAACGGGGGGAGTTCGTCTTCCTCGTCGGTGCCTCGGGCTCCGGCAAGTCGACCTTCCTGCGCCTCGTCCTGCGCGAGGAGCGGGCCTCCGCCGGCCGCGTGTTCGTCGCGGGCAAGGAGCTGGGCACGCTGTCGTCGTGGAAGGTGCCGACGCTGCGCCGCCAGATCGGCGCCGTGTTCCAGGACTTCCGCCTGCTGCCCAACAAGACGGTGTTCGAGAACGTGGCGTTCGCGCTGCAGGTCATCGGCAAGCCGCGCCACCACATCCTCACCACGGTGCCGGACACGCTGGAGATGGTCGGCCTGGCCGGCAAGGAGAAGCGCCGGCCGCACGAGCTCTCCGGTGGCGAGCAGCAGCGCGTGGCCATCGCGCGCGCGTTCGTCAACCGCCCGAACATCCTGCTGTGCGACGAGCCCACGGGAAACCTCGACCCGACCACGTCCCTGGGGATCATGCGCCTGCTCGACCGGATCAACCGCACGGGCACCACGGTGGTCATGGCGACGCACGACGACGAGATCGTCGACCAGATGCGCAAGCGCGTCATCGAGCTCTCGCTGGGCGACCTGGTCCGTGACCAGTCGCGCGGCGTCTACGGGTCGGACCGCTGATGCGCCTCCAGTTCATCCTCAGCGAGATCGGCCTCGGCCTTCGTCGCAACCTGTCGATGACGATCTCCGTCATCCTCGTGACCTTCGTGTCGCTCACGTTCGTCGGCTCGGCCGCACTGCTGCAGACGCAGATCGGCAAGATGAAGGACGACTGGTACGACAAGGTCGAGGTGTCGGTCTTCCTCTGCCCGCAGAACTCCGACCAGCCGACCTGCGCGAGCGGCGAGGTCACCGACGAACAGAAGGCCGACATCCAGGCCGCGCTGGCGTCGCCCGAGGTCAAGCCGTACGTCGAGAAGATCTACACGGAGACCAAGGAGCAGGCGTACGCCTCGTTCCAGAAGCAGTTCAAGGACCAGTTCTGGGCGTCGGCCGCGACGGTCAATGACATGAACTCCTCCTACCGCATCAAGCTGACGGACCCGAAGAAGTACTCGGTGGTCTCGGACGTGGTCTCGGGCCGGCCGGGCGTCGAGGAGGTCAAGGACCAGCAGCGGCTGTTCGACAAGCTGTTCACGGTCCTCAACAACGCGACGCTGCTGGCCGGCGGGCTCGCGCTCGTCATGCTGCTGGCCGCGGTGCTGCTCATCACGACCACCATCCGGCTGTCCGCGCTGAGCCGGCGTCGCGAGACGGGGATCATGCGCCTGGTCGGCGCGTCCACCGTGTTCATCCAGCTGCCGTTCATGCTCGAGGGGGCGATCGCCGCGACGATCGGCGCCCTGCTGGCGGTGGGCGGGCTCTGGCTGGGCGTCGGCTACCTGGTCGACGACTGGCTGGGCGAGTCGGTGAGCTGGATCCCGTACGTGAGCACCGCCGACGTGCTGACCATCGCGCCGATCCTCATCGTGGTCGCCATCCTGCTCGCCGGGATCTCGTCGCTGGTCACCCTCAGCCGCTACACGAAGGTCTGATGATGCACCGGCTGCACAGGCTGCGGATGCCCGCGTTCCTCGTCGTCGTGGCCCTGGTCCTGACGGCGCTCTTCGCAGCGCCCGCCAGCGCCGACAGCATCGACGACCGCCGCAAGGCGGCCGAGGCGCACAAGGCGGCCGTGGCCAAGGCGCGCGACGACACCGAGGCCGCGATGGAGGGCGTCGACGCCAGTATCCAGGCGCTCGCCGTCCAGCTGGCCGACACGCAGGCGCAGATCCCCGCGGCGCAGGCCACGCTCGACGCGGCCAACGCGGCGCTGGAGAAGGCGCAGCGCGAGGCGGCGATCATCGCGGCGCGGCTGGTCGACGCGAAGGACCAGCAGGCGACGATCTCGACGACGATCACGCAGGACGCCGAGCACGCGACGCAGATGCGCGCCGCGATCGGCCAGATGGCCCGCGAGGCGTACAAGGGCGGCGGCGGGGTCTCGGGCGTCGACGTCATCCTCGACGCGCAGAGCACCGACGACTTCGTGGAGCGCTACGGCCTCATGTCGACGGCGCTGCGCACGCAGGCGCAGATCCTCGACGACCTCAAGGCGACGGAGTCCGCGAACAAGAACGCCGAGGCCCGCCTGGGCGCGGTCAAGGCCAAGATCGAGGAGCTCAAGGCCGCCGCGGACCAGAAGGTGGTCGAGGCCGACGCTGCCAAGACCGCCGCCGCCGCCGCGAAGGCCGCCCTCGACAACCTGCTCGCGCAGCAGGTCAGCCAGCAGGCGGCTCTCGACGCCCAGAAGTCCGCCCTCGAGGCGCAGCTCGCGGCGGCCGACGCCGAGGCCGCCGCGGTGCAGAACGAGCTCCAAGCCGCCATCGCGGCGCAGAAGGCTCGCGACGCCGCCGCCGGCAACCCCCACGGCCCGGCCGGACCCATCGGCACGGCACTGTTCGCCAACCCGACCAGCGTCAATCCGATCTACGTGACGTCCGAGTACGGCATGCGCATGCACCCGACGCTCCACTACGTCCGCCTGCACGCCGGCATCGACCTGCGCACCTACTGCAACACCCCGATCTACGCCGGTCGCGCCGGCACGGTGACGTGGGCCAAGACGCGGTTCGGGTTCGGCAACCAGGTCATGGTCGACAGCGGGTTCGTCAACGGGAACGCCCTGTCGGCGTCGTACAACCACCTCACCAGCTTCGCGGTGAGCGCGGGCCAGCACGTCGAGCAGGGGCAGCTGATCGGGCGGTCGGGCAACACCGGCACGTCGGCGGCCTGCCACCTGCACTTCGAGGTCTACGTGAACGGCGCGACGACGAACCCCCGCCCGCTGCTCGGTCTCTGATTTCGGGTGGCGTGCGACGGGTAGTCTCGTCCCGCACCATTCACTTTCTTTGCAGGAACGGGGTTCGACGACGGTGGCCAAGGAGATCGGGCGCAAGGTCGTCGCCTCGAACCGCAAGGCCCGGCACGACTACGTCATCGAGGACGTGTTCGAGGCCGGCCTGGTGCTCAGCGGCACCGAGGTCAAGGCGCTGCGCCTGGGCCGGGCGTCGCTGGTCGACGGCTGGTGCGAGGTGACCAACGGCGAGCTGTGGCTCGAGGGCGTGCACATCCCCGAGTACTCGCAGGGCACCTGGACCAACCACGCTCCCCGCCGCAAGCGCAAGCTGCTGCTGCACCGCCAGGAGATCGACCGCCTGGAGTCCCGCACCCGGGAGAAGGGGCAGACGATCATCCCGCTGTCCCTGTACTTCCTCGACGGGCGCGCCAAGGTCGAGATCGCGCTGGCCCGCGGCAAGCGCGAGTGGGACAAGCGGCAGGCGCTGCGCGAGAGGCAGGACAACTTGGAGGCCAACCGCGCGATCCGCGAGAAGCGCGACCTGTGAGGCTTCTTCGGGCCGTCGTCGTCGCCCTCGTCCTCGTCGTCCTTGGTGCCCTCCCCGCTTCGGCCGCGCCCGACCAGTCCTCCGGCCGCGAGATCACGCGGTACGACGTGACGGCCTCGCTCGCCGCCGACGGCGTGATGAAGGTCGCGCTCGACTTCGACTTCGACTTCGGCGACGACCCCGGTCACGGGCCTTTCCTGACCTTGCCGACGAGGGTCTACTACGACGACTCCTCGGACCGCGCGTTCCGGTACACCGACATCTCGGCCTCGTCGTCGTCGGGTGCCCCGGCACAGGTGAACCGTGAAGAGAACGACTCGGCCCTGATCCTGCGCATCGGCGACCCGGACGTCGACAACGTCTCCGGCGTGCAGACGTACCACGTCGAGTACACGGTCGACGGGCTGGTCAACCCCGCGAACGCGCAGCACTCCGGCGACGAGCTGTACTGGAACGTCGTCGGCGCCGGCTGGGAGATCCCGCTGGGCGACCTGTCGGTCGAGGTGACCGGCCCCGCCCCGGTCGAGGGCGCGGTCTGTTTCGCCGGCCCGACCGGCTCCACGTCGCCATGTACGTCTGCTGCGGCGGCGGGTTCGTCGTCCACCTTCACGCAGGACCTGCTGCCCGTCGGCTCGCAGTTCTCCACGGTCACGGGCTGGCCGGCCGGGACGTTCCCGGGGGTCGAGCCGATCCTCGTCGACAAGCCCGACCCGCTCGCCCCCGTGCAGCCGGTGTCACCCCTGGGCGTCGTCGCGGTGCTCGTGCTCATCGGCGGCACCATCCTCGCGATCGTCCGCGTGCGCCGCGTCGGCCGCGACCGCGCCTACCTGGGCCTGACCCCGGGCCTGCGCCCCGCCGAGAACCAGCCGGGCACGGCGTCGGGCTTCCGCGACCGCCGCGAGGTGGTCTCGGTGCAGTTCCAGCCGCCGGAGGGCGTGCGGCCGGGAGAGATGGGCACGCTTCTCGACGAGTCCGCCGACCCCGTCGACGTCACCGCGACCCTGGTGGACCTCGCGGTGCGCGGGTGGTTGCGCATCGAGGAGGTCCCGCGGGACAACCCGAAGAAGAAGGCCAAGGACTGGACCCTGGTGCAGCTTCGCAATCGCGACGGCTCCCTGCTCCCGTTCGAGGACACCTTGCTGTCGTCGATCTTCGCCGGCTCGACCTCGGTCAAGCTCTCCGACCTGCGGACCACGTTCGCGGCGTCGATGGCGCAGGTGCAGGACGGCCTGTACGACCACGTCACCGCGTCCGGCTGGTTCCGGTCCAACCCGAAGTCGGTCCGCACGCTCTGGCGCGCCGCGGGCATCGTGCTGCTGGTGATCGGGGCCGGGCTCGCGATCTTCGCGTTCGCGTCCGGCCTCTCGGTCCGCGGCCTCGCGCTGGTGCCGATCGCGATCGGGCTCGTCGGCGTCCTGGTGCTCGCGCTGGCCAAGGCCGCCCCCGCCCGCACCGAGGACGGCACCGCCGTGCTGGCGCAGTCGCTGGGCTTCCGCCGCTACCTGGCCACCGCCGAGGCGAACCAGCTGCGGTTCGAGGAGGGCGAGGACATCTTCAGCCGGTACCTGCCCTTCGCCATCGTGTTCGGGCTGGCCGACCGGTGGGCGCGGGTGTTCTCCGAGCTCGCCGCGCAGGGCCGGGCCGTCGCGCAGCCGAGCTGGTACGTGGGCGGCTATTACCCGGGCGCCAACATCTACTGGGCGACCGCGTTCGCGTCCTCGCTGGACCGCTTCGCTTCCGTTGCGACGGAGTCCATCTCCGCTCCCACGCCCGGTTCGTCCGGCGGATCCGGCTTCTCCGGTGGGTTCTCCGGCGGTGGCGTCGGCGGCGGTGGTGGCGGGGGCTGGTAAGACTTCCTGTATGACGCTGCCGGTGATGCCGCCCGTGGACCCCATGCTCGCCAAGTCGGTGCCTTCCATACCGGCGGGCAAGCTGTACGAACCGAAGTGGGACGGCTTCCGGGCCATCGTGTTCCGCGACGGCGACTCCGTGGAGATCGGGTCGCGGAACACGAAGCCGATGCAGCGGTACTTCCCGGAGGTCGTCGCTGCCGTCTTGGAGCACCTGCCGCCTCGTTGTGTGGTCGACGGGGAGATCATCGTGCCGTCGTCGTCGCACAGCGGGCTCGACTTCGAGGCGCTGCTGCAGCGCGTGCACCCGGCCGAGTCGCGGGTGCGGCTGCTGTCGGTCGAGACGCCCGCCCTGCTGGTGCTGTTCGACGTGCTGGCGCTGGGTGACGACGACCTGACGTCCCGGCCGTTCGCGGAGCGTCGGGCTGTGCTGGAGTCTCTCGTCACGCCCGGCGGCCCGATCTCGGTGACCGCGCAGACCTCCTCCCTGGACGTGGCGACCGACTGGTTCTCGAGGTTCGAGGGCGCAGGCCTCGACGGCATCGTCGCCAAGGATCCTTCGGGCCCGTACGAGCCCGGCAAGCGGACCATGCAGAAGATCAAGCACGAGCGGACCGCGGACTGCGTGGTCGCCGGCTACCGCCCGCACAAGTCCGGCGACGACGCCGTCGGGTCGCTGCTGCTCGGTCTGTACAACGACGACGGTGTGCTGGCGTCCGTCGGCGTCGCGGCGTCGTTCCCGATGGCGCGGCGGCGCTCCTTGGTCACCGAGCTCGCGCCGTTGGTCGTGCCGCTGGAAGGGCACCCGTGGGACTACTCGGCCGCTGCGCGCACGCCTCGCGAGGCCGCGGGCAGCCGGTGGTCTGCGGGCAAGGACCTGTCGTTCGTGCCGCTCTCACCCACCCTGGTGGTCGAGGTCGCGTACGACCACATGGAAGGCGACCGCTTCCGGCACACCGCGCAGTTCCGCCGCTGGCGCCCGGACCGCTCGCCTGAGTCGTGCACCTACGCCCAGCTCGAGGAGCCGGTGTCGTACTCGCTCTCGGACGTGCTGGCGGCCGGCTGACGTTCCACAGGTTGCGCACGGGTCGATACCAGCGATCTCCCGGTTCGCCCGAGTTCTCTGATCCTTGTCGGCACCACCCCGGGTGCCGCCGAGGAGGGCAGGACCATGGACGAGCAGCAGCGCGACGAGACAGAGCCTTCGGTGGAGCCGGGGCGCATGGAGGAGACGCACGCGACGCCCGCGGAGCCGACCTCCTTGGTGACACCGGGCGATGGTCCGACGCCCATAGCGGCAACCGCCGCCGAGCCCACCACCGCGGTGGCAGCGGCAAGCGATCCGACGCCGAGCGCGGCTCCTGAGCCGCCGGTCGGTCAGGACGCGCCGTTGGCCGCCGAGCCGTTGGTCACCCAGCCGGTGTCGAGCACGTACCCGGATCTGGTTACACCGCCGTCGTCGGCCGCTCCGATGCCGGCGCCCGTCGCCCCCGTCGGCGCAGCGCCAACGACCACCGCGCCTCTCCCGACCGCGCACCCGACCGCCGTCGTCGCCCAGCCGATGACCGCGCATCCCATGGCCGCGCCCGTGGGGAGCACCTACCCGGAGCCGACGACCGGCACCCACCACCAGACGGGCGGCACCGCGACGGCGACCAAGCCGGTCGTCCGCCGCAGCCTCGCGGTCTGCGCCGCCGGGGGAGCGCTCGCCCTCGGCCTGCTGGCAGGCGGCGTGACGGCAGGCGCGATCGTCGCGGCCCACGCGTCGACGGAGGCGAGCACCACGACGAGCGCCGAGGGCGCATCGTTCGTCCCGCCGACCTTCGACCCACCGTCGTCTGACACCCCGTCGTACGGCACGGACCCGGGAACCGCTCCTGACACCACCCATTCCGACGCCACCGCGGCGAGCGCCGACCAGCAGGTCGGCGTCGTGACCATCAACACCACGCTCGGCTACCAGAACGCGTCGGCGGCCGGCACGGGCATGGTCCTCACGTCCGACGGACTGGTCCTCACCAACAACCACGTGATCGAGGGCTCGACAGCGATCGAGGTCACCATCGAGTCGACGGGGGAGACCTACACCGCCACGGTGCTGGGCGCGGACGCGACCCACGACGTCGCGCTCCTGCAGCTCGAGGGCGCCTCCGGCCTATCCACGGTCACGCTCGACAACGACAACGGCGTCGTCTCCGGCGACGCGGTGACGGCGGTCGGCAACGCGGAGGGCGGCGGCGACCTGCTGGCGGCCGCTGGCTCGGTCGTCGCGACGGACCAGACGATGACGGCGTCGACGGGCGGCTCGTCGCAGGGCGAGACCCTGAGCGGTCTCATCGAGTTCTCCGCCGCGGTAGTGCCGGGCGACTCGGGCGGCCCGCTGCTCGACGACGAGGGCGAGGTGGTCGGCATGACGACCGCAGCCTCGGCGAACAGCCAGGTGACGACGGTCGCCTACGCGATCACCGTCGAGGACGCCCTGGTCATCGCCCACCAGATCGACGCGGGCGCCGCCTCCGACACCGTGACCATCGGCTCCCCGGCGTTCCTCGGTGTGTCCCTGGCCGACGGCTACCAGGGCGCGGTCGTCGCGGGCGTCCTCGACGGCACCCCGGCGGCGTCGTCCGGCCTGGCCGCGGGCGACACGATCACCTCGGTGAACGGGACTGTGGTGTCGTCCGCCTCGGAGCTCTCGGCGGCGCTCAGCGAGCTCACCCCCGGCGACTCGGTGGCGCTGGCCTGGACCACCCCGGCCGGCAGTGCCGGCTCCGCGACGGTCACCCTCATCGCCGGACCTGCCGACTGACTGGGAATGAGCCCGACCAGCCCGCCGTTGGGAGGTAGGCTGGTCGGGTCAGCCTCGGCTGGTGCTTGATAACTGAACATGGGGGTGATCGGTTTCGACGGTGATCGTCGAACCAGGAGAAGCGGGTCGAGGACGCACGGTTATCTCGTCAACGCTCCGTGCAAAACCATAGGTGCCAATACAAACCGCACCGACTTCGCCCTCGCCGCCTGAGCGAGTCCCGAAGTCCGTTGGCCTGAGTACGCTCTCGACTCAGTAACCAGCGTCATCTAGAGAGCCACTGCTGGTAATCCTCGTCAGTGGGGTTGCCGGGACTTTTAGCTGACTGGGCCCGTCCACAACTTGCCTGTGGGATTGTGGGGGCCGAGAAAATCACAGCAGGCTGCACCCGGAGAATCCCTGGTACTGCGTCACCGGACGCGGGTTCGATTCCCGCCACCTCCACAGCTCTGACCTGCGGAAACGTCGGTCTTGTTGACCAGGAATAGCCATCCGTTGACTCGGGTGGCTATTTTTGTCTCTATGGCGAGCATCCGTGAGCGGCGGCGTCGCGATGGCACGAAGGCCTTCGCCGTATTGTGGCGCGACCCGGATACCGGACGCCAGACGTCGCTCACCTATGACGATCTCCGCGATGCCACGGTGGCTCGGCAGCTCATCGAAGCGGCCGGCGGATACGCCGCCGAGGCCGCGCGGATTGCGGACACCGTGCGTCATCGCGGCCCGACGGTTGATGACGTCATCTCCGAGCACATCGACCTGCTGACGTCGGTCGGCCGGGACACACGCGCGCACTACCGCCAGCAGCTCGCCACGCACATCTCGCCCGTCCTCGGCGCCTATGCCGTCAAGTCGATCACTTACCGCCACGTGGCTGAGTGGGTGCGCACGATGACGGACCGCGGCTACGCACCCAAGACGATCGCCAACGTGCATGGGCTGTTCTCCGCGGCGATGACGACCGCCGTGCGGCTCGGGTACCGCGACGACAACCCGTGTGCCGGCGTCGAGCTGCCCAAGTCGCAGGCGACGCATGACGAGATGACCGTGCTCACGCGCGACGAGTTCGCGCTGCTGCTGTCCAAGGTCGCCGAGTACTACCGGCCCCTCGTCCTGCTGCTCGTTGCCTCCGGGCTGCGCTGGGGGGAGGCGACTGCGCTCACCGTTGCCGACCTCGACCTCACGTCGACGCCCGCGACCGTGCGCGTCACGAAGGCGTGGAAACGCGACGAGAACCGTCACTGGTACGTCGGCCCACCCAAGACCAGGCGGGCGCGACGCACCGTCTCGCTTCCCGACGACCTCGTCGGCGTTCTCCGGGGCGTCATCGCCGGCAAGGCTCCGGGAGATCTCGTGTTCCCGAACACCGTCGGCAGCCAGCTCTCGTCCTCGAGGTTCTGGACGCAAACGTGGACGCCCGCGCTCGAGGCCGCCATGAACCCGCGCCGACCCGACGGATCGCCCGACCCTGACGCGCCCCGGCTGACCAAGCGGCCACGCGTGCACGACCTGCGGCACACGCACGCGTCGTGGATGATCGCCGCCGGCGTCGACCTTTTCGTCCTGCAGCGGCGGCTCGGGCACGAGTCGATCACGACGACGACCGAGACGTACGCACACCTGCTGCCGGACCAGCAGGCGGCCGCGGCGGCCGCCGCGGGAAGAGCGTTGAGCGGGCTCGTCATCCAGCCTCAATGACGGCTCACGCGCGCAGCGTGAATGTCGCGTCATCGTGGTGTCCATAGGCACGGTGTATTGCGTGGCCGTGATCGGCCGTTCGTCAGGCGATCGGGAACGCCTCAGCCAGGCGTCGATGGATCTCGTCGACGATCGTCGGTGCGAGCGTGCCAGGGGAGGTCAGTCGTTCGTAGGCCTTCCGCGGCCAGAGGACGTCGACGCCATCGATATGGAACGAGCCACCAAACAGCGGCCAGTCGGCGTCGACGAAGCAGAGCATCCCGCGCGCGGGGATGTCATCGTGACCCGCAGCGGCGAGCGCGTCCCGGACGAGCCCGACCTGCTTGCGAACCCCCTCGACGAGCTTGGTGCCGTCGCGGGAACCGATGACGAGCCGGGACGTGCGCGGGCGGATGACGCCACCCTCGATCTGCAGCGTCGGTCGCCCGGCGTAGCGCTTGGCGTCGATGACATAAATGCCTGAGGGTGCCACGGCGATGTGGTCGATGTTGGCCCTGGTGCGAGGAATCCGACGGTCGTGCAGCACGCGGACGCCCTTGTCGGCGAGCGAGTCCAGGCCGCGCCCCAGCTGTTCCTCACCCTTGGCGCCGCGCGCCCAGGCGGTCGTGCTCTGGGGCTGCTCCGAGACCGCGAGTATGAGGCCGCCGAGGCGCGGGTGCGCGTCGCGGATACGTGTCTCACGAGCCGCGCTGCGACGCTCGAACTCTCGCCGCGCCGAGCTACCTGCTACCCCTGACTCAACCTCCGCAGGCGGCGGGGGAGGGGGCTGGGGCAGGGTGTCGCCGGTTGCCGTCTCGAGTGGCGCGGGTGCCGGGCAGTGCACGCACGTGACCGCCTTGGTGCTCCGGTCGTAGACGCCCGTGGTACCGGCCGCAAGCGCCGTCCCGCATGCGCGGCACGTCCCGGCGTAGCGGAGGCGCATCGTCTTGGGACCGGTTACTGCCTCGCCGCCGCTTGTCGCCATGCCTGTGCATCGGCAGCTTCGCCGCCGTCCTGAACGCCCCAGATTCGCTCAGCAGCGGCCACACAGCGATGGCCGGCTCGTCAGAACATCTGCGGGTCGCCCTGCACGTGCGGGCGGCGCTGGTGCGCTCGGATCGATCGGACCGTTGCCCCGAGCGCACCGAGATCGACCGAGGCCTCAGCCGGCGGCTCCGTCTCGGGGTCGACGCCGTCGACCGTCGCGAGCCGTACGAGCGCGTCAATGTGCTCGGGAAGGAAACGGATCTTGCCCCTCCCGAACTTCAGATGCGGCACCCGACCGCGCCGCGCCTGCTCGCGCACCCACTCGACTGAGATGCCGAACGACTCCGCGACCTCCTGCGGGGTGGCCGCCGTGTACCCAATGGTCATCGTTACTCCCTCCCGAACTCATCACGCCGCGCCCCGAGCCATGCCGCAAGGCACTACTGGTGATCTGTGGACCACGTCCGCATCGGGCGAGCATGTGGGCCGCCGGTGCCGTACCGCTGCCGCGCGCCCTGCCGTGTGATCGCCAGGCATTGAGCGATGGTCGTCCATGGCGCGCCCACCGCGCGCGCCCGCTCAACCTCCTTGGCGATCTCGGTCTCGAGCGCCCGCACGGCTGCCCGGGCTTCGTCGCATCGCCGGACGAGCTCCCGCAGTGGAGCAGCGTCGTACTGAGACACGGCCGTCCATCGGTCGGTCATGCGTCGCGCCGATTTGCTCCCGTCGGGGCACCGACCGCGAAGGCTGCGGCGTCGACGTCGTGCGAGCCGGTGCCGACTGCACCCAGCTCGAGTCCGAGGCCACGACCGTCCCCCCAGTCCCGAGCCACGCCGGCAACGGTGCTGCCGGGCATGACGCCGCCGCCTCGCGCATCTCAGCCGCCGCCAGCTTCGCGCGCTCCCGTCGGATCAGGTCTCGTCGTCCCATCACCATCACCTCCCTTCGACGGCGGGTATGCGGCTATCGGCGCAAGACGCGACGACCGACGGCCGCGAGGTGCCGGCGGTGCTGGTCGGCGACTAGGCCAGCCTGTGGCGTGACAACGGAGGTTTCGGGGCATGGACTCCTCTGGCACCACTGCGATCCTCGCGTCGTCCCTGACGTGGTTCCGGGCTACCCCGCGTCGCCGGGACGGCTCATCTTCGAGCTGTGCCTCGAGCCGGCGAGGCTCTCATGGGTGGCTGGCGCGCCGGGGCGATCGCCGGTGGCGGAAACACGATGTGGCCGCGCTCGCCTTCGCCTGGATCGGAGCAGCGGTCGTCCAGGTGTAGGGCGCCAGGAAGAGCTGAGACGCGAGGCTCGTTGGTCCGGCTCGCCGGAAGGCCGAACCTGACCGCCCGACTCTTGTTGCACGTGTGCGAAAGCGAGCGCCGCGAGAGTCCAGCCCGAGGCACAGCGCCCTGGGCGCAGGTCGTGCTGGGGGAACCGGCGCGAACTTCGTTGGTTCGCTTCGACACGATGCGGACCTGCTCCCGAACTAACGGCGCGCCGTGGTTGGGTAGCAGCAAGCGTGAACCCATAGACCGGGGAGTATGAAGTGACGGAGCCTGACCCTCCGCCTCGTGCGAGGTTTGACAACGTGGCTCTCGAGAAGTTGATTCTCGACACCGACAACCCGCGCTTCGCCGATGAGCCGCTGCGGTCGACAGATGAGTATTCCCGAACTCGCGCACCTGATGCGCAACTCGAACCTGCCGGACTTGATGAAGAGCATTGCCGCGCAGGGCTTTTTTCCAGGCGAGCCGATCATGATCGTGCAAGTTGAAGGCTCCGACGAGTACATCGTTGTCGAGGGAAATCGTCGGGTTGCGGCGTGCACCCTGCTTTCCTTCCCGGAACGAGCGCCTGCTGACATGCAAAGAAGTGCGGCCGCGATTGCGGATTCCGCGATTCATCGGCCGTCTGCAGTGCCGTCGCTGATCTTCGACCATGCTACGGATATCCATCGGTACCTAGGATACCGGCATATCAGCGGGGTTCAGGAGTGGAGCCCATTGGCCAAGGCACTATACTTGCGCCGTCAGTTTGACGCGCTTAACGATGGTGTTAGGACCGAAACTCAGCGCCTCGAAATCGTCGGTGACCGAATCGGCGCTACGGCAACATACGCCGCACGACTGATGACCTCTCTCGCGCTCTATGAGCGTGCGCGTGAGCGAGACTTCTTCGACCTGGATATCAAGGTCAGCTCCGTCTCCTTCTCGCTCATCACTCTCGCGATTACCCGGCGACCAATAAACCAATATCTCCGACTGCGCTCGAGTAAGGACTACGGGCTGAGCTCGCTCGACGAGGGCTCGCTCAAGATGCTTTTTGACTGGATGTTTGTGCGAAGGGATAAGAAGACGGTCCTGGGCGACTCCCGCAATATCGGCAAACTTGCCCAGGTGTTGCAGGACGAGAGCGGCAAGGCTGCGGAGATTTTGGCCGAGAGTCGCGACCTAGACATGGCCTGGCAAAGCACGCAGTCTGACGGCGATAACGTCCTTGATCTACTCGATGAGGCCATCCTGTGCATCCAGGAGGTCCGCGAGATATTGACGGACCAGGGCCGAACGCTTGCGGCGAGCGAGATGTCAAAGGCCGCGGAAATCATATCTGGCGCGCAAGGCCTAATCGCAATTCCAGTCACCGCAAGTCAGGACGTTTAGGTCTTGCCCCAGCACCTCGGTGAGATCCTCGGAGACTTGGACCGCGCGCCAGAGTCACTCGGGGACACCTACACGTGGGCGGATCTCGTCGAGATCAGATGTTTGGTGCACCCGGACCACATCATGTCGCTTGAGGCCATCGCGAAGATGGCCGACGCCGACGTCGGTCATTCGTTGGAGGCGATGACGCTTCTTGGGACCTCAGCCGATCCCGATCCGGCCGTTGCACCGCCTGAGCGCGATGACGATGGCGCGGGCGACGCGGACGTGGATGGCGACGAAACCGATGCGGACGGTGAGGACGGAGTTGCCGACAGCGTCGTAGGCGCCAACGGGGAGGATGGCGCTGAAGACGACGATGACGACGGTGGCTTCGGCTACATCACGCCGGCCGTCGACGCCAAGGCATCGCGGTTGCGCCGGCTGCGATCTGAACGCATCAGAAGCAACATCCGTCCAGTTCGGCCAACCGATGCAGCGAGTCCGGCCGATCGTCGCCACGTAGTCGCCGCGGATGTCATTCGTGTCCTTGAATGGCGACGTGAGAGATTCGGCGACGATTATCCTTTCGAAATCCGGACGGAGGGGCTCGAGGGATTCGCTCTTGCTCGGCGAGCCGACCTATCTGACCGCCACTACCTTTATCTGTTCCTGCTCGCGTGCGCCTCGCTCCCGCTTTTCGAGTTCAAGGCGAATGAGTCGGATTTCACCTACCCGTTCGAACGGCTGACCGCGCTCGCTTTGAGGAAACTCTTCCCCGGTGCCGACGTACGCATATTTGGGACATCGGATCGCCATCCCGATGTGCCAACCGGGCTCCGAGACCGCATTCAGTATCTCGCGGCGCTACTGAATGGTGAGATAGGAAAAGACGTCAAGTATATCTCGACCTCAAACACGGCGGACGGCGGTCTTGATGTCTTTGCGCAACTCGGGCTAGGTGACGAGCAAGAAGGCAGGTTTGTGGTTTTTGGACAAGCCGCGTGTACCGATGAGTGGACAACAAAGCAGGATTCGGCGTCCGCGCAAAAGTGGAAGAATAGGCTGCAATTGCAGGTCCCGCAAGTCTCCGTGTGTGCAATCCCGATGTCATATAGGCGGAGTGGCGGCGACTGGCATGACATGACCAAGATGTCGGACGCGCTCTTGCTTGATAGGTCGCGCCTGATGTTCCTCGTGTCTGAGGGTTTTAGCGAAATCGAAGATCAAATTTCCGCTGACGGTAGTAGTCGCCGCTCGCTTGAGGCGATCTTGAGCCTTCGGCGCAGTTAGCTTCGCATATTCATCAATGCCATCCGAGTGAACCCGATAACGATGGTCGACGGGCTACGCTGCCGTCGCTCTTCCAGTCAGGTCAGTGGGGAGGAGGCCGCTCTAGCCGCTGAGTTGAGTTGAACGGCTCAACACGGGTCGGGACGCGACGCGTCCGTGAGCTGGCCTCGCACGAGACGGCGTGGGGGCCGCGGCGTGTCAGCAGCTGCACGTACGCTCGGTCCATGACCCAGCCGACGTTCCGCTTCATCGATCTCTTCGCGGGCATCGGGGGCTTCCACGCGGCGATGAAGGCGTACGGCGGCGAGTGCGTCTACGCGGTCGAGATCGACAAGCAGGCTGCGAACGTGTACGAGGCGAACTGGGGCCATCGGGCGCTCGGCGACATCACGAGAGACGCGGACGCTGATCTTGGGATCATGGAGGTTCCGCCGCACGATGTGCTCTGCGCGGGGTTCCCTTGCCAGCCCTTCTCGAAGTCCGGCGCACAGCACGGTATGGAGGAAGCGCGCGGCACGCTGTTCTTCAACATCGCGTCGATCATCCGGGCGCACCACCCGAGCGTCGTCCTCCTCGAGAACGTCCGAAACCTGATTGGTCCTCGTCACGAACACGAGTGGGACGTCATCATCGAGACCCTCCGCGACGAGGGGTATCACGTCAGCGACCAGGCGGCTGTCTTCTCGCCCCACCTGCTGCCGCCGGCATTGGGGGGCGTCCCCCAGGTACGAGAGCGGGTCTTCATCACCGCGACATTGGCACCGGCAATAGTGGCCGACGACGAGCGCTTTGGCGGGCCTGAGCCAGTCGCGGCGATGACAGACCGGTTCCCGGTGACGAGTGGCAGTGAAGAGCAGTTCGACCCGAAGGCCGACTGGCACCTCGAAGACCTGCTCGACGACAGCCACAACATCCCGGGTTGCGACCTCACGGACTCCGAGCGGCACTGGATCGATGCCTGGGACGCCTTCGTACAGATCATGCGGCCGCTCATGGGCGACCGCCATCTGCCTGGCCACCCCATCTGGGCAGACGCTTGGATGGACTTCCGCGAGATGAAGCGCCTGCGCTGGGGACCTCGGATGCAGGTCCCGTCCAGTGTGACGATGCCGACGATCGACCCCAACCTGCCGAAGTGGAAGCAGAGCCACCTCGCGAAGAACTACGACATGTTCGCCCGGCACTTCGAGGCGATCATCCCGTGGGCGCAGTACTGGGGCGTCTATACCGAGCGGTTCCCAGCGTCGCGTCGCAAGCTTGAATGGCAGGCGCAGGACACCAAGTCGCTCTGGGACACGGTCATGCACTTCCGGCCCTCCGGCATCCGCGCCAAGAAGCCGACCTATCTGCCCGCGCTCGTGGCTATCACGCAGACGTCGATCGTTGGTCCTCGCGAGCGCCGGCTGTCGCCGAGGGAGACGGCACGACTCCAGGGCCTCCCGGACTCATTCGTCTTCCCAGGTCAGCCTGCGGCCGCGACGTACAAGCAGATGGGCAACGGCGTGAACGTCGGCGCTGTGTGGCATGTCTTTCGGGAGCACGTCCGGAGAGATCGCGAGCTGCTCGCGGTTAGTCCGGAAGGCAAGGCCATCGTGGACGCCGTAGACGCCGCTCCTCTGCGCCCGAACGAGATTCTCGCGCTGCACGTGCCCGCCGACCGCTAGCGTCCTGCGGGTCGCTGCCTACGGCTGAATCGCGCGCGCTCATGGTTCAGTACACGGGTGCGCCCCGCTTCGTTCTCCGATCGACCGTTCTTCATCCCCGCGGAGACGGCCGTGGAGGCGATCTTGCGGATCTTCTCGTTGACAGGAGCGCAGCCTCAGTCGCGGGGAGAGAAGCGCGCCCTCGTCGCCCTGCGTGACGCGCTCGATCTGGACGTCGATGTGGTTCGCACGAACGCAGTGATGGGCGCCGAGCTAGCGGCCGCGCTCGACGTCGAGTGGGTTCCCGCCAGGGACACGGTCCGAAACAAGGTGAACCTCAGCGGGCTGAACGTTCTGCTGGACGGTGCGTACGACGCCTTCCATCACGGCTCACTCCGCCGCGTCGCCGAGGCGACTCCGACGACGCTTCCGGGTGGCGGCTGGTCCACATTCCGTCCCGCCATCTCCAAGATCGAGGCGGTCACTCGCATCGCGCGCCTGACCGGTGCTCCGGACGAGTGGCTCGGACCGGGGAGCAAGGAACACAAGTCCGCGCTCGTGAACCTGGCCGACAGGCTGCTGCCCGACGTCGAGCTCGACCGTTCGAGCAAGACCCGGCTCGCCCGCGACATCGCCGCCGCGCTCGGCGTGCTGTGGACGGACGACTGCTACTCGACTGGCGAGACGATCTCCCTCAAGGGTCTCAACACCATCCTCGCCGGGGCCGAGCGTCGTCTCGGCCGGCTGGGGACGACAGCCAGCGACCTCCTCGTCACGCCGCACGACGAAGGTGCAGCCCTAGCCGCCGCACTGAACGACGGCTGGAGCGCCGATCCGTGGGACGGGCGCAAGTGCATCGAGTGGATGCGCGATCAAGAAGTCCGCGGCTACAACGAGAACGAGTGGCAGGGCTGGTACTTCGAAGCTCGAGGCCGCGAAATCCTCAACGCAGCGTTCCCCGCTAACGCGGAGCCCGTCCGGTCCCGCTACGGGAACACCACCTTCGACTACTCACTCAACCGCGTGTGGGACATGAAGGCGCACACGGAAGAGCAGGTCCTCCCGATCACCGGCCAACGGCTGGCCGGAAAGCGAGGCATGATCCTCAACGACGAAGAAGCGATCCGCGACTGCGTCGCCGAGCACGGACTCGGCTTCCTTGTTCTCAGCGGCTCGGCACTGATGGACGAGGATCTCGAGTTCGTCGCATGGCATCGAGAGTTCAAGCGATCACAGGGCCTACGAGCCGCACCGTCCAACAGCGGCGTGTCGCGACTGCGGAAAGCCGCCTTCACGCCGCTGAACGTCGAGGCATTCTGGATCGCCGATACGTCAGCTCTTGACGCAGCCGTCGCGGGCGGCCAGCTGAAGGCGCGCCCACAGGGTAGGCAGGCGCCGTCGGCCGAAGGCCTGTCCGGCGCCGACCGCCGAGACAAGTTCCACCTCGACGTCCCCCGCGCACGTGAGGGCTTGCGGGTCGCACGACGAGACTGGGAGCCAAAGAAGTCGGCGCGGCCAGTACTAGCGAACCAGCTTTCGTAGGGCCTCTCGGAGCGCCTGAACGCCCTCGAGCGTCACGGTGGACCCACCCCCGGAGATCGTGCCGCGCGAGTCGAACTCGGCGTCCCAGACCAGACCTGCGCGCTTGACGATCCGCTCGCAGGCATCGGGCATGTTCAGGTACGTCACCCCGACCCGCTTCGCGGCGGCGCGGAAGACATCGGCGGGAAGGCTGCTGCCCACCGATACCGATCGGTGAGGGATGCCTAGGAGATCGCAGATCTCGTTGATCACGTCTTGCTTGGTCTCTCCGCCGTGGAACCCGTACTCACCGGTGCGCGTGCGAAGGGCAACCACCGGCTTCTGTTGTGGACGACTCTCGGGCGTGCAGCCGAATGAGCAGAAGACTGGGTTGGCGCCGTGGCGGCAGGTCGGGGTCTTGGCCATATGGCGGATCCTCGCGGACGTACCCACAGTGCCGGCGGCGGCCGGCGGGTGAATCCTGTAGCCGTGGCGCCGTACGAATCGTGGGCATCGAGTCCTGCGTCGCGCCGTCATTCGGGCCAATCGGCGGAAGGACACTGCGCCTGAGATGGCAGTGCGGCGTCTCGTCCACGCGGCACGACTCCGATATCTCGTCGACCCCCGACGGCTGATCGGGCTGAATCGCCGGGCGGACCTGGTCTTCACACGGGTGAAGGTCGCGGTCTTCATCTACGGCTGCTACTGGCATGGACGTCCCGTGCACGGAACCGCTGCCAAGGCCAAACGCTGCGTACTGGTCATCAAAGACCTCGGGCAAAGTCAGGCGCGACCGAGCGACCGGTGCCCTACTCGCGGAGGCTGGCTGGACCGTGATCCGAGCTTGGGAGCATGACGACGCTGGAGAAATCGCTGCCCACGATCGTCGCGTGTGGTCGCGGCAGCACGGCGGAGACTTCCCGAAGCGCCGGGGGTGATCAAGCCGGCGAAGAAGTGCCATCGCGAACGCCGGGCGCCGAGCGCGCAGGCGACGCGCCACCGATCGACCGTGGTCAGCGTGTGGTCAGTAGGCGGCCTGAACAGCGCGCTGCCGATGCATCACACGCAGGCATTTCGGAAGATTAGGGCGTTGCGAGGTCGGCCAAGTCGAATACCAAATGCGGTGCTCGTGATCTCTTGCTTGGGACCGACGCGCAGGTGCTCGTTGAGATCATCAGCGACATGCGCTGGTGACGCGCAGGCCGTCCGGGCGGCGTCTTACCTGCGGGCCTTGCCCGGCGCCGTGTCAACAGAAACTGAATCGCTGTCCATTCCTTCCCTCCGCCAGCCTGACCTGCGGAATGCAGTTCCCGCTCGGTAGCTAAGTTCCCGTCCATCGCCATGCGGCTGGGCAGGTCGTCGTCGAACGGCCTTGTCCGTCGAGATTCCCGCAGCCCGGCGACACGAGCTCAGGCAGGTCGCGTGACTCAACTCGAGTGGGCGGCGTCGACCCGGGCGGGGCGCGTCGGGCGTGGCGCTCTTTTGACTTCAGGGGGCTGACGAAATAGAAACTTGACCGCTCTACGACCGACGGCGGCCCGCGCGCTGCTCGGGCATGCGAAGCCGTGTCAAGACGGAAGTGGCCGCAGGTACTTGTAAATCGATTCTGCGATCGCTCGGCCGAGCGGAACGGGGACGGCGTTGCCGATCTGCCTAGCAATGTCCGTCTTTGAGCCGCACCACCGAAAATCGTCCGGGAAGCCCTGCAGCCGCGCCGCCTCGTAGTGAGTTATCGGTCGGTTTTCCGACGGATGCAGGTAGCGTCCCTTCTCTGGCTTGAAGAACTCCGTGCGAATCGTGACGGAGGGTTCCCCACGGCGGACGCGCCCCATCACGTCACCGGCGCCGGCGTCGTGGGCATCCCACGCGTCGGTCGAAAGGTACTCAAGAACAGCCCGCCGCGTCCGACGACCATCGTGCACGTCGGCACGAAAAACCTCGTTCTTGCTGCGACCTTTGCTGGCGTCGGAGGCAGTCGGAACATCGAATGAGCGAACCGACATCCGTTGTGAGCTTGCGACTCCATCGACGACGACCTGATACGCGCCGAGAACCATCAGCCCTTCTGTGACGTCTCGGTATTGACCGACTTTCTGGATGATGACCGACTCTCCGTCATCGAAACGGCATAGGTAGCGACCACGGAGGTTCTTGCGGTTGCCGCCTGGTGGGATCGTGCTGTAGCGGGCGAGCGAGATCGCCTCGGGGCTTCGTGTGATGTGTAGAGCCGTTGTCCTGTACGGGCCTGCGAAATCTCCGGGAATGCCCGCGACGCCCGACGTCCTGGGAAGGGCTGGGAGCTCGGTCCCTTCCAGAGTCATGGCCGCGGTTGCTCTGAAGATGTCGTCAGAGGTCAGCCATGGCTTCTGGTCGACGGGGAGATCGAGTTCCACGAGACCCGACGTGCGGGGTCGGATCTTGCGCGAATGCGACGGTTTCGGATATCGCATCTCGTCGAGCAGCAGGTCGACGTCCGTCCGAACGCCGATGACGATTGCGCGCCGGCGGGCCTGGTGGGCACCGTAGTCCGCCGCGTTGAGGAGATACCGCCGGGCCTGCTCCCACTCCTCCTCGTCCTGCTTCGCGCCCGGCGGGGGGACTAGCCTGTAGTTCGTCAGATCGCCGTTCCCGATCCGTTCCTTCAGGTCACCGAACTCGACCGAGCGTACGAACCTGTCGACGTTCTCGATAACGAACACTTTGGGCTGTAGATCGATGACCACCCTGACGAACTCCTGCCAGAGCTCGTTGCGCTCCGCGCGCACCTTATTACGGTTCAGGCCGGAGAATCCTTGGCACGGAGGGCCCCCGACGACGACGTCGACCTCACCCTTGTTCCACTTAGGCACCCAACCGACGATGTCGGTGCAGAAGATCTCGGGTGGGTCAAAGTACTGCGGCCTCGCTGAGGGTGCACCGAAGTTCATTGCGTATGAAGCGGCCGCGGCGGGCTCCCACTCAACGGCGCCGACGCTTCGGAACACGGGGGCGTCGGCACCACTCGGCCGGAATTGGTGAAAGCCCTCAGTCAGCCCACCGCAGCCGGCAAACAGGTCGAGGACAGTGATCGGGTTCGGGCCGGTCACCGCAGGGTTCATAGTCGTAGTCTAGGCAGCAGCCGGCCCGCCGTTGACCTCTCACGATATCGACGTAGCGCCGCTCTGCATCGTGTGCGATCCGTCGAACCACGCAACGCCGTAACGTGGGGGCATGGTGTACGTCGGACCGCATCCGGGACCTTCGAGCCCGGCGGTGAGCCGCCGAATGAGCGAGGCGCGCCGGCGAGACACGAAGCCAGAGATCGACGTACGGAAACTTCTGCATGCCCACGGACTTCGCTACCGCGTCACATATCCAGTTCCCGGCATGGCACGCCGGAGTATCGACATCGCGTTCACCAGGGCCAAGGTCGCGGTGTTCTTGGACGGCTGCTTCTGGCACGGGTGCCCCGAACATGCCACGCGACCGCGCGCCAACGCGGATTGGTGGGACGTAAAGCTCCAACGAAACGTGGCACGCGACGCCGAAACTGTCGGTCACCTCGAGGAAGCAGGGTGGCGCGTGCTGCGGTACTGGGAACACGAGTCCCCTGACTTGGTTGCGGTTCGGATCATCTCGGTTGTCCGGGCGACGGGGTGACTTCGATGTGTCGGTCGGTTGGTCAGGCCCGCGCGGCAAGCCTGACGTCGTCGAGAACGCCCTCGAGTAGCCCGCGAACATCGCGCCCGCCGAGCACCAGCTGTCGGTCGAGGAGCCTGTTTGCTGTCTCGCACGACGTCTCACTGACCAACGAGCACCCATGGCAGGCCGAGAGGTTCAGGCTGGAGGCCCCCTGCCGATCGCTCTCGATGCAGACAGGGTCGTTCGAGCAGACGTCCGCGTCCTCGAGCGCCGCAAGGAGCAGCGGGACCAGCTTGTCCGGATCCCCAAGGCGCACGAGGCCTCCGAGCGTCCCTTGGGCATCGCCTGCCGCGGTGTAGATCAGGATCCCCGCGGTGCGGTCAGGACGGTCCGTGTGCGCGTAGATCCGCTCCTGGAGGGAAGCTGACGAGTATCCCGAGGCATAGGCCAGTCGCCGAATCAGGAGGTGGGCAATGGTGTGCAATGCCACGAACCGGGGTTCCGGGACATCGAGGCGTTGGGCCCACATCGTTGACGCTCGGCGGTCGACGAGCACTCCAGCGCGAGCCTGGACCTCCGGGCGGCTCTCCCACTCGGTGAGGAAGCTCTCGTCAAACTGGAGGAAGATTCCCTCGCCATACATCTCGATCGCGGGAAGCGTCTGCCTCCGCTTGCCCTCGAGCGACAGGTCAGCCGCAATAAAATCCGCGTCGGCCGAGTATCTCCGGAATCCCTTGAAAGCTCGCACCTCACGGACCCGGCGAACCTGACCGACGGCCACCAAGCGCTCGACAAGCGTCGCCGGAGCACCGGGCTGCACGTCCACGTTCCATGCGTCGACGACGAAGTCACCCTCGCTTCGGTCACGACCGGGTGTGCCGAGCTTCTTCAGGAACGCCGCCCACTCGCCGTCCTTGAGGTCCGCGAGAACGTCGTCGCTGGGCTCGCCAACTGCTGAGGCGAGGTTCAGGACGTCATCCACTGTCACACCGAGCTCGTCAGCGATCCAGCCGGCCATGATGTCTGCCTTCGGACCGCCGTTGTCTGCGACCACTCGGTCGAAGTCTGGATGCGCACGGATTGCGTCGGCTGCGGCCGCGGACCGTGGCTTCTCCTCAGGGATGTCGAGCGCAGAGATCCGTTCCGCGATGTAGTTGCCGGTGGCGCCGCGCTGGACGGCGATGAGCGCGTGCTCGCAGGCGTTCTCGGGCAGCGGCTCCTGCCATGGCTGAACACCCTTGCAGCGGATTCCGTCGCGGCCGAGAGCGTCTTTGGTGACCAGGTCGGACATGGGGCGGGACCGCTTGCACCCGCCACATTCGACGCGCAGCGACTTCAACCCCTCACCGTGCTTCGCGGAGCGGACGAAGCGCAGCTCCTTGTACGCCCGGCACAAGCGCACGGACTCGGTGACACCAGCGTCTCGTCCACGGTGCGTCCACATGAACCAGGGAATGTCCTGGAGATGGCTGCCCCTTTCGCACACAGCGACGTAGCGCATCGGGACGAGCACTCCGCCGCAGTCGCACTTGTTTGTCCACTTGCCTCGGTTCTTACCGGTTCGCTGGGACAGCCGCGAGCAGCGCTCACAGAACCGCCAGGTCGGAAATCGCCAGTACAGGAGGCTGGCCGTGTCTTTGCCTGCCCGGCCGGAGTGGGTTGGCGCTTCCCGCAGCACGCTCGGGCCGAGCCGTTCGACGAGCCTCTCGCAGTGGATCTCCGGCGCAAACCGCTTGTCCCACCACGACGTGTCCGGAGCGATCAGCGATTCGCCACGGATATCGACCACCGCACCGACGCCGAACGGTGAGACTGTCTCGGACAGCCGAAGGTCATGCTTGATCCGCTGCATTTGACCCCTCCTCGTAAGGCTCTCGGACGTCTACAGCGACGTTGGGCTCGACCGACCTCATGGAGTCAGCGACAAGCCAACCCTCGCCCGGCTGCCCGAATCGCTTGAACAATGCCGCGTCGTCGGCCTTGACCCGGTCGTACAACAGACCTTCACCAGACTCTCGTGCCTCACGGGCGCGCCGGTCCCACTGACGGAGAAGGGTGCCGAGACGCTCGCGCGTGTCCTCGGTTTCAACAGGATCGGACCGGTCTACGAGGTCGACGAACCGGTCCACGAGCGAATCGAGCGACGAGCGCTGCGCCGGATCCTCCAGATCCAACCGTTTCGCAGCGTCGTTCTCTGCCATTCCCGGTCCGAGATGACGCACGAGCGCGACGATTGCGCCCGCGAGTGAGCGCTCGCGCGATGCCAGCGACCAAGGAGTGACGCTAGTTGGTTCCACACTCCGATACAGGGCTTCGTGATAGCTGCGAAACGTCTCGAAGTGGGACCGGTCTCGTGCTCGGTTGGACCTGAACAGTGTGGTCACGACTCCACGAACCTTTCCGCGTCCGACGCGGCTGGTCGCTTGGATGTACTCGGAGGTTGTCTTCGGCTGCCCGACCATCAGCATCAGGGCAAGTCGTGGGATGTCGATGCCCACGGAAAGCATGTTTGAGGACAGGACGACGTCGACCGCTTGGTCTGAGTCGTCAGCGCTTCGCCGAAGCTCACGCAGGTCGTTCGGCAGTTCCTCCGGCCCACGACGACTCGTGAGCTCGAGGACCCGCTCCGCTCGGACGAGGCGAAGCTCGTGCCCGAGTCGCTCGGCGCGGGGTTCGAGACGGGCATTCACGTCGTCGACGACGAGCGTGCCCGTGCGACCGAGCTCGCGAAGGCTGTTGTGGTACATGACCGCGGTCCAGTACCCGTCCCGACTGACCCCGGTGTCCTCGCACTGTTTGAGCACCGCTGGGATCTCGATCATCGGTGCCGACGCTGAGACTGTCGCGGACATCTGCGACAGCGCCTGTGGCATGAGGCCGAGATAGAGCCGTCCCTCGCGGCTGTCGACCTGCCGCGAGAAGAACGTCCGGTCGTCGTCGAGGCCAGATGGCGGGTAGAGCGCGACCGCACGCCCGTACAGACCTTGCACCTGCTCCTCGGACGCCCGGATGGTCGCGGTGGAAGCGATGATCTTTGGGGTTCCGCCTCCGGCCGCGAGCAGCAGCTGTATGACGGCGTCGAACACCGCGACGGTCGTACCGAGCGGTCCCGACAAAAGGTGCAACTCGTCCTGGATGATTATCGACGGCTGTCTGAACGCCGTGTTGAGCCCGAGGAGGCGACCCGACTCGGGGCGGAACTGCAGGCGGGCGAACTTGTCCACCGTGGCGAGAAGAATCGTCGGCGGGGTCTCGTAGAGCATCTCGTCGACGACGCACACGGGCAGGACATCGGTGAACTCGCACGAAGGGTTCACGCAGTGGACTACGACGTCGCGTCCGACCAACCTGACGCCGTACTCGTTTTGTCGAGACGATCGGGTGTTCGGCAGGAGCGCAGTCGCGCACCACGGGCAACTCTCGACCTGGAACTGGTTGGCCTCTTCCGGCCTCGCCGCCTTGTGGAGACGCTCCAAGGCGACCTTCGCGTCGCGTCGCGTCCCCGGGGTGACCTCGTTGCCGACCCAGAGCCCGATCGAGAAGGGCGCCATTCCCTTGGCCCGGGGGTCCCCAAAGCGATCCGTACGCCTGAGCAGCTCCATCGCACACACGAGCGAGGCAGCGCGCTGGAACTGCTGCGAAGTCAACAGCCGAAGCGTGTAGCGGGTCAGCACAGCGGTACCGCCGCCCGCCGGGCCGTCGATGATCCGACGACGGAAGATCTCGATCGCGGCAAGGCCAAGGTACGCCTCGGTCTTGCCGCCGCCGGTCGGGAACCAAATCAAGTCGACGACGTGCCGATCCTGGTGGGCGTGGTCGACTGTCGACGCGAGCGAGACGAGGAGGAAGCCCAACTGGAAGGGACGCCAGCTGGGTTCCGACACCTCGTCTCCTCGGTTGAGCGCCGCCTGCCGCATCTGCAGGCGCATCGCAGCCATCCCGAGCGCGAACGCCTTCCGCAAGTCACCACCGGCATCGGCACGTAGCAGAGTGACGGACTCACGCATGCGGCGTACGGCAATCTCGGACCGGTGGACGATGCGACGCGCGACTTCCGCGTCCGAACCGAAGGATTCGATCCGAGCCTTCTCGGCCGCGACCGATCTCGCGAACGCGTCGACAAATGCGTTCAAGGATGCCAAGACCTCCGAGGGCGAAGAGTCAAGGTCTGAGAGGTGGTCGAGACGCAACGCCTTCGCCTCTGTCGTCGATTCCGCAAAGCCGGTCGTCTCAATGTCGGGGACGACGAAGGACGGCACCGGGTCGAGCCGCACACATATGCAAGCCCCTTCCGCAGACACGTCCCAGTCCGCAGCCATGCCATGGCCAACCGCATAGACCTTGCGGTCTCGGTATCGCAGGCGGATCTCCGCCGACTCCTCGTCGACGTCGAACGCTCGACGGGTGTCGTACTCGTAAAACGCTCCAGAGTCGTGCGGTGAGACTGAGAGCCCCACCTGGTAAAGCATGCTGGTCGCATCGAGGCGAACGTCCCCCGTCGCGGCGGCAAGCACGCGGACGTGGACGGTGACGAGGAACCCATCGCCGAACGCGCGCCACCGAGACCCGATCTCGATCGGCACGTCGCCTACCGACTGCTCATGACGCTGCTGATCCTGGGACAGCTCGATCCGCGCGATAGCGAATGGGACACGACGCCAGCTTGGAGGTCCGTCGCCCTCTACTGGTGAGTAAGTCCCTCCCGAGACGTCGCACAGGACGCTGGGTCGGTCAGTCACGAAGGAGATCGCCGCAGAGGACGGACGCCAGTCCTCCGCGATCGGGACGCTCGCCCCGTTCTCTTCAACCTCACCCGTCGACTCCGTCGCCCCGTCGACATCGACCTCGTCGCTGTCAGGTTCACCCCCGCCGTCATCAGACGCGACGGGCGAGTCGTCACGTGGGAACAGCATTCCGACTGCGTACTGCCTGTTCGGCAGATTCGTAATCACTTCGTACTCGCCGCCGTCAGGACCGACGTACGCCGACTTGAGGTGATCGAGTACCAACTGCTGCGCCCGGGTGAGAGTCATGGGTTCGCCATCCGTTGTCGAACGAGCTGCTGGAGTCGACGCCTGTCTTCGTTGGACACGACGAGGTGCAATGACACCCGAGCGCGCGTCACCGCAACGTAGAACGCGGCGGTGCCGGCGTCATCAAGAGTCACCGGCAAACCACACACCACCACATGCTCGGCCTCGAGACCCTTCGCGAAGCGGGGACTCGTGACGACGACCCCGTCGACCGACTTCGGCGCTGCGACCGAGCTCGGGTCTATCACCCAGATTTCGGCCCTCCGTGCTCCTTCCAAGACCAGCTCGGCTGCGACGTTCAGGCCGTCCGCTACCGAGACAGTGCCTTCCCGCGCATGCCACTGGACCCGCTCGCCGTGGACTACGGCCGGGTCGCCTACGTCCGCGCCGAGGTACTCCTGTACGACGTGGACGATCGCACGCGTGTTCCGGACATTGACGCTGAGGTCGACCGTTGTCGCCTCGTCCTCGATCAGGGTGGCGACGTCCTCGTCATAGTGACCGTCGACGTGAGCCTGGTTGTTAGGGTCGAGGAACATCCGCCAGCGACCGCCGGCTCGACCGCCGGACACGACGGCGTCTATCCGGTCCATGGCCTCGGCGGTCATCATGTCCTGCGCCTCGTCAACAAGAACCACGTCGTAGGGACCGGCATTGCTGAGCTCGTCGTATGGGATAACGTCCACGGCACGGTCGCCGAGATGCGGTGCAAAGTACTGCGAAAGCAACGGCGATCGGAACGTCACCAGGACCGAGCGTCCCTGGTCCGCTTCTTGCTTCGCGGCCTCGACCAGAACGAGAGACTTTCCCGTTCCCGCGCCTCCGTAGACCAGCACTCGGCGATTTCGCGCGAGTGCCGCCAGAACGCGAGCCTGGCCCGCTGTCGCCCGGTTCTGTTCTTCGATCACGGCTCCGCGCTGGGCGTCGATCACGGGCATCCTCGTGAACTCGCCGAACAATCGGGTACGCAGTTCGTCTGTCCGCGCGAGCTTCTGACCTCCCGGCGCGTGACGTGCTCCGGCCACGATCTCGTCGAGCGCTCTCGCCAGCGCGGCCGCMGTCATTCCCTCGCGGGCGAGCCAATGGGTGGGCTTCCAGTCAACCGAGTCCGGGGGTTCGTCGATGTCCGGGGTCACGACTACCGCCTCGTGCGCGTACCACCCCAGCCCCTGGTCCTTGAGGATGTCTCTTAGCGCGTATGCAGCCGATCGTGCCTGTTCGATCGGGGATGTCGCCAACTTGTGCCAATCCCCCCTACGGTCGACCGAGTACCAGATGCCGTCGTGCTTTCGGACGCCACCGCCCTCAACCTCCACGACGACGACGACCCCGCGCCAGAGGATCACGAAGTCGGCCTCCGCCTGTTGCTTGTACGCGTGAGAGCGCAGGCCCACCGAGTAGAACGCAACTGCGTTCGAGTCGGCGTCGACGTCGCGGAGCAGACGCGCGAGCAGCCGCTCGGCGGAGCTGACGGACTGCTTTTCGATGTCGGACAGCGTCGGGACCAGAATCATCCGCGCTGCTCCTTCCAGAGCTCCTCGTAGTCGTGGTAGCCGAGGAAGTCGTTCATCGCGCCCCAGTTGTCAGCGACGTCGACGATCAGGCACTCCTCCTTGCCCCCGTTCTCCTTGCCACGCAGACCACGGCCAGCCATCTGGATGTAGGCGCCGGGGCTGAAGGTGGGACGAGCGATGTAAAGCGCCCGGACCCCAGGGGCGTCGAAGCCCTGCACCAGGAGATCGCAGTTGGCGAGAATCTGGAGTTCGCCGTTCTGGAACTGCGTGATGACGTTTCGCCGCTCCTGCCGCCCCGTCTGACCACTCACTGACGCGGCTTTCCGTCCGCGGTAGCGCAGCGAGGCTGCGAGTACCTGCGCAGACAGCACACTGGGAGTGAACACAAGGATCGGCCATTCACTGTCTTGCTTCAGGATGTGCTCGACGAGAATCCGCATGCGCTGTTCGCTGCGGCCGATCCGCTCGTAGACGTTGCGGTCGATGAGGCGGTTCGACTGGAGGGTGCTGCGCTCGACCGAACTGAGCTCGACCTCGACGCCGGACGGAAGCACCTCGTGCCGGACGTTCGCCAGCATGCCCAGCTTCACAAGCTGCCTGTACGAGTCTGACTCGAACGCTGTGAGCCGCTTTGTGCCGAACCTCGCGACAAGCTCCTTGGTTCCGCTGTGGTCCCCGGCCCGACCCTTGAACGGTGTCGCCGACAGGCCGACTAGCGGTCGCTCCCAGCTACGCCCGTCGACGCCGAGCCAACGAAGGATGGAGGTGTACTGCGTCGACCCGCCCGCGCGATGCGCCTCGTCGATAAAGACCGCCGTCGGCGTCCTTAGCCACTCGTACTCAGGGCGATCCATGACCGCCCTGATCTTTGCGTCAGTAGCAACAACTATTGAAAGTTCCGTGTCCGGGTCGTGAACCACGTTCGTGTCCCATAGGCGCCCAATCGTCAGGGGCCGCTCGTCACCGAGGTAGCGCCACACCGTCTCAAAGGTCTGCACCGCCTGCTCGCACAGTTCTGCGGACTGCGCGATCCAGAGGATCGTGCCGGACAGGACCTCGTCAACGAACAGCCGAAGGACGCTCTCAGTTGCGACGCGGGTCTTCCCTGCGCCTGTGGGCAGTTCCAGCATGCCCTTCTGCGCGCCCTCTGCTGAGGGCTGTGTCAAGAGGTTGCGCAAGTCCTGGCTGATTTTCTTTTGATACGTGTGAAGCCCATTGAGACGGACGGCGCCGGCGACCACGAACTCCTCCGGTCTCGGCCGATTTCGCTGACCCGCGAACTCTGGGCCGAAGCCCATCTTCCGTACCCATGAGATTGCTGCCGACATTCCGGCCCATGTTCCCGGCACGTCGGAGAACCCCTCGTCGCGGAAGCGGTCAGCGAGGATCCGAAGCGAATCGGATCCGTACACGGTGAGAAACAGCTCAGCCACCGACGTGTCGTCGTCGACCAACCCTTGCGCCTCGAGGGCGGTCCAGAGCCCGGTTGGTAGTGCCTCCATCAGGTCGTCAGGCCCGATGTAGAGGTCGAGACGGTCAGCATCCGTCTCGATCGTCTGGGCCTGCTGCCGAAGAAGTTCCAGCCGGTGATCAAGGCCCGCCCGGAGAATCGAGGTGAGGAGCGCGTTGTCGAGCCCGAGGCCGAATGCGTCGTTCACGAACTCGAGGATGCGGCGTTCCTCTGCGTCACTCCTGACGATCAGATCAAGCCCATCCAGATGCCAGTCGAGCGGCTGGTCCTCTACGCCGTCCTCCGTCGTGACGCGCTTGGCGATCAGGAGCGCCCGGGCGACCTTTGCCGATCCCAACCGCGCGCCGTAGGAGGCTCGGAGCCCCGTGTAGACGTCGAGGATCCGCTGGACCTCCTGCTGGCCCTCGACGACCATGGCGAACGAGAAACTGTCCTCGAACCGGCGGCATCCGACAAGCTCAATGACCTCCTCGACCAGCTCAGCCTCGACTCGCAGGTAAGGGCGTTGGCGGGTAAGCAGGAACTCCTCCTGCTCGTC
This sequence comes from Cellulomonas sp. P4_D11, assembly GCF_056401915.1. Classification (NCBI taxonomy): domain Bacteria; kingdom Bacillati; phylum Actinomycetota; class Actinomycetes; order Micrococcales; family Cellulomonadaceae; genus Cellulomonas; species Cellulomonas sp. P4_D11. The sequence continues at coordinate 119,712 of NZ_JBFUIK010000001.1, read as the reverse complement.
GGTGGTAGCGAGGTACACCGTCGACGGCGCATGTGCCTCGACAACGCGCTTGACGCGAGAAGGAATGGTTGCTGGCTTGTCGCCAGCGAGGCCCAGTTTGGTCGCGGCGAGAACGAACTCCACGAGAACCGAGTTTTCTACCGCAGGGAACAGGTCTCCTTCGAGCATCTCCCGAAGCACGTGGGGAGGAACCGTCTCGAGCTCGTCCGGCAGATCAAGCGCCGCCTGTACCGCGTGCGGACCTTTGAAAAGCGGCAGAAGGCCGCCGAATCGAACCAAGGACGGCGCGACAACGTCGCGCGGGGGGCGGAACCCTCGCGAGGAGCTGAGGAGCCCCGCCTGGTCAACAGCCCACCTGGAGGGCGACACGACGCTGAAGGTGCGGCCCGTGTCGAGGTCTTCACAAACCCAGTTCACGTCGGGGAGCGACAGGAGCGACAGGGTCCACGATGCGCGCACCTGATCGGAGGCGCTTGCATCACGCAGCATCAACAGCACCGAGAACGGCCCTGGGCCTTCGCCTGGGCTGAAATCGACACGCTCGATCGGACGCTCGCCGGGCCCCCGTCTAGCGTTGAGATCGGCCAACGTCGCTTCGATATACGCGCCGCGACTCGGCTCGTCATCAAGCGAGAAGTCCCGTACAGGGGTCTGCACGACGCCCAGCTTGTGCGCAACGGGAGGCATGCACCGGTGCCGATCGAGCAGCTGTGAGGCGAACTCCTCAGGCAGCTCAGTCTCCAAGTCGATGACCTGCTGGGGCCAGGCCCATCCGCCGTCCCGCGTCGGTACCTTGATCGAAGCGGTCGATGCGCTCATCGTCTTGGCGGCAACGGGGATGCTGACCGACACAACGGCTTCCCACAGACGCTCAAGGTCAGAGGAGCTCGGTTCGATAGGGAGAGTCGCGAGCCGCGCGTTGAGGATCGCCTCCGGGTCCAGGTCACGGAACCCTCTTTCCCGGAGAAGTTGCTCCACCCTGTCCTCTGCGAGGAATCGCTGGTCGACGAACATCGCGCCCTCAACGACAAGACCCTCTTCACGGTGGAGGAACACAACGCTCCTGTCGTCGAGCGACCGCATCCCGGAAGAGGTCGGGATGACCTTGGCGGCTGAAATGCCCTCGAGCGAGGAGTTCTTGACCACAGTTCGAAAGGCATTCGCTGCGGATGTCGGGTCTGTGCCCTCGGCCCACTCTCGCAGCCACGACAGGAGCCCTCTTTTCGGCATGTGCTCCAGAGCGCCACGGACGTCCCTTGCGCTTGGGTCGAAGTCGGGTTCCTGTGCCACCAGCAGGAGATCGCGAAGGCGAGTCGCCCGCGCGGGCGTGGTGTAGCAGCGCCAGTGCGGGACGTCGTCGCCCGTGTTTGGCGACTCCATCCATCCCTGGTGGACAACGGCGTCGAAGCGAACGGCCAGGTCCAGGGGGCGCAGCTCAGAACCGTTCCGAAAGACTCCGCTCGCGTCGGGGATGAGATCTCCGAGTCCCGCCTGGGTGAGAATGTGCGCGCCAATCACGCCGTCGGCAAACCCGTGACTCTCCTGCCCCCGCCCGCGTGCGGGCAGGTAGTCGAAATGCGCCGCGAGATCGCCCGCTGTCCGAACGCGAGAGAGCAGCGGCACGAAGAGCCCGGCCAGCGTACGGAGAATCTCGCGGTTGTATCGATTGTCCAAGAGATTCGTGCGGTCGTCGTTCACGCTCCAAGGAGCATTGAAGAGAGCGGAGGCTGACGTCGTGTCCTGGAGGCGGAAATAGGACCAGAACTGCCCGATCTTCAGCCGGCTCTGCTGCACCGGAACCGCCGCGGTGACCTTGACCTCGGCTCGGGAGACTGCTTCACCGACCTCGTGGCGAGCCTCGGCGGAGGGGGCGTGCATGGTGCTCTCGACGATCCACTCGTCGCCAACACCGTCGGGCCGCTCGATCCGGAGCCTGCCGCTGCCGAGATCCCGCGACACATGGCTCGTCTCGAACGGCTCGTCGCCGAGTATGCGAAGCCGGACCTCGCGAACTGCACCGACGAAGAGCAGGAATTCCGACGTGAAAGTCTCAATCTCCTGGCGCAGCCGGTCCAGGTTTGTCGCGGCCGGGAGCTTTACGATCGTCGTCGCCCATGCCGCCAGCTCTGCCAGGACCGGGTCCGTATCGAACTCCCCGAGCGCGTCCAGCAGAGTCGCAGTTCGCAGCACGGGATAGCGCTTTGCGGACGTGACCGCTTCGAGCTCGTTCCGCGCACGGGCGGAGTTGAACTCGAAAGCGATCGATCGGCTGAGCACCTGCGGCGCCTGCGAAACGGCAAGAACCGACTTGAACCCGAGCCCGAATCGACCGATCTCGTCGCCTCGCTTAGCACTGAGGTGTGCCATGGTGACCGCGGTAAGTCCGCTCCGCGAGAACGGCCTGCCCGCGTTAGCGCAGTAGAGAGTGCTGTTTGACATGTCGAGGACGATCTCGACACGGCCCGCGCTGTCGCCTCCTCCATCGCCTGCCCCGGCAAGAGCGTCCGCCGCGTTCTGCACGAGCTCGAGCAGCGTCCGATGTGCGTAGCCGCCGGTACGAATGGACTCCTCGTGGTTGGCGTGCTCCGAGACCAGATCCGGATGAATCCGGTATGACTCGATCGTCCGGCTGAACTGCTCCTCGACCTCTGAAGTGAGAGTCGGGTCAGGCTTCCACGACTGACGATCGAACGTCATGGTCGAACTCCTCGGGTCCTTAGACGGCCGTACCAGGATGCCAGTACCCGGCCGGTGCCCGCGTCAAAGCGGAGGCCGCGTCGGGTCCGATTGGCGAGGTCACCCGATCAGCCCCTATGACGCGCGCCCGACCGTCCGCTTTTCACCATATCCGCGTGAAGCCCGGAAAGGAGCCTTTGGGATAGGTCCGCCGGGTGTCCTGGCACTCCGGCGCGACTCACGTGAGACGTGCCGCCGTTCGTACCGTTCAGGTCACCTATTACGAAGTCCCTCAGGGGAGCGCCGGATTACGACGCGGCCATGTCCTGGGATTCTCGTCGTCGAGCAGGATTTCTAGCCGCAGGCGCGCTCGACACGCATAGCAACCGGTTCGGGCCCTTACCTGCGTCGGGTGCTTGCGTGGCTGAAGGCCGGCGACGTCACGCCGAGAATCCTGACGGTGGGCCCCGTGCGCGCGGAACGGACTCGTGCGCCACGGGTAGGTCACTCCGTATTGAGGCGATCCGCGACGTGAGTGGCGTCACCGTCGTGCTGGCCAACGGCTTCCTAAGTGACGAGACCGAGTCCTGGGCGCGCTGGAAGCCGATCATCGACAAGCGCCTACCCGGACGCCCTGTATCCCGCGTCCACCGGGGCCAAGATGCCCGGCGACCTCCTGGCGCTCCCTGCAGCGACGCTGCCAAGAGAGTTGTCCTGCTAGGGATCACTCGGGCGCCATGCGTGCCAGTGAGGCCAATGCCTCGAAGCTCAACCGCTTGGCGCAACATTCCCGCTGCGGACCTGGCGGCCAACCCTTGGCACACCGCGATGAACCCTACGGCGTGGGCAGAGAGGCCTACCCGGCCGGTAGCTGTGCGAGCGCTGCCTGCAGGCCGGGATAGCTCGAGTCCTCAGCGAGGACCTTTTCCAGATCTCGCCGCGCCATCCCGGGCTTTGACTCGGCAAGGTAGCCGTACGCTCGCTCCACGAGCGCCCGGTACCGAAGCTCCGAAGGTCGACTCCGCAAGCGAAGGGCTTCCTTGAGTGCTTCCCTCGCAGCGCCGGGTGACCCAAGGTTGCGAAGCGCCACAGCACGCTGGACTAGCAGAAACATGCTGGGCTCGTCGACGTTGGTGACGCCGTCGGTCAGCGCGATGATGTCCTGCCAACGTTCCTGCTCCGCGTACAGCTCCGCGAGCGATACCGCTGCGATGGTGGTTGGTTCGAGCGACTCGACGACCTCGACAGCGCTACTGACGTCGCCGACGCTCTGGTGTGCTTCGCCCAGCGCGAGCCCGAGGGCGTCTCGATCTAGCGGCAACGACACAGCAATGCCTGGTGCGATCGTCAGTGTCATCCCAGCGCCCGACAGGTACTTCTTGACGAACGGGTCGGCTCCCGGGTCGTAGCCCTGCGACCAGGCCCACGCGAGCAGGTCGCGTGACGTCTGGTCGTCGCCTGCTGGCATCGTGCCAAGCATTGCTTCCAGGACTGCTGCAAGTGGGCGCGGTTCTGGATGCGCCGTCGCGACGTCGCGGATCTCCGCTGGGTCCTGGTTCACAAGCACGGCTTTGTACAGTGCCTTTTCCCACTTCGGTGCCGTGAAGCCCGGCCTGGGGCCAGCCACTTTCGGCTGCACGGCAGGCCGCGGGGCTGACTTTTCCGAACTGGACGTGGTGTACGAGACACCAGTCCCGGGCACGCCGACTGACTTAGTGACGCGACCAGACGAGTGAGCACTGACGCGCGCGCCCTTTACGCCGACGGACGTCGAGACACCTCGCGGCGTCACAGTCATGCGGACGCCTGGCATCACCTTGAACGACTTTCGGGCTCGAAACCCCATGACTTTCCCTGGCTTCCTCAGCTGAACGCGCAACGCACGGTCTCAGTCTGGCCCTGCGGAGGATCGGAGCGCGAGCTTGGGAAGGGCGACCGCCCGCGAACGGCCCGGGAGCGCTTTGCTACCAGGGCCCGTGGTCGACGCAGGTCGAGCACCGTGAGGTTGCCAGCAACGGCTTGCCAGTCTCATCGACCGTGGCGATCTGCTCGCGGTTCCCTACGCGCTGCCACGCTCCCTGTTCCGTGATTACGCCCCAACGCTGGTAATCGTCGTCCTCTTCGCCCTTGTGCGGGCAACCATCGAAGTGGGCCATCCCGCGCGGTGACACGCGCAATGCCGCCGTCCTCTCGACTGCAGACTTGCGCCGGTCGTATCCGTGGACGCACGTCGAGTCGTCAAGTTCGCAGAGCTCGCACCAGGCCATGCGGCACATCATGACAGGAGGCGCAGAGGGGTCGGCGTCGTCATGGCAGGCAAAGCCGTCACACTCAGCGGCGACAGGAGATCAGTCCGACCGTCCGGCACGGCCGGGTGTGTCCGCCCTAGCCGAGATCACTGCGACCAGCGTCGTGTCGCGTCGCCGCGCGCGGGGTGAGTCGCGTCACTCGGTCGGCCCGGCAAGACTCCTCAAACCGGAGTTGGGTCTTTCCCCGGTTTCTTGGGCAACTTCGACACTCAAATCTGGGACTACCTCAACAGTGGGCAGTTCGTCGACGCGTCCGTCGTCCTGTCGAGTGCCAACGTGCCAGGCTCCGAGCACCCAAGTCTGGCGGCTACGACCTAACGGAAGGAGGTCTCGACCGGCTCAAGCGGGAACAGGCAGCCGTTGTTGGGCTCGTACTTCCCGACGCGAGCAACGATATGCAGGTTGGCGCCGGGGCCGATGGTGTCCGGGGTGTCGCCGGAGTAGTGCATGTCAAACGTCGTGTTGACATCCTCGAACGTGAACGAGGGACCGGACGCGGACGTCTCGCTGTAGTCGCCGGGGAGAATGAGCATGTCGTACCGGGTCTTAGCCGAGCCGTGCGGGTTCATCGCGCCGATGTTTCCATCGAACTCGATGAGCTTGCCCTCAAACTGGGACGCGAGCTGTGCGACCTCGGGGCTGCAGGAGTCGGTCAATGCGAGGAGGGCTGCGAGCTGCGGGCTTGTCTGCACCGTTGCGCGCTCTTCCGCTGCCGGCTCCGCGCTGGCTTCCTCGGTCGGCTCGGCCGCCGGCTCATTGGCCTCTTCGGTCGGATCTTCGTCGTCCTCGCCGCAACTGCGGTCGACGACAAGACGCGGCTCTCCGTCGACGGTCGCTCCGGACTCGGGAAGCTGTTCGCAGACCTGCCAGTTCGACTTGTCGACGATGCCGAAGAGTCCGCCTCCGGCGACCTCGACGTCGTCCTCGTTGACACCGGCCCGGTCGAGATCGCTGAGGGCGACGTCAAGAGTCTTGCCGACGACGTCCGGCATGACCGCGTCCTCACCCGACCCGCCGCATCCGACGACACTGAGCGCGAGCGCGAGAACTATCGGGACGACTGCTGCGGCACGCTTGCGCATTCAATCACTTTCTAGCTTGGCGGTCATGGCCCGATCGTCAGGTCGCGCATTTCCCACGTCGAAAGTCTTCGACCTGGTGCCGGCCGAATCGTAGGAACTCGGCCGGACATCACCCGATCGCCCCGCGGGTCGGGTCAGCCGCAGGGACGAGGAGCGGCAGTCGGCCATCATCGCGTAGCCACCAGCGATCGCTGGGCATCCCGAAGCGGCGAGTCCGTATCCTGCATACTTCGCAGCGCCAGTCGAGCGAGCCGCGTACGTCTCGGGAGCGCCCCGCAGCGCCCTAGGAGTCACCGCGCGTGGGGACCGTCTGCGATGCCGCCGACGATGTGCGTCCGCTCGTAGCGTGTGGGGGCGACCCATTGGTCGATGAACGTGCGATTCACGTACGTCTTGACCACGCGTTCGCCGAGTGGGCGCACCGCAATGTACGGACTCGCCGCAGGGATCTAGATCTCCGACGGGACGTCGGGCGTAAGTGCGCGTGCGAGCGCTCGGCTCGCGAGCGGGACGCCGAGCGCAGCCATCGCTTCGTTGAGCGAGTCGAAATGTGTGCGTTCCGACATCCGGGCCTCCGACGGGTGTGCTTGGGATCAGTGTGGACCCGAAGCGGGTTCCGCCGGGCATCCGCGTCTAGTGCGTCCCGTCGACCACGTCAACAAAAACGAGTCCTGATCTGAGGATCGCGTCGGGAGCGACTAAGTGGAGCTGCAGGTCCAGGCGTCCGCGGGCCCGAGTCAACAAGAGCCGGATCGTCTTCGATTCGACCCACCGCAGTCTGCTCGGCTCAACTGGTGGCGAGTGAAGCCGCGAGCGGCATGGCCCACCTGTCCATCGCTTCCCGGCTGACGTCCGCCCAGTCAGATGGTTCCCATCCGTAGTGGTTGATGAGGCGAATCATCGTCGCATTGAGTGCTGCGACGACGGAGAGCGCCATCACCGAGAACCAGCTCGAGGGCAGACCGATCTCCAAGCGTGCGGTGCCGGGGATCGATCCGGGGCTGCTCACGATGACGAACGGATGGAGGCCGTGAGCCTGCCCGTGCACGACGGCAGATGTTCGGCGGTAGAGAAGGGCACCGATGTCGCTGGACGTTCCTGCGGGTGCCGTGAGAAGCCTGACAAGGACCTCGTCCTTGGGGATCTCTTGGTCCAGGTGGCCGGGAACGATGATGCCTGCCCGGCTCGTGCGGGGGAGCGTGAACTTGAAGCCTTGGCGCTTCGCCTCCAAGGCAATGGCGTCTATGGCTTCCTGAAAGTCTCCACCCGGGCCGCTGGCCACGAGTGAGACGTTCTGTTCCTGAGCAAGTGACTTCAGGCGGAGATTGAACCGCCGCCGTACTCGTTCACGACTGCTCGTCGCCGGGTCGTACAGCCACGACAGAGTCGCGAGCCCGTCGAGGGTCGGACGAACCAGCGACGCCAGTGCGACGCCGACTCCCGGCGCACCCGTCAGAGTGGCGAATGCTCTTACGTGGTCGACGATGGCGACAAGCCGGGGCACGACGTCCAGACTGACCATCTGCGACGCCGGTCCCCACGCCCCGTCGTATTGGGCGTCATCGCGTTCGATGGCTGCCCCGCTTCCGGCACCGACGACGAGTGTTTCGTCGGCAACGTAGCCGTGAGCTGCCTCGGCGAGGGCGCTCAGATGATGCGCGGCGAGAAGCAGCTCTTCTGTCGTCACTCGGCTTGCTGCCAGCTGGGGCATGTTCACGGTTGGACGGTAGTGGACCGCGCTCGCGGTTCGTCCAGCTGTCGGAGCCCGGAGTTCCTTATTTCACGCGCTTCCGGTCGCTACCGTCGCGATATGGACGCACCGAACTGGACCCTCGACGAACTCCGGGCCGAACTCGTCAGGTTCGAGCGGGCCCTACGCGCAGCGGGCAAAGCCGACAACACCGTCGCTACGTATGTGGGGCGTAGCGAAATCTTCCTGCGGTGGTTGGCCGATGAGTACGTGCCGCGCTAGCGAGCTCCCAGCTTGTCGGTGAAGAGCCGTGCCGCTCCACTCCCGGGGTAGAGCGCGAACTCGTCGTCCGTATAGGCCGGCAGGTGGCTTTCAGCGCCGAGGTCACCAGCCTCCATGAGGGGGATAATGGACTGACGCGACGGCACGGTCGGAGTGCCAAATCTTCGTCGCTCGGACCGTCGGTGGCGTCGGCTCTCGCGAAGTCGGGTGTCATCGGTCGCGACACGCTGGAAGCGGTGGAAGTCCTACAGGGCGCCGAGCGCTGGGCCGTCGAGTGCGATGGTCAGACGGATCACGTGGGTCGCGGCAGCGGCATCATCACCAAGTGCGTGGTTCTACCTGGATGCGGAGCCATGTTGACCACGTCAACAGATCGGCCCCGATCGGGTCGGGACCGACGGATCGGGATCGTGGAGTTGCAGTTCAGACGTTCGCCGACGTCCGCGGCGACTCGCGGAATCGTCTTCGATTCCCGCCACCTCCACGATGCCTATGCCAACGATCGCGTGGCACAGCTTCGATCAGTCATGGTGTGGCGCCGGCACGAGCCCATGCTCCAGCGCGTACAAGCTGGCCCCGATGCGGTTGCTCACGCCGAGCTTGGCGTAGATCCGCTCCACGTGGTTGCGCACCGTCTTCTCCGAGAGCGTGAACCGTTGTGCGATCCGCCGGTTCGACTCGCCCTGCGAGACGCGTACGAGGATCTCGACCTCGCGCGGCGTGAGCCGATCCTCGCGCGGCGTGCGCTTCGCGCGAGGATGCCCCGCCGCAGCGAGCACCGCGCGCACCGCGGCATCGTCCAGCGCACCGGCGGAGGTCCGGCTTCGCAGCCGCTCAGCGGCCTGGGCGGTCGACTGCGCCGCGCGGTACGGGCGCGGCTCCAGCGCCGACTCGTAGGCCACCGCCGCGGCGAGGACCCGGTCGGGCAGGGGCAGTGACGCGGCGGCCAGTCCGCGCGGGTAGCCACCGCCGTCTGGCTGTTCGTGATGGTTCGCCGCGATTCGTGCGACCTGGCCGAGACCGCTGACTCTGTCGAGGATCCTCGCGGTCAGGTACGGGTGCAGGCGGACGCGTTCTTTCTGCTCCGCCGACAGGTTCGCCGCGCTCTCCCAGATGCGGTTCGACACCCCGATCCGGCCGATGTCGTGCACGTGGCCGGCCCGGCGGAGAGCGAGAGAGTCAGCGGCGTCCAGTCCGAGTAGCCCCGCGGCGCGCGCGGAGAGATCGGCGACGGCGCGTGAGTGGCCGAGAGTGAACGGGCACTTGAGGTCGACGAAGTCGCCGAGCGCGATCAGGATCCGGTCCAGCTCGACAGCCGTCAGCGCGGACTTGTCAGGGGCCTCCGCGAGGGCGGCGTCCCAATAGCTGCCGTGGTCCGGTGCGGCAAGCAGCGCTGTCGGATCCGAGAGGAACGCATCGGCGACCGCGGGGTCGAACTGGCCTCCACGTCGAGAACGCACCATGTGCTCGGCCCCGCCGGGTCCGTAGGTGCGGTCATGCACCTCGACGAGATCCGCCAGCTGCGCCACCCGCATCTCGATCGGCAGATCGTCGCCCGCCAGGGCGTGCGGGACGCCCGTCCCGTCGTACCGCTCGAAGGTTGCGCTCAGCACAGCCTGGACGCGCGGTGACAGCCCGATCTCGGCGGCCAGCAGCGACGCGGAGGCGCAGTGCGAATGCACCAGCTCGCCCAGCTGTCCTCTGGGGCCGCGCATCAGCTGCCCGATCACCTTGATCCGTTGCGGCAGTGGCGCGCCGCGGGCGACGTTGCCCACCAGGAACCGCATGTACGGGAGGCCCGCCCAATCGACCAGGTAGGCCGCTCGCTTGACGGCGATGTCGTCACCGAACCAGCGCACGTACTCGTGCGAGTCGGCGTGGCAGCCGATCCACATGACGAGCGTGGTGTGGAACGTGGTGTCCCGCTGCGTGCGGGTCAGGTCAAGCCTGTCGGCGAGCCTGGTAGCGATGACCGCCGACCGAAGCACGTGCTCAGCCGGCTGTCCCAGCCCCAGGTCGATCGCGATCGACAGCGCGGCGAGCAGCTCGGTCAGGCGCGTTGCGGCCGCGCCCACGGGACCAGACACGGCCTCATCGTCCACCCTGGCCGAGCACTCACGCTGCGGATTCGAGCAGCTCGCGCTGGCGTTCGGCCGCCGAGACGTGTCGTGCAGGGTCGAAGGCGTCGAACTGACCGAAGCCGTACATGAAGATGCCGTGCTGAGGCAGCCAGAAGCCGCCGATGCGCGCCTGGGCCCGCAGGGGTAGTGGAGTGCCGAGGTCCCGGCCGGCGAACGTTGCCCGGCTGTCCCGGATCGCCCAGATGCGCACCGGTGCCGCTGTGAAGTGCTGCCCGTTCGGCATCTCGCCGGTGAGGCGCACCTTGCCGACGCCAAGCATCCGGCCCGCCATCGGGCCCAGGAGCGCGAGAACGGCCGAGTTGGTCCACATCGCCATCGGCATCGCCCGGCCCATCGTCGTCATCATCCGGGTGACGACGCTGCGCCCGAGGGCCACCGTCCACTCCAGGGTGTCGCCGACGCGCACGTGGAACGTCACGTCGTCGAGCCACTCCACGGCGATGTCGGCGCGCACCGACGGATGGCTGCACGCTGCGCCGATGTAGCGCTCGCAGCTGTGCTCAGGGTCGGCCGTCGAGTACACGGTCCAGTCGCCCTCGGGACTCCGGTGCCACAACGCGCGGTAGCCGGCGCCGAAGCTGGCGGCCGTCATGCAGCGCAGCACCACGTAGTCACCCGAGGCGAAGGACAGGCCCATCACGCCGTAGCCACTGATCCGCTCGCCGTCACCCGCCGGGAGCCGCGGGGCCGCCTCCGCGTCCTCGGCGACGGCCCGCGGCGTGCTGGCGGAGCTCACTTCCCCTCCACCACGGGGAACAGCCGGTCAGCGACCAACCCATGGGCCTCGCGGTGAACGGCGGCCGCGGACTCTGCATCCGGCGCCTCGACGAGGCACCAGGACCTGCCGTTGGCCTCGTCGACCCAGTAGCTGCGGTAGCTCACGGCGTACTTTGCCTGGACCAGCAGGTCCTGCGCGTGCGCACCGGCCACGTCCGCGGCCGTCGTGCCCTCCGGGAGGGTCTCGTGTACATCCATGTAGAGAGTCATCAGTGCCTCCATCGCCGGTTCGGGGCACCAGACTCCCGCCCGCGTCGCACCACGTCATGGGGCATCTGCCTCAACCGGAGGACGAATCAGCCAGTCCGTCAAGGTCGCCGCCGCAGTGGTGGAGTGCGTGACCGGTCCGCCCGCTGCGATGTCCCGGCGGGTCGTTCAGCCTGGTGATGGGTGCAGCCTTGCCGATGGCGGAGTGGGGAATGCCCAGCCCTCGACCAGGGTGCGGTGGAACCGCTCGATCTTGCCGTTGCCTGGGGCCGGTAGGGCCGAGTCCGCTTCGCGGTGATGCCCAGCTCGGCGCAGGCACAGGGCACAGGTCCGCTGGAGATCCGGAGCTACTAGCCCGCAGCAGTCCTGCTCCTCGAGACCGCCGTCGCGGCCGCTCGCGCCGCCTCCAGGAACCCGCGCGGATGCAGGTCGGGTGTGACGATGCATCCGAGCGTGACCTGTGCCCGGCTCACACCGGCTCCGCGACGACGAGCTGGAATCGCGTGAACGTCAGGTCGACGGTCGGTTCCTCCCCGCTGGCCACACCGAGATCGGTACCGCTGAACGGGTCGGTCAGACGGTAGGTCCCCAGGCCGAGGCCACGGAGCTCGACCGCGCCGCTCCAGTCGTCGGCAAAGAAGGCGTAGTGCAGGGTGGCGCCCTTCGCGATGGCGTGGCCCTCGGGTACGTCGAAGCCGATGTCGTAGAGCTCACCGCGATACTCACCGGTCGGGAGCCCGGACCGAAGGGACAGATCGATCCACTTCTTCCAGAGCTCCTCCTTCTCCGGCGTGAGGACGATCTCGGCGTCAGGCCCTGCCGGGTAGGTGAACTTCGTCGACAGGACGGCGCCGACGCCGTAGCTGGATGCGAAGTCGTCGTGGGTGTCGCTCAGCTCGACATGGTCGCCCGCGAAGCTGGATCCGGCGCCCATGAGCGCCTTGACCGACTTGCCCTTGGAACGGACCTGGTAGGAGGACAGCGGATCAGCGGACGGGTACTGGTCGACGTAGGGCAGGTTGTGGAAGTCGAGCGCGGTGCCGCATGGGCAGAACTCGACGACCGCATCCGGATGAGCAGCGTGGACGGCGTCGTAGATCGCCTTCCAGAAGAGAGCCAGGCCTTCTGTGGACTCCTCCGGGCGGGTGTGTCCGTGCGCAGGGTTGTGGCACGGACCGACGGCATTGAGGTGCTGACCGTCGAGCTTGAGGCCCTCGAATCCCCAGTCCGCGACGAACCTTCTCGCCTGTGCGACGAAGTGGTCGATCGTCGGCTGGTACGCGGGGCACATCGTGAAGTCGTCCCACCAGGTCACCCGCTGCGGCCGGCCATCGGGGCCGAGCAGGAGCATGTCCGGGTGCTGCCGGTAGACGTCGCTCGTCGGGTCGGCCGCGAGCGGCGCCCACCACAGGCGCGGGCGCAGCCCGTGCGCGCGGATCTGCGCGGTGAGGGTCCGCATGTCCTCGTCGCCGCGCGGGAACCTCCCGGGGTCGAGCTCCCAGTCGCCCTCGTTGGTCTGCCAGCCGTCGTCGAGCACCGCCCACCGCAGGCCGACCTCGACGACCTTGGGCAGCGTCGCGACGACCTGCTCGACGGTGAAGTCGCGCTCGTAGCCCCACGCGCACCAGACCGGCTCGAAGGCCGACGCCGGCGCCGTCGGGGCGCGCAGCCCGAGGGGGGCGAGATAGTCGCGGTAGCGCTGGAGCGGGACGAAGTGGTCGCCCCGGTGTGCCATCAGGAAGGTGGTGTCCGTGGCCAGCTCGTCGCCCGGCGCCAACACACGGTCGTCGTGGCCCTCGACCGCGATGCTCGCGCCGGCGGGCGTCCTGCGGACCGGGAGGTTCAAGGCTCGCGCGATCGGTTCGAGGTGCCCGACGGAGAGGCCCGCGTCGCGTTGCCAGACGGTCGCGACGGGGGTGCCGCCGCCGTAGTCGGACGAGTCCATCCCCAGCGAGTTGACCTGGGCGAACGTGTCGGTGACCCGGCGCACCCAGTCGCGGCGGTCCGTGTAGGTCGTTCCCGAGAACGTGTAGAAGCCCTCGGGCGCTTCGAGGAGCTCGTGTGCGGCCGTGCGCCACCCGGTGACGTGCACGGGCTCGGCTGAGGTGTTCGCGAACGTCACCTCGAGGACGACCATCCCGGGCAGCTGCTGGTACGACGTCAGCACGACCGTCTTGCGCAGTCCTGTTGGGGTGTGGCCGTGCACGGCCGCGCGGACGCCCGCGCCGTGGGGGGAGTCCGTGACGGCCAGCATCTCGTGCTCGGAGCAGGCAAACTCCTCGACCGCCGTCCCGTCGACGAGCAGGATCTCGCTGGGGTCGAACCCGGTGACGGCGACGCCGTCGAGGGACACCCGGGTGAACAGCGACCCGTCGACGTCGACCGTCACGCCGCCGCCCGCGGCCATCGTGAGGACGGCCGGCCGGTTCGCTGCGGGCATGTGGATCTCCCTTTCAGTGGTGGCTCCTCCGGTACGACCAGGCGCCTCAGGCCGGCGAGTCGACGAGGGCGACCTCGATCGCGCCCGGGGGAGCCGGGAGGAGCAGCGCGGCCCCGACGACACCGTTGATGGTCGCGACCGTCAGTGGCCGCATCTGGGGTCGCGCTGCGCCGAGGAAGGCGACGCGTGACATGGGCAGATGATCAGCAACTTTCGGCAGCCAGTGCAAGTAGGTGAACGAATTCGGCCCGTTGCGATCAGAAAAACTGATCACTTGCGGAGGGCGATGACCGCGAACGTGTCCGGCGTCGAAGCGGGTTCGCGCAAGCGGCGCCGGAGGTTCGTCCAGGCCTCGACCTAGCTCGAGCGGATCCGCTCGGCGGGCGTCGAGGTTGTCGTCCGCCCCTGCAGGCGGAGGTGCGACGCGTCGACGATTGTCTCGTCGACCCCTGCGCCGGCGAGCGCGAGCAGCTCGCCTGGGTGCACAACCGACGGAATGGCGAGGTGCGCCTGCACTCGATTGCTCGAACCGATCATAAAAACTGATCGGGTCGCGCCGAAACGTTGACCCTCACCGACGCCCGCCTTACGTTCCAACGCGAGTACGCAGAAGGGACTTTCCCCCGGGGGGCAGCTGCGCAATTGAGCGGACGCACTCCGCTCGCATCGAGCACCAGGAGATCACTGTGCATGGACCCCTTCATGGCAGCCCACCTGCCCGATCAGCATGCGAGGGGCCGGGGCGGCCTGCTGACCACCGACCCCGAAGCCCTCGCGCTCGACGTCCGTGACGTGTGCTGCACCGACGACCTCGCCTGCAACCCCTGACCCAGAGGAACCAGTCGTGACCGCAATGCTGCCGAACCAGAACTTCGGAGACGACGCACCGGCCACTCTCGACGAGCGCGCGGGCGCGACCGGCCGGGAGATCGCCCAGCAGCCGGCCGTGTGGCGTCGGCTCGCGGCGGACCTCGCGGAGCGACGCGACCCCGTGCGCCGCTTCCTCGAGCCGTTGCTCGCTCGCGACGACCTGCGGATCGTCCTCACCGGCGCCGGCACGTCCGCGTTCGCCGGCGAGCTGCTCGCGCCGGCGCTGGCCAGCGCGCTCTCCCGCACGATCGACGCGGTCGCCACGACGGCGATCGTCACCCACCCGCGGGAGGCGTTCGTCGAGGACGTCCCCACGCTGCTGGTCTCGTTCGCGCGTTCGGGCGACAGCCCCGAGAGCGTCGCCGCCACCGAGCTCGCCGAGCGGTGCCTCTCGTCGGTCTACCACCTCATCGTCACGTGCAACGCCGAGGGCCAGCTCGCGCGGACCCACTCGGGCTCGGAGCGCTCGCTCGTGCTGCTCATGCCGCCGGAGTCGCACGACGAGGGATTTGCCATGACGTCGAGCTTCACGTCGATGGTGCTGGCGACGTGGCTCGCCCTCGTGCCGAGCGGGCTGGACTCGGGTGTCGCCGAGCGCCTGGCCGCGGCCGGCGCCGCCGTGCTCCGCCGGACCCCGGACGACGTCGCGAAGCTCGCCGCGCGCGGCTACGACCGCGTCGTCTATCTCGGCAGCGGCTCGCTCGCGGCCCTCGCCCGTGAGTCGGCCCTCAAGGTGCTCGAGCTCACCGCCGGTGCGGTCGTGAGCTACGCCGACTCCTCGCTCGGGTTCCGGCACGGGCCGAAGTCGGTCATCAACGACCGCACGCTGGCGATCGTGTACCTGTCGAACGACGCGTACGTCCGCCTCTACGACGAGGACATCATCGCGGAGCTCCAGGCGCAGATGGGCAGCGAGAACGTCGTCGTGGTGGGCGCGAGCCAGAGCGAGCTGCTCGAGCCGGACGGGCCGTGGGCCGTGCCGGACCTCGCGGACGACCCGGACGCGCTCGTCGGCCTGGTGTACGTGCTGGTCGCACAGCTCCTGGCGCTGAACGCATCCCTCGAGCTCGGGATCACGCCCGACACCCCCTCGCCGGACGGCCAGGTCAACCGCGTGGTGAAGGGCGTGACGGTGCATACCTTCGAGGCCGATCGATGACGACGTTCCTCGGCGTCGACGGCGGTGGCACGACGACGGCCTGCTGCCTGGTCGCGGACGCCGGGCGCAGCGCCGCCGAGGTGCAGTCGAGGAGCAGCACCTCCGGCGGCGTCTTCACGGCCCCGCGGGTGCGTGACGTGGCGAGGAGCCTCGCGCGCTCGACCCGGAGCGACGACCTGCGCGAATCGCTCTACCCGCCGTCCGTGGGCAGCGCGCGTTGTGCGGCGCGCGTGACCGGGACCCCTCTCGAACGATCGGCGTGAACTCCAGCTCGAGGTTGCACGCGTCACCGATGGGTGACCCACCAGCCGCTCCGTGTCCCACCACCACTGGTACGAGGAGGTACCGCTCGATGGACGTCCACGAGCTCGACAGGCTCGCGTTGCGGGACTTCGCGCCGCGCCCGACGGTGAGCCTGCCGTCGCACCCGGTGCCGCGCGCGTCGACACCCGCCGTGGACGCGCACAACCACCTCGGACGCTGGCACGCGCACATGCGCACCGGGCGCTGGAACGACGACGACTGGCGCGTGAAGGATGTCCCGGCGCTCGTCGGTCTGATGGACGAGTGCAACGTCGCCACGATCGTCAACCTCGACGGCAGCTGGCGCGACGAGCTCGAGACCAACCTGGACCGCTACGACCGGGCGTACCCCGGCCGGTTCGTCAGCTACGCCCGGGTCGACTGGGACGAGACGGCCGAGAAGGGCTGGCCCGAGCGGGTCGCCGCCTCGGTCGCCGACTCCGCGGCGCGCGGCGCGGGCGGGCTCAAGCTCTGGAAGGACCTCGGGCTGCGGCTGCGCGACGAGAAGGACGAGCTGATCTTCCTCGACGACGCTCGACTGGAGGGGATGTGGTCGGCGCTCGCCGACGCCGACCTGCCGGTCTGCGTCCACACAGCCGACCCGGCGGCGTTCTTCGAGCCGCTGGACCGGCACAACGAACGGATCGAGGAGCTGCTCCGCCACCCCGACTGGCAGTTCACGGGTCCGCAGTTCCCGCCGCTGTCCCGGCTCCTCGACGCGCTCGAGGGTGCCGTGGCTGCGAACCCGCGGGTCACGTTCGTCGCCGCCCACGTGGGCTGCTACGCGGAGGACCTCGACTGGGTCGACCGGATGCTCAGGACCTACCCGAACTTCAACGTCGACATCGCGGCGCGGATCGCCGAGCTCGGCCGGCAGCCACGCCGTACCAAGAGGCTCATCGAGGACCACCCCGACCGGGTCGTCCTGGGCACCGACGTCTCGCCGCCTACCGCGGAGGACTACGAGATCTACTTCCGGTTCCTCGAGACGGCCGACGAGTACTTCCCGTACGACGCCGAGGAGCCGCCGGGCAACGGCCGGTGGCGCGTCTCTGCCCTCGACCTGTCACCCGCGCTCGCCTCCGGGGTCGTCGGGGACAACGCACGACGTCTCATCCCCGCCCTGCACCGTCTCGCGTAAGCCCCCTCCCAACCCCCAGGAGAAGATCGTGATTCGCACGCACAGCACGACCAAGCGGAACGCCTTCATCGTCGCGGCCGGCCTCGCGGCCGTGACCGCGCTCGCCGCCTGCTCCGGCGGCGACGGCGGCGGCGACGGCGATTCCGGCCCCGTCACCATCAGCTACGGCGTCTGGGACGACACCCAGGGCAAGGTGATGCAGCAGATCGCCGACAAGTTCCACGAGACGCACCCCGACATCACCGTCAAGGTGCAGGTCACGCCGTGGGACCAGTACTGGACGAAGCTCAAGACGGCGGCGACCGGCGGCGCTGCCCCCGACGTGTTCTGGATGAACGAGTCGAACTTCGCGACGTACGCCAACGGCGGCGTTCTCGCCAACCTGTCGGACAAGCTCGACGGCTCCGACATCGACATGTCGAACTACATCGACATCCAGACCGAGGCCTACACGTTCGACGGCAGCGTCTACGGCATCCCGAAGGACATCGACTCGATCGGTCTCTGGTACAACAAGGCGCTCTTCGCCGCCGCCGGTATCCCCGAGCCGACCGCCGACTGGACCTGGGACGACATGGTCGCGGCGGCGCAGAAGCTGACCGACCCCAGCACGGGCCAGTACGGAATCGTCGCCCAGTCGGCACCGCAGCAGAGCTACTACTCGACGATCCCGCAGACCGGTGGCCAGGTCATCTCGGACGACAAGAAGTCCTCCGGGTACGACACGCCTGAGGCCATCAAGGGCGTCCAGGTGTGGGTCGACCTCGTCAACAAGTACAAGGTGTCCCCGACCTTGCAGCAGATGACGGACACCGACGCCGACACGTGGTTCACGTCCGGCAAGGCCGCCATGATCTTCGAGGGCTCGTGGGCAGCCGCCGAGTTCCAGGAGATCCCCTACGCCGCGGAGAACGCGAACGTCGCCCCGATGCCGAAGCTCGACCAGCCGGGCGGCGTCAGCAACGGCCTGGGCAACGTGATGTCCGCGAAGTCCGAGCACCCCGAGGCGGCGTGGGAGTTCCTGCAGTACCTCGGCGGCGAGGAGGCTGAGACCGCCCAGGCCGACGCCGGCATCGTGATCCCCGCCTACAAGGGGACCGCTGACGGCTGGGTGAAAGCCTTCCCGGAGTTCAACCTCCAGGTGTTCGTCGACGCGCTCGAGAACTCGACGCAGTACCCCTCCTCGTTGAACTCCGCCGCGTGGCAGGACCCGATCGAGCTCGAGTTCAACAAGGCGTGGACCGGTGACGTGACCGTCGAGGAGGCCTCCGCGAACGCCGCGAAGACCATGAACGACGCGCTCGCCGCGGAGAAGTGACCGGGGGCTCGACAGGTGACCTCACAGGTCGTGCCGCCGGTCGAGCAGGGGCAGCGGCGGTCGGCACCGCTGCCCCCCCGCGGCACCAAGAGGCGCTCGCTGCGTCACGGCGACAGGTACTGGGCCTACCTCTTGATCCTGCCGACGGCGATCGGTCTGACCGCCTTCTCCATCTGGCCCGCACTCCAGACGTTCTACTTCTCGTTCACGAAGTGGGGCACGTTCGGCGGACACGAGTGGATCGGCCTCCAGAACTACACCGAGGTCATCCGCGACCCTGAGCTGCTGCGATCGCTGTGGAACACCGTGATCTTCTCGGTGATGACGCTCCTGGGCATCCCCTTGTCGATCGGGCTCGCGGCGCTGCTGAGCACCAAGGGGCTGCGCGGGGTGAGCTTCTACCGGGTGGTGTACTTCCTGCCGGTCGTCACCATGCCGGCGGCGATCGCGCTCGTCTGGAAGCTCATCTACAACGGCGACACCGGCATCCTCAACCAGTTCCTCGCCCGGTTCGGCATCGACGGCCCGCACTGGCTGTCGGATCCCGCGACGGCGATCTACGCGGTCGGGATCGTCTCCATCTGGAGCTCGCTCGGCTACAACATGGTGCTCTTGCTGGCGGGGATGCAGCAGATCCCCGGCGAGTTCTACGAGGCGGCGTCCATCGACGGCGCGGGCAAGTGGCGGCAGTTCTTCGGCATCACGATGCCGCTGCTGACGCCGACGACGTTCTTCGTCACGGTGATCACGGTGATCAACGCGCTGCAGGCGTTCGACCTCGTCTACCTCATGGTCGGCAAGGCCAGCCCGGCCATCGAAGAATCGCAGACGGTCGTCTACCTGTTCTACGCGAAGGGAATCCTGCAGGGCGACGGTGGCTACGCCGCTGCGATCGCCTTTGTGCTGCTCGCACTGATCTTGTTGATCACGGCTTTCCAGTTCCGTGTCCAGAAGCGGTGGGTGCACTATGAGTGACGGTATCTCCGCGACGAAGGCCGTCGGGCCGAAGCATTCGCACACGCTCATCCACGTCGTGCTGATCGTCGGGTCGCTGCTGATGGTCTTCCCGTTCTTCTGGGAGGTCTCGACCTCGCTCAAGACGTATGCCGAGTCGATCTCGGTGCCGCCGACGATGTTCCCGTCGAGCCCGGTGTGGAAGAACTACGCGGACGTCTTCGTGACCCTGCCGTTCAGTGCTCAGTTCCTCAACACGGTCATCATGACCCTGGCGCGGACGGTCGGTCAGGTGTTCTTCTGCTCGGCCGCCGGGTACGCGTTCGCGCGGCTGGAGTTCCCAGGTCGCAACGTCATCTTCATCGCCTTCCTGTCCGTCCTGATGGTCCCCTCGCAGCTGTTCCTGCTCTCGCAGTTCCAGATCATGCAGCGCCTCGACCTGTTGAACACGGTGACGGCACTGGCCCTGCCGGGGATCTTCAGCGCGTTCGGGACGTTCCTCCTGCGGCAGTTCTTCATGCAGCTGCCCGCGGATCTCGACGCGGCCGCGAGGTTGGACGGGTGCAACCCGTTCCAGGTCTGGTGGAAGGTCATGCTGCCGCTGGCGAAGAACGGGATGCTCGCGCTCGGGATCCTCACCGCGATCTGGTCGTGGAACGACCTTCTGTGGCCGCTGGTGGTCAACAACGACCCCGAGAAGATGACGCTGTCCGCCGGCCTGTCCACGCTCCAGGGGCAGTTCCTCACGAACTACCCGGTGCTCATGGCGGGCTCTTTCCTGGCGAGCATTCCGATGATCCTGCTGTTCGTCTTCTTCCAGAAGAACATGCTCGAGGGAATCGCCTCCAGCGGCATCAAGGGCTGACGCCCGCAATCCATTGTCAGATTTCGAGAGAGTGAGAGACGCAGAATGCCTACGCCTGACGCCGACTGGGACGCCCTGTACGACCTGCCGCTGCGCGAGTGGCGACCCCGCAGCAAGATGGCCGGCACCGTCACCGCGGTCGACCACCCGGCGTTCCCGGCGATCGACATCCACAACCACCTCGGGCGGTGGCTGAGCGACGACGGCGACTGGTTGATCAAGGACCCCGCCGCGCTCGTCGCGATGATGGACGAGGTCGGCGTCCGGACGATCGTCAACCTCGACGGGCGCTGGAGCGAGGAGGTCACCGCGAACGTCGAGCGGTACGACCGCGCCTACCCCGGCCGGTTCGCCACCTTCTGCCACGTGGACTGGGATCGGCTCGCCGAGGCTGACGGGGAGCAGACGCTGATCGCGCAGCTCGAGGACAGTGCCTCGCGCGGCGCGCGCGGCATCAAGGTCTGGAAGAACCTCGGCCTGTGGGTGAAGGACGCCGACGGATCGAAGATCTTGCCCGACGACCCGCGCGTCATCCGCATCCTCACCCGCGCCGGTGAGCTGGGGCTGCCGATCCTCATCCACGTGTCCGACCCCAAGGCGTTCTTCGACCCGCTGGACGTGCACAACGAGCGGCTCGACGAGCTCATGCACAGCCGCGACTGGTGGTTCGGCGACACGACGAAGTTCCCGACGTTCGATCGGATCGTGGAGGGCCTGGCCACCCTCGTGCTCGCGACCCCGGGAACGACGTACATCGGCGCCCACGTCGGCTGCGTCGCCGAGGACCTCGACTGGGTCGAAGGGCTCCTCGCGAAGGCGCCGAACTTCAACGTCGACATCGCTGGTCGCATGGCGGAGCTCGGCCGTCAGCCGCGACGGTTCGCGACGATGGTGGAGCGGTTCCCCGATCGGGTGCTGTTCGGTACCGACATCTACCCGATCTCCGCTGAGGCGTATCACAACCACTTCCGGTTCCTGGAGACCCAGGACGAGTCGTTCGACTACTCGCCCGGTGCCGAGATCCCGCCGCAGGGCCGCTGGACCGTCTCCGGCGTCGACCTTCCGGAGCACCTGCTCAAGGCCGTCTACCACGACAACGCGGACCGCATCCTGACCTAGTTCGGGTCCCGGTCTGCTCAGACCGAGCAGGGAGCAGCGCTGCCTCCCGTCGACGGGCGCGCCCGTGAGCCGCTCGCGACCCCGGCGCAGCCGTGCCATCGCTCGATCTCGGAGGGGGAGTGCATGACGCAGGCCGCAGTCGACGCCGCCTATGGAGGCCCACGGACTGTCCGGCGCAACGTGGTGCTGTTCTTCCTGGACGGCGTCACCTTCCAGCCGTCGACCGCCCTGATCTCCATGGCGACGGTCATCCCGCTGCTCTTCCAGCAGCTCCGTGCGTCCACCCTGCAGTTCGCGGTCGCCACGGCCACCGTCTCCGTGTGCATGTTCGTCTCGCAACCGGTCTTCGTGTCCCTCTGCTCCCGGGCGCGGCGGATGGGCCGGTCCTTCGCCTGGATCCTGTTCGCGCAGCGGGCCATCTTCCTGGCCTTCGTCGTGTCCATGCCTCTGTTCGCGGACAACCCGTCAGCCATGACGTGGGTGTTTTTGGCGTCGTGGGTGGTCTTCAACCTCATGGCCGGTTCCGGGACCGTGTTCAACGTCCCGCTCATGCTGAAGCTGCTGCCCCCCGGCAGGCGCGCGGGAGCGCGCGGGGTCGGGATGGCGACCGGCAGCATCATCGCCCTCGGCGTCGCCGCGCTGATCCCCGTCGTGATCGAGAGGATCTCCTACCCGCAGGACTTCATGGTCCTGTTCGGCATCGGGCTGCTCTTCCTGTTCGCCAACGCGGCCGGGTTCTGGTTGATGGACGAGGACGAGGACGTGGAGCCACCGCACCCGCTCCGGGTCGCCGAGTACCTCAAGGCCATCCCCGCGACCTTGGTCGGCGACCCCGCGTTCCGCGCGATGGTGGGGTCGAGCGTCGCTCTCGTGGTGGCGAACTCCCTGATCCCGTTCTACACGCTGCACGCCATCCGGGACCTGTCCGCCTCGGAGCGGCAGGTCTCTCTGCTCGCGGGCCTGGCCATCGTCACGGGCGTCGCCGTGAGCCTGGTGTTCGGCTTCTTCATCGACCGGAGAGGGCCGGTCAGGCTGTCGCCGGTCGCTGCCGTAGCCGTGACGGCGGCCGGGATCGTCGGACTGGTGTCGCACTCGTGGCCGGCGCTCGTCGTCGCATGGGTGCTGGCGAACCTGGGGAACGCGTGCTACATGCAGACGACGATGCTGATGCTCGGTGACGTGAGTCCTCAGGGAAAGTCCCCGCTCTACGTCGGGATCCTCTTCTCAACCTCCATGCTGGTGTCGTCGGTCCTGGTCCTGGCGCTGGCACCCGTGCTGGAGATCCTGGGGTTCACCGCATTGTTCGTGCTCGTCTGCGTCTGCGGCGCCGTGGGGTGGTACCTCAACGTCCGGGTCTTCCAGCCAAGGCTGGCAAGGAGGGTCTGACTGACGGCGAGCGCAGTAGTCGAGTGTTCGCTGGAGTCGCGCTCCGAGGTAGCGCACAGTGCGTGACCGTGCCACCACCGGCCCGCTCTTCGAGCACTCGCGGAGTCCGCCAAGACGCTCTGTTGCGCGTACGCCGACCGCCCAGGTCGGATCGCGATGACAGACGGCACGCGACGCCCCACGACGAGAGCCGGGCAGCTGTTCAGGCGGCTCGCCGTTGGCGTGCCTCAGCCCAGGCGGGTCATCTGCTCCTGCTGCAGGGCGATGAGGCGGCGGCCGATCTCGAAGAACTGCACGGTGCCCGGAGGCCCCGCAGCCGTCCAGAGCACACGTCCGTCAGTGATGTCGACCGCCGTGAGGATCGGCTCCTGGTCGTCGTTCCCGGTCGTGACGAGGACGACGTGACCATCGGTGAGCAGGGGACGACGGGCCCGCAGATCGTCCGGAGCGGTCCACAGGCGTTTGCCGGTGCGGGTGTCCACCGCGACGAGGTCGTCCCCGAAGGTGGTGATCAGGCGGTCGTCCAGCAGAAGGTCCCCGTCCTCAGGCGTCGCCTCCGTACTCCATCGGGCGTTACCGGTCCGGGCGTCGAGCGCGACGACCTCGGCGCCGCTCGCACTGATGGTCAGCAGGAGGTCGCTCGCCGAGCCGTCGTCGACGGCGAGCCTGAGGAGGGGACCGTCGATCGGGAAACCATCCCCGTCATCGGAGGCAGAGACGGTGCCGTAATGGGCGATGCCCTGGACGTCCGGGGTGCCCACGACGAAACGGCCGTCGGCTAGCACGGTGAGCTCCACCTGGCGCTGGCCGCCCTCCGCCGGCCACTCACCCAGGACCTCACCGTCCTCGGACAGGGCCATCGCGATGAGACCGCTCACCACGATGACGCCGTGCTCAGTCCTCGTCTCGGGTGCCTGTGGCCCCCGTCCAAACCCGGCGCCGGGCAGCGGTTGCTCGCTCCGGGCGGTCCACCGCACCCGACCGGTCAGCGGGTTCTCGCGTGTCACCTGCACGCGTCCGTCCGAGAGCACGGTCGTCACCACGATGTCGGAGCCGAGCGTCTCAACGGTGCCGAACCCGTACTCGAGGCTCCGATCTCTGACCGTCTCCCCGGTCTGCGCGTCGAGCACCACCAAGCGGGCCTCGGATCCGGGGCCGTGCGCCGGGAGCTCGGTCCCTGGGCTGGCGGGGGCAACTAAGCGGCAGACGATGTGCGTGCTCACCGCGTGCGGTCCCGAGCGGGCGTGGAACACCGAGATCAGCCCTTGAACGTCGGGACCAAGAGCTCGACATCCCACGTCCAGCTCTGAGGCAACCTCGGGAAGCGCGACGTCCCACCGCTGCTCGCCCGTCACGATGTCGTTCCCGACGAGCCGGAAGCCCTCCGAGGGGTCGCCGAAGAGGCTGACCATCAGGTCGGGGCCGTGCACCGCGGGATGCTGCCAGCCGCCTGGCTGGATCCACACCTCCCGCAGCGAGGAGTCCATCGGCTCGAGCAGGCCCGCTACGGCAGCGAGGTGAACATCCCTGGCGCGGGCCCGGACGCCGTCGACAACCACGACCGCCGCGAGCAGTGCCAGTGCGCACCCGAGGAGCAGCCATCGACGACGAGCCCACAGTGCCGGTCCGAACCCGCCGCCGGCAGGGACGACTGAAACCGGCTCGCGCTGTCCATGTCGCGGATCTCCGCGCGCACGCGCCGCCTCGTCGCCGACCCCCGGTCCACCGTCGTCCGGTCCGCCGTCGTCAAGTTCGACATCACGCATCCCCTTGCCGCGCGACATGCTTCGGACACTACGCCGACCCCGACTCCAAAGACCTAGTCGTCGGCCCGAAAGGTCTCTGAGCGGGACCAGTGCCGACCCTTGCCGAGCATCACCACCATGAAGCGAACGTCCCGGGGACCGCGGCCGAACTGGGCTGCTCGAGCTCATACGAGCATGCCAGGACGCACAGACCGTTCGAGGCTGTCTCCGGGGGAGTGAACCTTCACCGGTCGCACGCTCGGCCGGCGCTGTCCGTTGTCGTCCTGGTCGGGTCGGCGGATGGATCCCAGCGCCGTGGCGACGGGCAGGTCGCGGCCCCAACGCCTAGGGGATCCACGACAGGCGCACGTCCCCCGCGCGTTACTCGGCCACCGGACCAGTCAGGTCGATGGAGTCGAGGGCGCGTGCCGGTGTTGCCTGCAGCCGCACGACGCGCCGTTGCACGGACGGCGGCAGGCGCGTCACGAGACGGATCAGCTCCGGGATGAGTCGGACCTGGATCCTCGTCCGCGGGATCAGCGTGGACATGATCGTCGGCCCGATGTCGCGCGCTTTGGCAGCGAGGTCGCGCATGCGGTCCTCGTACGCGCGCAGACCGGCCTGGTAGTCCGGGCCGGCCCCGGCTAGCTCGTGCGCCAGGACGTAGCCGCCGACCATGGCGATGCTGGTGCCGCCACCGACGGCCGGGCCGGGGGAGTAGCCGGCGTCGCCGACCAGGGTGACCCGGCCGCTGGTCCACCGGTCCATCACGATCTGGCTGATCGAGTCGAAGTAGAAGTCGTCGGCCGCGTCCATCTCGGTGAGCAGCCGCGGAACCTCCCAACCGTCGCGCCCGTAGAGGTGGTGGAGGAACTGCTTCTGCCCGTTGATGTCGCGGTGATCGAGCGGCAGCTCCTCGTCGCGGCGGAACAGGAAGCCCGCCCTGGCCGCGGCTGTCCCGTGGACCGGGTAGATCGCCGCGACCCGGCCCGGAGCGTTCCAGACCACCATGCGGCCGTGGAGATCGAGGTAGTTGGGGATGGCTGCGAAGGCCAGATATCCGCCGAGGAATCGTCGGAAGTGGCTCTCCGGCCCGAAGACTGCACCGCGGACGACGGAGTGGAGGCCGTCCGCTCCGATCACGAGGTCGAACCGGTCGGCGGGGGCGTGCTCGAACGTCACGGTGACGCCGTCGGGCTCGTCGACGATCGTCCGGATGGAGTCCTCGAACCTGTACTCCACGTCGCGACGAGTCGCCTCGTACAGGATGCCGGCAAGCTCGCCGCGCATGATCTCGACGTGCTTGCCCGAGATTCCAGCGATCAAGTCACGCAGCTGGACGGTCACGCCTCGGCCGTCGCCACGCTGGAACGAGATGATCTCGGTCCGGGTGCGGTTGTCGATCACCGCGGGGAGCACGCCCGTCCACTCCGCCACGTCCATGGCCGGCCCGAACAGGTCCACGGCGTGCCCGCTGGTTCGGACGCGGACGAGCGGCATGCGCTCGACGACCGTCACGTCGAACCCGTGCCGACTCAGCCAGTACGCCGCCGTCGGGCCCGCGACGCTCGCGCCCGAGATCAGGACCCGCGGCGGATGCCTGGGCATGACCTCCACGCTAGCGGCCGCCGGATGCGAGGAGTCGACGACGGCGTCCTGACGGTTAGCCTCGGTGGCGTGGATCAGGAGGCAGGGCGTGACGAGACGGACGTCTTGGCCAATCTCCGGCGCTATCCCGACCTCGAGGCACCGAACCTGCACGCGGTCGACGCGAGCGACCGGCTGATCCTCGACGAGGCCGCGCCCGCGCTAGCGGAAGCCACAGGCGAGGCCGTCGTTGTGATCGGCGATCATCACGGCGCGCTGACGCTCGGAGCCATCGCGCGGCACGGGGTGTCGGGAGTCCGCACGCACCAGGACCGGCTGCTCGGCGAGCGGGCGCTCCGGGCGAACGCCGAGCGGCTCGGGCTCGACGGGTTCGCGCAGCTCGAGCTGGCGCCGGAGCTCGTCGCGGGCGCCCGGGTGGTGCTGCTCCAGCTCCCGCGGTCGCTCGACGCGCTCGACGAGATCGCCGGCCTGATTGCCGAGCACGCCGATCCCACGGTGCTCGTCGTGGCGGGCGGCCGGGTCAAGCACATGACGACCGCGATGAACGACGTCCTCGGCCGCCACTTCGCTGACGTGCAGGCCCACCTGGCCCGGCAGAAGTCGCGCCTGCTCACCGCGTCACAACCCCGTCCGGAAGCCGAGCGGCCCGAGAAGCGCTGGCCCGTGTGCCAGGAGCACCCGGACCTCGGCATCACGGTGTGCGCGCACGGCGGCGCGTTCGCCGGAACCGGGATCGACATCGGCACGCGCGCGCTGCTCCAGCACCTCGACGCGATGCCGCCCGAAGCGAAGACCGCCGTCGACCTCGGCTGCGGCACGGGGGTGCTGGCTGTGCTTCTGGCGCGGGCAAACGACGGGCTGGCCGTCACGGCGACCGACGAGTCCGCCGCCGCTGTGGCCTCCGCGCGCGCAACGGTAGGAGCCAACGGTCTGGAGGGCCGGGTCGTCGTCCTTCGCGCGGACGGTGCGGAAGGCGTCCCCGACGCGAGCGTCGACCTGGTGGTGCTCAACCCTCCCTTCCACGTCGGCGCCGCGGTACACGACGGCGTGGCGAGGACGCTGTTCGCGGAGGCCGCGCGGGTCCTCAAGCCCGGCGGCGAGCTGTGGGCGGTGTGGAACTCGCACCTGCGATACCGGCCCACGCTGGAGCGGGTCGTCGGGCCGACCCGGCAGGCTGGTCGCGACCCGAAGTTCACGGTCACGGTCTCCACGCGTGCCGCTCGGATGTGACAGCCGAGCCGGCGACACCGACGGCGAAGGCTGATGGACGCGGGACCGGATCCGGGATCGATCCCGGGTGCTGACGGGGCGCGTATTGAGTCGGTTCCGTTCGTGCGCCGCTCAAGCCCATGGCAATCGCAGCCGGACGCATTGTCGACCGGCTGCAGAGAACGAGACCGACGCTAGGGGAGATCGTCCACGGGATCAGGGTCAACATCGGCGACTGAGCCATCCCGATTTCGCTTGCGTCGGAGCAGGGAGCCCACCGCTTCGGCTCCACCTGCCGCCGCTCCCTTGAGGGCCGAACTGGCATCCGCAACCGCCGTCGCCGCGCGAGGTTGGTCAGGGACTCCGTCACCGTCCAGGTCCACGGAGCGAAACGGCTCCGAGGCGCGGTCGAACAGATCCGCGCCACGGCGCCTCTTGGAGTTGCCTGCGTCCGCGACGCCCCGTCCTATGCCCTCCGAGTCGAGATAGGCGAGTGCGCAGTCGATCGCCTTGAGCTTGCGCGCCAACTCCTTGAGAGCTGGAGCCGACTCGTCGGAGATAGCTTCGAGGTGAGCGCGTTCTCGTCGAAGCTCCATGCCGGTCTCCGCGAGGGTTGCCCAGGTCTTCGGGTCCTGTTCGAGACCCTGGTACTTCCGCAGGATCGCAGCGGTCAGCTGGGCGGACACGACAGCTTCGACGGTTTCCGCCGTGGTGTTCGAGCCCGCGAGGCCGAGCGCGACGCCGCCGCCGCCCGCGCTGACGAGGGCACCGGCCGTCAGGAGGCCACCAATCATTCCTCCTGGCCCGAACGCCGCGAGGGCGCTGGTGATAGCAGCAGCACCGACGACACCGGGAGCAGCTGCGAGGGCCAGACCGCCGGTCGCGACGACGATTGCTACCGCGCCTGCACCGAGGGCTGCCCATCTGACCCAGTTGGTGCCGCCGCCGGTCATCGCGCTCCGGGCGGCATCACGGGCCGAGATCACGTCACGACCGAACTGTGTGCCCAGTCCCATCTCGATGGTGAGCTCCATGAGTGCCTCGTGTCGCGACTTGCTGGAGACATCGATCTCGAAGGGGTGAATGACGTTCGCGGTCGCGAGTCCCGTCAAGATGACGACGGCCTCTTCCTTCGAAAGAGAGGAGATCCGGCTCGGCTCGGGCGCGACAGATGTGGGATCCGACAGATCAACTGCGAGGGCGGCGACCAAGGCCGGGAGCGGGCGGCCGTCCTGCGCTCGCTGCCGCTTCATGGAATCGAGTGCTTCCGCCTGCACGTGCCGGAGGGCGTCCGAGTAGCGGTCCCTCTGTGCACCACCCAGTCTCGATCTCGTGAGGTGGCCGTACCGGAGTGCCAAGAGCGCGAACGTCTCGGCGTAGTTCAGCCGGATGTCTACGCCCTTCTCGACGACCGCGAGCTCCTTCGACCGCGAACCGTAGAGCGCGTAGCCGATCGCAGTCGCAACGACGGGCTTCCTCAGGTAGGTCACCGCGTCGTGGACATGGCCGTCGACCTTGGTCCGGATGCGATAGTCGGTCATCCAGGGAAACACCGATGAGACACCGCGGTGAGTTGTCACGGGGTCGGCGAGGTTCCAAAAGTTCACCCACCACGCCAGGTTGGAGGGCGGTTCCTTCAGCGTCGCGCGGAGCCCCTCGAGACCGAATCCCGCGTTGGCGAGGGGACTCCCGATGGTCACCATGCCGGCGACTTCGATCTCGGGCGGCAACCGCCGCACCAGGTCGGCTGCGATGACGGACCCGAGGCTGTGGCCCACGACGACAAGACGCCCCGAGCTCGGCAGCTGACGGAGGATCCGGGCAAGAACGTGCGCTCGGACCCGTGGGTTCTTGAGGTAGTTCGCCGCCTGCTGGAACGGCGCTTGCTTCAGGGCAGCTTCCGCGATGGGATCGCCGCCGAACCAGCCGTTGCCGCGATCGTGCTTGCCCAGCAAGAACTCGATCGCAGCCTCTCGGCGTTCGAAATCCCGTCGATTCTTCTTGGCCGCTTCGCCCGTGGGCGCCTTGATGGTCAGACCGGGCAGGGGATCGTCGTCGTCCACGCCCTTCAGCGAGTTCGGATACTTCGGGGCGATCACGGTCGCCGTATCCAGCTCGGGGTATCCCAGCTCCGTCAGTGCTCCCTGTAGGGCGCTCTTCCATTCGTCGTTCTGGTCGCCCGATCCGACGCCATGCAAGAAGAGGAGGTGCGGCTTCGACATCGAGAACTCCTGCGCAGTGCCCGCTGAACGGGGCGGTTGCGCCGAAGTTACACCGAGCGCGCGGACGTGTCGGAGTCGGCGCAACGGCCACCTGTGATTCCTGTGGGGAGGCAGCGCGCGGCGACCCAC
Organism: Cellulomonas sp. P4_D11; assembly: GCF_056401915.1. Lineage (NCBI taxonomy): Bacteria > Bacillati > Actinomycetota > Actinomycetes > Micrococcales > Cellulomonadaceae > Cellulomonas > Cellulomonas sp. P4_D11. Next base: position 90,080 of record NZ_JBFUIK010000001.1, on the reverse strand, counting down.
GTCAACCGACTGCCCAGTCGCTCTGCCGGCGGATCTCACACAGTCGGACGGCTGAGGATGCATCCGCAGAAACCGGACGTACGCTCGACGGGATGATGCGTCCCACAGCGTCCACGGTCGGCGAGCTCCGCGCCTCCGGCCACGTCCAGACCTCGGTGCGGGAAGAGATCCGCGCCAATCTCCTGGAAGCCCTCCGAGAAGGCCGCGATCCGTGGCCCGGCATCCACGGCTTCGACGACACCGTCGTCCCGCAGCTCGAGCGCGCGCTGATCGCCGGGCACGACATCGTGCTGCTCGGCGAGCGCGGGCAGGGCAAGACCCGCGTCCTCCGCACGCTCCAGGGCCTGCTCGACGAGTGGTCTCCGGTCATCGAGGGGTCCGAGCTCGGGGAGCACCCGTACGAGCCGATCACGGCGGCGAGCAAGCGCAAGGCGATCGCGCACGGCGAGGACCTGCCGATCACCTGGCGCCACCGCGACGAGCGCTACGTCGAGAAGCTCGCGACGCCGGACACGAGCGTCGCGGACCTCATCGGCGACGTGGACCCGATGAAGGTCGCCGAAGGGCGCGCGCTCGGGGACCCCGAGACGATCCACTTCGGCCTCGTCCCGCGGGGGCACCGGGGGATCGTCGCCATCAACGAGCTGCCCGACCTCGCCGAGCGCATCCAGGTCGCGATGCTCAACGTGATGGAGGAGCGGGACATCCAGATCCGCGGCTACGTGCTGCGCCTGCCGCTCGACGTGCTCGTGGTCGCCACCGCGAACCCCGAGGACTACACCAACCGCGGGCGGATCATCACGCCGCTGAAGGACCGGTTCGGTGCCGAGATCCGGACGCACTACCCGACCGAGCTGACCGACGAGATCGCGGTCATCCGGCAGGAGGCCGTTCTGCAGGCGGAGGTGCCGGACCACCTCGTCGAGATCCTGGCCCGGTTCACGCGGGCGTTGCGGGAGTCGAGCGCGGTCGACCAGCGCAGTGGGGTGAGCGCGCGATTCGCGATCGCGGGCGCGGAGACCGTCGCGGCCTCCGCCCTCCACCGGGCCGCGCGGCAGGGCGAGGAGCAGGCGGTCGCGAGGCCGATCGACCTCGAGACGGCCGTGGACGTGCTCGCGGGCAAGATCGAGTTCGAGTCGGGGGAGGAGGGGCGCGAGGACGAGATCCTCGACCACCTGCTGCGGACCGCGACGGCGGAGACCGTCCGCGCGCACTTCCGAGGCATCGACTTCGGCCTGCTGGTCGACGCGATCCAGGGCGGCGCGATGGTGACCACCGGCGAGCAGGTCACGGCGCGCGACGTGCTCACCGGCGTGCCCGCGCTGGGGGAGTCCGAGCTCTACGACGAGATCTGCGCACGCCTCGGTGCGACGAACGACGGTGAGCGGGCCGGCGCGATCGAGCTCGCGCTCGAGGGGCTGTACCTCGCTCGTCGGATCAGCAAGGAGTCCGGGGGCGGCGAGACGATCTATGGCTAGACCCAACCGGCGCCTCGCGAGGTACACCCACTACGTCGACGGGCCGGACCCGCTCGCGCCGCCGGTCGACCTGGCCGAGGCGCTCGACGCGATCGGCGCGGACGTCATGGCCGGCTACTCGCCCGAGCACGCGATGCGCGAGTTCCTGCGGCGCGGCGGCCGGGACCAGGCCGGGCTCGACGAGCTGGGGCGGCGGGTCGCGCAGCGGCGCAGGGAGCTGACGCGGGACAACAACCTCGACGGCACTCTCCAGGAGGTCAAGGAGCTGCTCGACCGGGCGGTCCTGGCCGAGCGCAAGCAGCTCGCGCGCGACGTCGACATGGACGAGGGTGACCGTGCGCTGGCGCAGATGCAGCTGGACAACCTGCCCTCGTCGCCCGCGGCCGCCGTCAACGAGCTCAACGGCTACGACTGGCGGAGCAGCGAGGCGCGCGAGGAGTTCGAGAAGATCAAGGACCTCCTGGGCCGGGAGATGCTCGACCAGCGCATCGCCGGGATGAAGGAGGCGCTCGAGAACGCGACCGACGAGGACCGCGCCGCGCTGAAGGAGATGCTGGCGGACCTCAACGGGCTGCTCGACGCGCGGCGGCAGGGCCAGGACACCCAGGAGCAGTTCGACGACTTCATGGCGAAGCACGGCGACTTCTTCCCGGAGCAGCCCCAGAACCTCGACGAGCTCCTCGACGCCCTCGCCAAGCGGGCCGCCGCCGCTCAGCGCATGCGGAACTCGATGAGCAAAGAGCAGCGCGACGAGCTCGACGCGCTCGCGCAGCAGGCGTTCGGCTCGTCGGACCTCATCGACGAGCTCAGCCGGATGGACGACAGCCTGCGCTCGCTGCGGCCCGGCGAGGACTGGGGGAGCTCGGAGCGTATGGACGGGGAGAACGGGCTCGGGCTCGGCGACGGCACCGGCGTGTTCCAGGACCTCGCCGACCTCGACGCCCTGGCCGACCAGCTCGCGCAGTCCTACGAGGGCTCCCAGCTGGACGACCTCGACCTCGAGAAGCTGGCGCGGCAGCTCGGGAAGGACGCGGTGGTCGACGCCCGCACCCTGCAGCGGCTGGAGAAGGCGCTGAGCGAGTCCGGCACGATCCGGCGCGGCTCGGACGGCCAGCTCGCGCTGACGCCGAAGGCCATGCGGCAGCTCGGCAAGTCGGTCCTCAAGGCGGTGGCCGACACGATGTCCGGTCGCACGGGCGGGCACGAGGTCCGCCGCACCGGCACCGCGGGCGAGCCGTCGGGATCGACGCGGCAGTGGGCGTTCGGCGACACCGAGCCGTGGGACGTCAGCCGCACGATCACGAACGCGCTGGTCCGCGGGACGACGAAGCTCCGCATCGAGGACGTCGAGATCCAGGAGACCGAGTCGCGGACGCAGGCGTGCGTCGCGTTGCTCGTCGACACCTCGTTCTCCATGGCGATGGAGGGGCGCTGGGTGCCGATGAAGCGCACCGCGCTGGCGCTGCACACCCTGGTCACCAGCCGGTTCCGCGGCGACGACCTGCAGCTCATCGGGTTCGGGCGCAGCGCGTCGGTCATGCAGATCGAGCAGCTGGTCGCGCTCGACGAGAAGTGGGAGAAGGGCACCAACCTGCACCACGCCCTGCTGCTGGCCAACCGGCACTTCCGCAAGCACCCGAACGCGCAGCCCGTGCTCCTCATCGTCACCGACGGCGAGCCGACCTCTCACCTGGAGTCCAGCGGCGAAGTCTTCTTCGACTACCCGCCGGACCCGGTGACGATCGCCCTCGCGGTGCGCGAGCTCGACACGTCGACGCGCCTGGGCGCGCGCACGACGATCTTCCGGCTCGGCGACGACCCCGGTCTGGCCCGCTTCGTCGACGCCATGGCCAAGCGCGCCGGCGGCACCGTCGTCACGCCCGAGGCGGACGACGACCTCGGCGCCGCCGTCATCGGCTCCTACCTGAGCTCGCGCCGCAACGGCGCCTTCGGCGGCTGGGGTCGCGACGAGGACTGGTAGCTCAGAAGAACGGCCACGGGAACGCCGGCATGTCGCCCGACGGACCCGGGAAGATGCCGCGCCGGAGCAATCTCTCGCAGCGGGCGGCCAACGCTGACACCTCTCGGTCGGTCAGGAGGCCGGTCAGGCGCTCACCGAGGTCGCCGTCGAGGAGCGAGCGCACCCTTTCGACGCCGGCCGCCTCCGAGGGGTCGAGCGCGTCGCCCCGCCAGCCCCACAGGACGGTCCGCAGCTTGTGCTCGACGTGGAACGTGACGCCGTGGTCGACGCCGAACCGGTGGCCGTCCGGCATCGGGAGGACGTGCCCGCCCTTGCGGTCGGCGTTGTTGATCACAACATCGAAGACCGCCATCCGGCGCAGCGGCACCGAGTCCTCGTGGATCAGGGTCACCGGGCGGTCGTCGTCGTCGATGCCCTGATAGACGGCCCGCCACCCCTCGGGTGCCGCAGCGGCGACGTCGACGGGGTCCTGCGACGCATCGGGCTCCTGCCAGAGCTGCACCATGCCCTCGCCCAGTGGCCCGTCGCGCAGGACGGTGGTCGGCACGATGTCCCAGCCGAACGCCTCGGAGACCAGGTAGGCGGCCCGCTCGCGGTTGGCCAGGGTCCCGTCCGGGAAGTCCCACAGGGGACGCTCGCCCGCGACGGGCTTGTAGACGACCTGCACGTCGCCGAGGGTGGCCAGAAACGTCGCGTTCGAGGCGACCGTGATGCGCCCGACGAGCTCCAGCTCACCGCCCAGGAGGTCGGTCACGAACCGGGCGCGCCGCACACGTGGCCGTCGTCGTCCATCGGCGCACCGCAGAGCGGGCACAGTGGCCGACCCGACCGGACGACCTGCAGGGTGCGCTGGACGAATGCGCGCGCCGTCCCCACCGGCATCCGGATGACGAGCATCTCGCTGGGTTCGTGCTCGTCCTCGTCCTCGTCCTCGTCGTCGTCCGTGTCGTCCAGCGGCAGCGCCTCGACGACCACCTGGGCGGTCGACGCGTCCCAGCCCAGGCGCATGGTGCCGGCGCGGAACTGCTCCTCGACGGGCTGGTCCAGCGGGTCGTTGTCGACCAGCTCGGCGGGCGTGGCCGCGGGGACGCTGAAACGGTTCCCCTCGTCGGCCATCAACGCGTCCAGGATCTCGTCGATCTTCTCGGCGAGCACCGCGGACTGCTCCTTCTCCAGCGCGACGCTGGCGCTCCGGGCGCCGTCGCGGACCTGCAGGTAGAACGTGCGAGAACCGGGGCTACCGACGGTCCCGACGACGACGCGGTCCGGCCAGTCGAACTGGTGCACAAGGGTCGGCATGTCGGTCAGTTTACGAGGGGGTCGGGTCCGCAGCCTGGGGGCCGACGCCGCCGCCGACGGGCGCGTCGCCGACCGGGCCTGCGGCGCGGAGCCACGAGAGGTCGCCGGAGTCGGTGTTGGTGGCCACCACCTCGGGGCGCGTGGTGCCGTACCGGACGATCGAGACCGAGCCGGGGTTGACCGTGATGCGCTGGAAGAGGTCGAGGTGCATGCCCAGCGCGTCCGCGAGGACGGACTTGATGATGTCGCCGTGCGAGACCGCGACCCACACCGCGCCGGCGCCGTGCTCCTTCTCCAGAGCCGCGTCGTGCCGGCGGATGGCCGCGACCGCCCGCGCCTGCATGGCCGCCATCGACTCGCCGCCCGGGAACACGACCTCGGACGGCTTCGTCTGCACCACCGACCACAGCGGCTCCTGGGCGAGCTCCTTGAGCGGGCGCCCCTGCCACTGCCCGTAGTCGCACTCGGTGATGCCCGGCTCGAGCGTCGTGGGCAGCGAGTGGCGTTCCGCGATGATCCGCGCCGTCTGCCGGCAGCGCGCCAGCGGGCTGGAGACCACGGCGACCAGCGGGACGGCGGCGAGCCGTTCCGCCGCGCGCGCGGCCTGGTCGCGCCCGACCGCGTCGAGATCGACGCCCGCAAGCCGCCCGGTCAGGATGCCCGCGACGTTCGCCGTGCTCCGACCGTGCCGGACGAGGATGACGGTGGCCATGCCTGGAGCCTAGGCAGGTTCAGTGCTCGCCCTTGATCACGAAGAACGAGCCGCGGATCGTGCCGGCCAGCTTGGACTTCTGCCGCGCGAACTTGAACCGCTCCGCGAGCTCGTCGGGAACGTCCATGCCGTCGGACAGCTTGAACCCGACCGCGCGCTTCTTCCCGTCCTCGAGGCCGTACATCACGTTGATGGACAGGCCCGACTCGTAGAACACGTAGGCCATCCGGGTCCCGTCGACCACGAAGGACGTCGCCTCGAGCGGGCGGGACGAGATCGTGAGGTCGCGCTCGTCCGCGAGGATGCCGTGCACCCAGTCGATCGTCTCCGTCGCCTCGTCGGCAGGCTCGACCGTGAAGACGTGGTCGAACTTGTTCTTGAAGTAGCGCGCCTCGTTGGCCCGCAGGCCGGCGAGCGCGTCCGCGACCGGCGAGGACTCGAGACCGACCGTGGACACCTCGGTGAAGTCGACGACGTACGACACGGGACCTCCAAGAGCGGAACGGACAGACGGAGACTATCCGCGGGAGGTCAGTACTGTCCGCGCAGCTTCATCCACCCGGGCCGGCCGTCGGGGTCGACGATCGCGTGGTACGGAGGGGCCGCGAGCAGGCGCTGCCAGAGGGGCAGCTGCACGTGGGCGTGCGCCCGTAGCCGGCCCGGCGGGCGCGGGCCGGAACGCCCGCCGGCGTGCCACGCGTCGAGGGCGGCCGCGCTCGCCCGGACCGCCTCGACCGCCTCGGCGGGGTCGATCAGCCCGGCGTCGTCCTCGCGATCGAGGTGCTCGCGCCACAGCTCGAGCCGCAGCTCGCGGGCGAAGCCCCGCGCGCCGTCGCCCAGGCCCGCTGGGTCCCGCGGCTCGCGACCGTCGAGGCGCTCGTCGAGGATCGCGGCCGTGAGCTCGGAGTCGTGGGTCCACGACCGGCGGTTGAGGTTGTCGCTGCCCACGGTTGCCCAGACGTCGTCGATCACGCAGACCTTGGCGTGCACGTAGACGGGCGTGCCGTCGTGGTTCTCGACGTCGAGCACCTGCACCCGGTCGCCACCCGCGGCGCGCACGATCTGCAGGGCTCGCGTGTGGCCGAGCCGCACGGGAGGCAGGCTCAGCCGGTCGTCCTGGTCCGGGTAGCGGGGGACCACGGCGATCAGGTGCAGCCCGGGCTCGCGACGCAGCGCGGCCGCGAAGACCCGCGCCACGTCGGCCGACCACAGGTACTGGTCCTCGACGTAGACGAGGCGCCGGGCCCGCCGCAGCGCCTTGGCGTACCCGCGGGCGGCGCTGCGCTCGCCCTCGGGCGCGAACGGGTACCCGGGGCGGCGCCGGGGGTAGGTGCGCAGGAGCTGGACCGAGCACGTGCCCGCGTCGGGCGGGTCCGGGGTCGCCGGTGGGAGCCGGCCGGGCTGGCGGTCCTCGTCGCGAACCACATCGGGGATCACCTGCCACGGAAGCCGGGACAGCGAGGCGGGGTCCTCCCACCGCTCCCGGAACACGTCCTCGACGTCGCGGACGGCCGGGCCGCGGAGCCGGACGTGGACGTCGTGCCACGGCGGACGCGGCCCGTACTGGTGGGCGAACGGCTGGGGCTGGGGGTCGCCGCGGTGGTCGGCGTCGTCGCGCCGGCCGTGGGCAAGGTCGATCCCGCCGACGAAGGCGACGTCCTGCGCGGGCCGGTCCGGGTGGCGGACGACCACGAACTTCTGGTGGTGGCTGCCGACGGCACGGACGCGCTGGTCGAGCAGCACCTCGCCGCCGACCTCGTTGACCCTCTCGGACAGGCTGCGGTTCTCCTTGTTCGAGAAGCGCAGCCTGTCCAGGTGCGAGCGCCACATCAGGCCCTTGACCAGCGCCCCGCGCAGCACGGCGGCCGACAGCGCCTCGGTCACGGTCGGGCCGTCGTCGGTCAGCCGCTCGTCAGGGTCTCCGCGCCAGTCGCTGAAGAGGACCAGGTCGCCCTGGCCCGCGTGCTCCAGCGCCTCGGCGAGGGCCGCGAAGTATGAGGCGCCGTGCACGAGCGGGCGCACGTCGTTGCCCTCGGTCCACGGGCGGATCCGGGTGGCGTCGTTGCCCCGCTGCTCGCCGGACAGGAACCAGCCGAGCTCGGGCCGCCCTGCGGCGATCGCCGGCAGGCTCACCCCGGACCGGTTGGCCGGACGCAGGCGCGACGTGAGTCGAAGCGCCGGGAGTCCGTGGCGGTGCACAGGTCCAAACTCGCACAGGTGGCCCGGGGCGGCCATGTGCACGGGCCGACGGACAGACCGGGACTCTTGACGCGGATCGGACGCCGGGTCATAGGGTGGGGGTACTGCAATTTGGTAGGAGTACTTACTAATTCGTCAGACCTCCACAGCGCCGAGGAGAGCCCCATGCACCGTTCCCGTCGGGTGTCCGTGTCCGCAGCCCTTGCCGTCGGTGTGAGCGCGGCGCTCCTCGCGCCGCTGCCGGCGCAGGCGTCGTCGTCACCCCCGAACGACGCGCCGAAGAAGGTGGTGACCGCCTACTTCGCCGACTGGGACGTCTACGGCCGCGGCTACTTCGTCAAGGACATCCCGGCGACGAAGCTCAACGTCATCCAGTACGCGTTCGGCGTCCCGGGGTACGACCCGGCGACGGGCGCGGCGAGCTGCGACATCCTCGACCCCTGGGCCGACTACCAGCAGGTCTACTGGACGGGGGACAACACGGTCGACGGCGTCGCTGACAACCCCGACGACCCGAACCAGCACCTGTTCGGCAACTTCAACCAGCTGCAGAAGCTCAAGGCCGCGAACCCGCACCTCAAGGTCGAGATCTCGCTCGGCGGCTGGACCAAGTCGACGTGGTTCTCCACGCTGGCCAGCACCCCGCAGCTGCGGCAGAGCTTCGTCTCGTCGTGCATCGACACGTTCATCAAGGGCAACCTGCCCGGCGGCGGCTGGCCCGCGGGCGCCGGGGGAGCGGGCGCCGCGGCAGGCCTGTTCGACGGCATCGACCTCGACTGGGAGTACCCGACGCAGGTGGCCGGCGGCAACGTCAACCCGACCCCGGCGGACCGGCACAACGCCACGCTGCTGGCCGCCGAGTTCCGCAAGCAGCTCGACGCGTACGGCGCCACCACCGGCAAGCACTACCTGCTCACCGCGGCGCTGCCGGCAGCGAAGAGCTCGACGAAGTACTTCGAGCTGAAGGAGATCTCGAGGTACTTCGACTGGGACAACGTGATGACCTACGACTTCAACGTGCCCAGCGGCCCGAAGGCGTCGCCGAACACCCTGTTCACGCCCGACCCGCGCGATCCCAACGCCAAGGACCTCACCTGGAACACCAGCGGCACGGTCGCCTGGTACCTGCTCAACGGGGTCCCGGCCAGCAAGATCGTCGTCGGCGTGCCGTTCTACGCCCAGCAGTACCTGCGCACCGGGCCGGCGAACAACGGCCTGTACCAGCCGTTCGACAACACGGGGACGGACGCGAACTCGCTGACCGTCGACGTCACGCCGCAGCCGAGCTACCACGCGCTGGTCGACGAGGGCGGCTACGTGGACGCGGCCGGCGTGACCGGGGGCGCGGGCTACACCGTGCGCTGGAACCTGCTGGCCGGGGAGCCGTACCTGACCAACCCCGCGGCGGAGCACCCGAACCTGACCACCGGCCCCGCGACCGTCCCGACCCTGATCGCGTTCTCCAGCCCGCGGTCGATCGCCGAGCGGACCAAACTCATCAAGGCGCTGCACCTGCGCGGCGCGATGGCGTGGGAGATCAGCCAGGACTCGAACAGCCACGCGCTGATCGACGCCTTGGCGCCGGTGCTGCAGTAGGGACGACCCGACGGTCCGCCGGTTGCCCGGCGGGCTGTCGGTGCGCCTACTTGATCGCGCCCTGCGTGCCGCCGGCCATCACCCAGCGCTGGGTGAAGCGGTACACGATGATCGCTGCCGTCATGGCCATGAGGAAAGACGCGAACGCGACGTTGTAGTTGCTGCTGAACTGCGTCTGGAAGTTGTTCTGCAGCACCGGGAGCGTCTGCAGCGTGGAGTCAGCGGTGATGAGCGGCATCATGAACTCGTTCCACGAGGCGAGGAACGCGAAGATCGCCACGGTCGCGCTCATAGGCGCCATCATCGGGAAGACGATGTGCCGGGACACCATCCAGGTGGTGGCCCCGTCGAGCCGGGCATCGAGGTGCTCGCGTCGACTCTGGGCGGCGACATCGTCACGGTCGGCGCCGTCGAGCGGGCCCTGGACCACGTGCGCGAGCACGCCCTCGAGACGGTGCCCGCCGCGCTGGGCTGACGGAGGACCTCGGCCCGCCGTCGCGTCACCTGCCCCCGGCCGGCAAGGGACTCACGGTGTGCTCAGCGGGGTTCCCGCAGACCGCTCGCGCGGCGGACGGGTCGCTCGACGGCCGCGCGGATGGCGTCCTCGGTGCCGATGACCCGCACGTGCTCGCGGGCGCGCGTCACCGCGGTGTAGAGCAGCTCGCGGGTGAGCAGCGGGGACGTGACCGGCGGGAGCAGGAGGGTGACGCGCGCGAACTGGCTGCCCTGGCCGCGGTGGACCGTCATCGCATGGACCGGCTGCACGGCCGGGAGCCGGTAGGGGCGGACCAGGCGGGGGGCCGACGGCTCGCCGAACGCGACGGCGACCTCGTCGTCACCGACCGCGACGATGACGCCCGTGTCGCCGTTGTAGAGGCCGGTCGAGCGGTCGTTCTCGGTGACGAGCAGGGGGCGACCCAGCGGCCAGGCGCCCGTGGTCGGGGCGCCGGTGGCGGCGGCGACCCACGACTCGGCGGTGGCGGCCCAGTGGCTCACGCCGTGGGGTCCCTCGCGGTGGGCGAGCAGGAGGCGGTGGGTGCCGAGGGCGTCGAGCGCGGCGCTGGCGTCGCCCGCGCGGGCCGCGTCGACGAGGGCCCGGCCGGAGGTCTCGACGTCGGCGCGAAGGCCGGTGACGTCCGTCGCCGTGAGGTGGTCGGCGGCGGGCTCGACGAGCGAGACGTGCGGGTCGCCGAACCGCAGCAGGACGAGGGTCGCGTCGGCGTCGCCCAGCCGGATCGACTCCGCGAGGGCGGCGAGCGACGGGCCGTACCGGTGGGCGTGGGTGAGGCGGACGACGCCGCCGGGGAGCGACGCGACGAGGTCGCCCAGGACGGCCCCGGCCTCGACGCTGGCCAGCTGGTCGGGATCGCCGACGAGGACGAGGCGGGCCGTCGGGCGCAGCGCCTCGACCAGCCGGGCCATGAGCGGCAGGGACACCATCGAGGACTCGTCGATCACGACCACGTCGTGCGGGAGGCGGCGCTGCGCGTCGTGCCGGAACCGCGTCGTCGTGCCGGGCCGCCAGCCCAGGAGCCGGTGGATGGTCATCGCCTGGAGCTCGCCGACCGCCGCCCGGTCCGCGAGGTCCAGGCGGGACAGCTCCAGGCCGATCGACTCCTGCAGCCGGGCCGCCGCCTTGCCCGTGGGTGCGGCGAGCGCGACCCGAAGGCCGGGGCCGGCGGCGGCCTGCAAGGCCGCGACGAGGCGGGCGACCGTCGTCGTCTTGCCCGTGCCCGGGCCGCCCGTGAGGACCGTGAGGTGCGACGACGCCGCTGTGCGCACCGCCTGCCGCTGCGGTTCGTCGACGGACGACGGGAAGAGGCGGTCGACGGCCGACGCCAGCGCGGCAGGATCGAACGCGGCGGGCTCCGCGAGGCGTGTGGCCATCGCGACGCGGACCGTCTGCTCGTCGCGCCAGTAGCGGTCGAGGTAGACGCGGCCGTCCACCCACCGCAGCGGGCGGTCGGCGGGTCCGGACGGCCCGTCGGCGACGATCGGGCTGCGCCGGACGGCCTCGTCCCAGGCCGAGGGCCACGGGAGCGACGGGTCGAGCAGCGACGGCGCCTCGGCCAGCGTGACGCAGACCGAGCCGCTGCGGAGCGCCTGGACCGCGAGCGCAGCGGCGAGGAGGACCCGCTCGTCGGTCTCGCCGCCGATCGCGCCGAGCCGGTGGGCCACGTGCACGTCCGCTGACGTCAAGAGCTCGGCCGCGACGAACGGCTCGAGCAGGCCGGTGACGCGCCAGGGGACCGTCGCGGCGTAGGAGTCGGTCATGTCGCCGCCAGGAGGTCCGAGAGGGCGACGACGAGCGCGGCCGGCGGGCGCCAGGACACGACGCCGAACGGGACCCCGTCGGCGGTCGGCGTCGAGGGGCCGGCCATGCCGCGCAGGAACAGGTACAGCCCGCCGCCGAGGTGCACGGACGGTTCGTAGCCCGGCAGGCGCCACCGCAGGTAGCGGTGCAGGGCGGCCGAGTACAACAACAGCTGCAGCGGGTAGTGGGCGTCCATCATCGCGACGCGCGTGGCCTCGGGCCGGTAGTGCGCGACGGTCAGAGGCTCGTCGAACGAGCCGAGGCGGTTGGTCTTGTAGTCGACGACGAGGTAGCGGTGGCCGCCCGGCACATCGGCGGGGACGCGGAGCACGGCGTCGATCGAGCCCGTGAGGTAGCCGCGCAGGCGGGCGGCGCCCAGCGCCGGGTCGTCGAGCCGGTCGGCGTAGGCGGCGAACGGGTCGTCGGGGCTCAGGTGGGTCCGTAGGAGCGCGGAGATGTCGCGGATCGTCCGGGCGCCGCGGCGGACCACCTCGCCGCCGGCCAGCGGCAGCTCGAACTCGAGCTCGGCGAGCCGGTCGCGCGGCGCGATCTCGGCGAGCGTGAGGCCGCCCGCCAGCGGCCCGAGCGGGGTCAGCAGCGACGGGAGGAGGGCGGCCGCCGTCGCCGACGGGTCGAACGTGGGCGACGCCTCGGCACACCGGAGAGCCAGCTCGACCGCCAGGTCGGGCGCGGACGTGTCGACGAGCTCGAGCACGCGGTGCGCGAAGGTGCCGAACGCCGTCCCGGACGGCAGGTCCGCCATGGGGGACGGCAGGGAGTCGTCGTCGACGATCGTCGCGACGGGCAGAGCCTCGCCGACGTCGGGCTCGTCCTGGATCCCCGGTGACTCCGGCTCGGAGCCCACGCGGTCGCGGACCGCGTGGGCGGCGGCGTCGTGGGCGGCGGCGGTGAGCGCCGAGTAGGAGGTGCGGCGCCAGGTGACGTCGGGCCGACGCAGGAGCCTCGCCACGCGGAGGTCGCGCGCCGGCGGTGCGGGCGGCGTCCACGGTGCCGCCGCCTCGGCCGAGCTCACGACCTCCAACGCGATCGCGTCCCCGCCCGGCGCCACGAGCGCCTCCAGCGCCGCTGTCGTGCGGGCGTCGGTGGTGGTCTTGACTAGCTCGGCGGGGTGGCCGTCGGCGTCGCGACCCCCGAGCAGGAGCCGGGTGAGCGAGCCGCGGATCGAGTTCATGGACGGCGCCCACCACACGACGACCTGGCTCGTGGCCCGGGTCAGCGCGACGTACGCGAGCCGCAGCTGCTCACCGGCCTCCGCCGCGGCGCCGCTCGCCGACGCCTCGGCGTAGCCCGTGCTGCCCTTGCCGCCGACGTGCAGCAGCCGGAGGTCGTCGCGGTCGTAGGGGATGGTGGGCGGGTCCTTCATCGTGAACTTGTCCCACAGGTACGGCACGAGCACGACGGGGAACTGCAGGCCCTTGCTCGCGTGCACCGTGATGACCTGGACCGCCGCCGCGTCGGTCTCGAGGCGCCGGCTGCGTTCCTCGGTGTAGTCCTTGCCGGCCTCGTCGACCCGGGCGCGCAGCCACTCGAGCAGGGCCGCCGCGCCGAGGCCGTCCTGCGTGGCCGCCGCGTGCAGCGCCTCGCCGACGTGCCGGACGTCCGTGAGCCGGCGCTCGCCGTCGGGCAGGCGGAGCAGCCGCTCGCGCAGGCCGCCCGCCGCGGTGGCCTCGAGGAGGGACGCGACGCCGTGGTCGTCGAGCACGCGCGACCACGTCCGGAGCCGGTCGGCCAGCTCGTCGCGGCGCTCGTCGGAGGCCTCGGCCAGGTCGGTCGCGGTCCAGCCGACGAACGGCGTGAGCGCCGCGGCGGAGACGAACCCGTTGACGCCGGGCCGCGCCAGCGCCGAGAACAGGACGAGCCAGTCGCGGGCGGCCGCCGTCGCGAAGACGCTGGACAGCATCGAGATGACCGCCGGCACGCCGGCCGCGGCGAGCGCGCGCTGGACCGACAGGGCGTCCTGGTTCCGACGGGTCAGCACGGCGATGTCGCCCGGCTCGACGGGCCGCCAGCCGCCGTCGTCGTCGGCCAGCTGCTCCTCCCGGAGGGTCCGCAGCACCTGCGCCGCGACGTCGGCGTGGACGAGCTCACGGACGCGGGCGACCGGCGGGTTCTTCGCGTCGTCCGGCTGACCCAGCGCGGCACGGGTGACCTGGCGGAGGCGAACACCGGGCCCTCCGCGGAGGCGCCGACCCGTCCGGGCCGCCTCGATCGGGCGGACCGCGATGCGGGGGTCGCCGAGCGCGGTGCCCGACATGATCGGGGCGAGTCCGTCGAGCACGGCCGGGTCCGCGCGCCAGTTGCGGTGCAGCGTCTGCGTCGAGGCGACCGCGCGGGCGCGCAGGTAGGTGGCGACGTCGGCGCCGCGGAACCGGTAGATCGCCTGCTTCGGGTCGCCGATGAGCACGAGGGTGCGGTGCCCGTGGAACGCGGTGCGCAGGATGTCCCATTGCACGGGGTCGGTGTCCTGGAACTCGTCGACCATGACGACGCGGTACCGGGACCGGACCCGCTCCGCCGCCGCCCGGCCCGTGGACGGGTCGGCGAGCGCGTCGCGCAGCAGCACCAGCAGGTCGTCGTAGTCGAGCAGGCGGAGCGCGCGCTTGCGCCGCACGAGCTCGGTGCGCGCCGCCCGCGCCAGACCGTAGGCGTCGCGGGCGCGCGCGTCCGGGGCGTCGGCGGGTTCGAGCGTCGCGGCCGCGTCGCTGATCGCCTCGTGCGCGATGGTCCGGGCGTCCGCCACCGACAGCGTCGGGTCCGACGTCGAGGAGTACTTGCGCAGGTAGAGGTCGTCGACGACCTCGGCCTCGAGCGACGCGATGTCCGGGACGAGGCGCGCGTCGTGGTCGACGTCGCCCAGCGTCCCCAGCGACGTGAGCATCTGCTGGCAGAAGCCGTGCGTGGTCGTGATCGTCGCGGCGTCGAACTCCGCGAGGGCGACGGTGAGCCGTCCGGCGCGGACCGCGCGCTCGGCCGGGTCGGTGTCGGCGAGGAGGGCGATCACGGGATCGTCCGTCGGGGTGCCCAGGCGCAATGCGCGTTCGACGACGACCAGGCGCTCGCGGACGCGTTCGCGCAGCTCGGACGTCGCCAGCCGCCCGAAGGTCACGAGCATGAGCTCGGGCAGCCGGACGACACCCTCGGCCACGTACCGCGCGGCCAGCGAGGCGATGGTCGTCGTCTTGCCCGTGCCGGCGCTCGCCTCCAGCACCACCGTGCCCTCCGGCAGGGGACCGCAGACGTCGAACGGGGTCAGCTCGGTCATGCCTGCGCCACCGCTTCGTGCGCGAGGAGGTCGGACCACAGCGCCATCGACAGCGCACCGAACCGGGTCGACTCGGACCCGTTCCCGGAGGGCTCCGCGACGAGCGTCTCGAACGTGAACGGGTCGCCGAACGCCAGCAGGTGGTAGTCGTCGACGGACTCGAACCCGCCGCGCCCGTTCGCCGCCTCGTCGGCCGTGCCCAGCTCCCGGCGGGCGGCGGCGAGCGCGTCGGCCTCGTCGCCACCGCCGGTGCGCGGGTGCGCGTACGCGAGGCTGGTCGCCAGCGGCAACGGGAGCGGGCCGCGCAGCGCGTCGTCGTACAGCGCCGCGAGCCGGGCGAGGATCGCCGACGCCTGGTCCGCGGGCGGCGCCGTGAGCAGCGCGACCCGCGAGCTGTTGGCGGGTCCGCGGCCGATGGTCGCCGCCGAGAAGGTGCGGTGCGGGACTGCGGCGGCGAGGGCGAGCAGCTGCACCCACGCGCGCAGGCGGTGCTTGGCGCCCAGCTGAGAGAACGCGGTCCGGACCAGGACGTCGTCGCGCACGCCGTTCACGGTGCCCGTGAGAACCCGGCCACCGCGCAGGGCGACGGTGACGTCGACGCTGGTGGCGGGCTCGACGACGAACTTCGCGGTCGCGGCGAGCAGCGGTTCCACCTGGCCGCGGATCCGCTGCAGGGTCGCGCCGCCCAGCGTCGCCGGCGGCATGTGGCCCCGGCGCCGCTCGGCCGCAGCGGCGTCGTCGAGGTCGACGCCGTCGAGCGCCGCCTGCAGCAGGCGGTCGCCGATCGACCACCGTTCGAGGCCGTCCAGCTCGAGCGGGAGGCGGTCGTCCAGCTGCGCGCCGTCGCCCGGCAGGATCACCCCCAACCGGCGACGCACGAAGGCGCGGACGGGGTGCTCGAGGCCGGACGCCAGGTCCTCCAGGTCGAGCTCGTCCTGGTCGCCCCGGGGGAGCGGGGACGGGACGAACAGCGGGGGAGGCGGGCGGTCGCCGCGACCGGCGAGGGCGGCAGCGAGGTCGAGCGCGTCGAAGCTGAACGGCTCGGCGGGGCGGCCGAGGGCGCCGGCGACGAAGTTCCGCTCGTCGACGGTCTGCAGCGGGTGTCGGACCACCCGCGCGCGGGCGTCGCCGACGACCGCCGCGTCGAGCGCGTCGAGCAGCTCGCCGACTGGGACCGCGGGCGGCCGAGGGGCACCCGTGCGCTCGTCGGCACCCGAGTAGACGACGACCAGGTGCTGCTGGGCGCTCGTCACCGCGTCGAGGAACAGCTGCCGGTCCTCCTGGCGGGCGTCGCGCTCGCCGACGAGCGGGTCCCGCGCCAGCACGTCGTCGCCGTCGCGGCCCGATCCCCGCGGGAACGCGCCGTCGTCCATGCCGAGCAGCGCGACCACCTGGTGCGGGACGGCACGCATCGGCGCGAGCGAGCACACCGTGAGCGCGCCCGTGCGGAAGCCGGACCGCGTGGGGCGGCCGGCGAGGTGCGGCTCGAGCAGCGCGACCACGTCGGCGAGCCGCAAGGTCGTGCCGTCGCCCGCCGACGCACGCCCCTGCGCGAGGGCCCGGGCGGCCTCGGTCTGCTGCCAGCGGTCCGCCGGCGCGACGTCGGTGAGCAGCAGGACGGCGCGGTCGAGCGCGTCGAACCACTGCCCGGCCGGACGTGCGCCCTGGAGCTCGGCGAGGGTGCCCGAGAGGCGGTCGACGAACTCCGCGAGCCTCCCGACCAGGTCGACGTCGGTCGAGCCGACGTCGTCGACCGGCAGGACCGCGCCGACGAAGCGCTGGTCCTCCTCGGCCATCGCGACCCCGAGCAGCAGGCGGTCCAGGGCGGTCGACCACGTGCCCTGCGGCAGGGTGCCGAGCCCGTACCGCTCGCGCCGCGCGCGGTCCTCGCCCCACCGGACCCCCGACTCGAGCGCCCACGCGCGGACCCGGTCGAGCTCCTCGTCGTCGAAGCCGAACCGCCGGCGCACGGGCGCCTGACCTGCGAGGTCGACCACGGCCGATGCGCCGACCCGCGAGTCCGCGAGCTCGAGCAGCGTCGCGACGACGGCGAGCACCGGGTTGGCGTTCGCCGGGGCGCGGTCGGCGATCCGGACCCGCAGCGTCCGGCCGGGGTGCTCCGTGGCGTCGTCGTCCGTGCCCGCCGCCGCGCCGAACACGGCCTCGACCAGCGGGGCGAACGTCTCGACGTCGGGGCACATGACGATGACGTCGCGCGGCTCGAGCGTCGGGTCGTCGGCGAGCAGCCCGACGACGACCTCGCGCAGCACCTCGACCTGGCGTGAGCGGCCGTGACACGCGTGGACCTGGACCGACCTGTCGGCCGGGCCGGCGTCGAGGCGCGGGCCGTCGGCGCGGTCGTCGGAGATCCGGTCCTGGAGCGCGCCGAGCGCCGACCGGGGACGCGGCGCGGACGGGAGGACCGCGACCTCGGGCTCCAGCGCGAGGACCCGCATCGCGAGCTCGGTGGCGTCGCCGGCCATCGACGCCAGCATGGGGTGGTGGGCGCGGACCGGGACCTGCGACCGGCGCACGGTGCCGAGCGGTGACGTCGCCTCCCAGAGCGCGAGCGACGGCTGCGGCATCCACAGGTGCACGGCCCGGTGCGCGGCGAGCGCCTGGAGCACGCGCAGGTGGGCGTCGGGCAGCGCGGTCGCGCCGAAGACCGAGAGCCGCGCGGGCAGGTCGACCGTCGACGGGTCGGCCAGGAGAGCCGCGACCGCGTCGTCGAGCCGCTCGGCGGGCGCGGGCACGCCGAGCGACTCCCGGACCGCCCGCCACAGGCGCGGCTGCCACAGCAGGTCGTCGGCAAGCGCCGTTCCGGCGCCGTCCTCGTCCGCCCCGAGCGCCCACGCGCGCAGCATCGCGGGCCGCTGCGCGTCGTAGGAGCCGAACAGCCGGGCGACCCGCTGGGCCAGCCGGAACCGGCGGCTGCGCCGCACCTCGTCAGCGTCGTCCTCTCCCAGGTACCGGCTCACCGTGTGCAGCCAGGCCGCGCCGCGGTGGCCGTCGAGCTGGTCGAGCACGTGCCACGCCAGGTGGTCCGGGGTCCACGGGTCCTCGTCCCGGCCGAGCCCGAGCGTGGTCGCGAGGACGTCGCCGACCAACCGGCGGGGCGACGGGAAGAGGACGTTCGCGCAGACGCCGTCGGGCTCGGGGCCGACGCCGAGGTGGTGGGAGAGCCGCTGCGCGACCCAGCGTTCGACCCCGCGCGTGGGCACCGCGACGACGTCCGGCGTGAACGGGTCGTCCGGAGCGACGGCGAGCACCTCCGCCAACGCGCTGACCAGCACGTCCGTGCGCTCGGCGACGTGGACGTGCAGGCCTGACGTCGTCGTCCGCGCGGCCGGGCTCACGTGGGGCACTCTAGCCAGGCGATCCGCCGGGCAGTGCGGTTGCGCACAGCCGACCGGCGCACCGGGCGCAGTCGTCCCTCAGGCGTGGAGCACGTGGACGCCGGTTCGCTCGAGCTCCGTGAGGATCGGGTGCCGGCTGTCGGCGTCGCTGACGATCCCAGCCACGTCGTCGAGCGGCAGGACGGGGAACGGGGACGCGGCGCCGATCTTCTCCTCGCTGGCCATCACCCAGGTCTGAGCCGCGCGGCGCGAGAGGGCGCGCTTCATCGCGGCCTCGTCGACGTCGCCGGTGGTGAGTCCCGTGTCGGGTCGCACCCCGGTGACGCCCATCAGGAACACGTCGGCGGTGATCTGGGCCGCTGCCTCGGTTGCGGCTGCGCCCGAGGCCACGACCGAGTGCTTGAAGAGGCGACCGCCGAGGATGAAGACGTCGGCCGGGTGGTCGACGAGCGCGACCGCGATCGTCGGGCTGTGGGTGATCACCGTCAGCCCGGCGTCGTTGGGCAGGGACCGGGCCACCTCGAGCGCTGTCGTGCCGCCGTCGAGGATCAGCGTGCTCCCCGGCTCGATCAGCTCCAGGCAGGCAGCGGCGACCCGCTGCTTGCTCGCCGTGGCGATCTCCTGCCTCCGCGCATAGCTCGCGGCGGCCGGCGCGACCGGGATGGCGCCGCCGTACACGCGCTGGCACAGACCCGCGACGGCGAGCTCGCGCAGGTCGCGCCGGATCGTGTCTTCCGACGTGTCCAGCTCTGCCGCCAGGTCCTTGGCCACAAGCCGTCCGTCGGCGTGGAGGCGCCCGAGCAGGAGTTCCTTGCGTTGCGCAGCGAGCATGTGCACGATCTTACACGTTCATGCCGATTCATGTACGGTGTTGGGCCATGACGAATCCCATGCTCATCCTCATCGCCGGCCCCTACCGCTCCGGGACGGGCGACGATCCCGACCTGATGGCGCAGAACCTCGAACGCCTCGAGCAGGCGGCGTGGCCGATCTTCCGCAGCGGGCACATCCCGATGATCGGGGAGTGGGTGGCGCTCCCCGTACTCACCAGTGCCGGGGCGGACGGCCCGCTCGACCCCCTGGCGGCCTCCGTCATGTACCCCACGGCGGAGCGTCTGCTCCAGCACTGCCACGCAGTCCTGCGCCTCGAGGGCGAGTCCACGGGGGCGGACCAGGACGTGGCAATCGCGCAAGAACGCGGACTGCCGGTCTACCGGGCACTGGAGGAGATCCCCGGCTACGTGCCCGGTCCCGCCACGGCGACGCCAGCGCGCAGCTCCGTCTGACTCGGGCTGTACAGGAAACGCACAGGCGCGGCATAGTCGAGTGTCCAGTTTGTCCGGCTTGTCGGCGATGGCGCCGCGGTGCCAGCCGACTGAGCGAAGGGTTCTTAGAGATGCGCTTTCGAACTCTCGGAGTCGCAGCGGCGACGGCAGGGTTGCTGGTCGCGGGCTCGATCCCCGCGTCCGCACACGGGAACGACGGCTGGGGCCATCACGGGACGGGCGACCTGTCGCGAAACTGGCATCCCGGTCACGGCGGCGGCAAGCCACCCGTCCTGAAGTCGACGACGACGGTCGCGGAGCATCTCGCCGGCCCGCTGACCTTCGACGTCGGTCCGTTCGGCAAGAGCATCGTCGTCGGGCAGGCGTTCGCCAGCCTGCTGTCCTCCGTCGAGCCCGGCCAGGCACCCACGACTCTCGTCGAGGAGGCACCGGGCACCGACGTCAGCGCCGTGTCGTCGCTGCTCGGGTGGACCACGTTCGCGACCCGCGTCGGCGACATGGAGTCCGTCAGCTCGTCCCTGCTCATGCGGCGCTCGCCCTCGGGCGCGGTGACGCAGGTGGCTGACCTCCTGCTCTACGAGCAGACCAACAACCCCGATGCCAGCACCACGTACGGCTTCACGGGCCTGACCGACGAGTGCCTCGCGCAGGTTCCCCCGTTCCTCGCCCCGTACCCCGGCGCGGTCGACTCCCACGGCTACGGCTCGCTGATGCTGCCCGGTGTCACGTTCGTCGCCGACGCCGGCGGCAACGACGTCCTGGCCGTCGACCGGCACGGGAACGTCCGCACGGTCGCCGTCCTGCCGCCGGCCGCGTTCACCGTCACCGCCGAGGTCGCCGCCGCGTTCGGCGTCCCGGACTGCGCCGTCGGTGCCACGTACAACCTCGAGCCGGTGCCGACGGACGTCGAGCTCGGACACGACGGTTGGCTGTACGTCAGCTCGCTGCCCGGGGGACCGGAGGACGGCACCTTCGGCAACCTCGGGTCGGTCTACAAGGTCAACCCGCGGACGGGCGCCGTGAAGCTCCTGGCCACGGGCCTGGCCGGCGCGACCGGGGT
Organism: Cellulomonas sp. P4_D11; assembly: GCF_056401915.1. Taxonomy (NCBI): domain Bacteria; kingdom Bacillati; phylum Actinomycetota; class Actinomycetes; order Micrococcales; family Cellulomonadaceae; genus Cellulomonas; species Cellulomonas sp. P4_D11. Next base: position 69,516 of record NZ_JBFUIK010000001.1, on the reverse strand, counting down.
CGCCTTGTCGCCGAACGGGACGGTGTACGTCGCCGAGCTGTACGCGAACCAGGTCTCGACCATCAGCCGCAACGGCACGGTGACCCCGCTGGGTGCGTTCACGCAGCCGGCGGGCATCGAATGGGCCAACGGTCGCCTGTACGTCTCGACGAACGTGTTCACCGACGGGTCGATCGTCTCGGCGAAGGTCCGCTGAGACGTCCGCGGTCGGGCCGGGCCACGAGCCCGSCCCGACCGTGGATAGCGGTACCACTCCTCGTCGATGGAGGCGAGGTGGACGGCCGGGGTAGACGCGTCACGCGGCTGGAACGCGTGCCCGTGACGACGTGCTCGGTCCATCAACGCCTCAGCGGTAGATCGCCCGCGGGGCGCCGAGAGGGTCCAGCCTCTCCGCCGTCCACCGCAGAGAGGTGGCGACGAGCGGTCGCAGGAGGCCGCTGCGGCGACGTCGACGGGCCCGCTCCGGGAGCACGGGCGCCTCGGGCATCGCCGAGTGCGCCAGGTTCCACGTGGCCCGTGTTCCGATGACTGCAAGTCCGTCGATCATCACGATCACCTCCGCTACCGGCGAAATGGCTTATACAGGTAGCGTACGCCTGCGCTACCATCAAAACAAGATATGGAGGAAGCGGAGGGCGGAGGTCGGAGATGCAGCACGCGGTGCTCCCTGAGCTCGTCGGCGGGGCGCTGTGCCTCGATGTCGCGAACTCGGTGGACGGACGGGTTCTCGACGTCCCGCTGGACTTCCTGGCGACCTATGCCGACCTCGTGGACTGGGTGACGCGGGCCGGTGGCCTGTCCCTCGAGGAGGCCGAGGTTCTTCTGCGCCACGCAGACGCGGACCCCGGTGCTGCGAGCGACGAGCTGGTCCGCGCTCGCGACCTTCGTGAGGCGGTGTTCGCGCTGTTCTACGGACGAGCCACGGACGGCGGGGCAGACGCTGGGCACCTTGCGGCGGTCCAGGACGCCTACACCGACGCGCTCCGGCACGGTCGGCTGCAGCCGGACGGGTCCGACCTCCGCTGGACCTGGGACCCCGACCTGCGGCTCCCGCGCTGGCGGATCGCGCAGTCGGCGATCGACCTGGCGACGAGCCGGTCGCTCGGGAGGGTCAAGGCGTGCGCCTCGCAGGACGGCTGCCAGTACCTCTTCGTCGACACCTCGAAGAACGGCAGCCGCCGGTGGTGCAGCATGACGGACTGCGGCAATCAGGCGAAGTCGAAGCGCCTCACCGCCCGCCGCCGCGCGAATCGCGCCGACGGCCGGTGAGCCGGCCCCATCGGCCGTGCGGGGACGAAGGTCAGTCCGGGGTTCGGGAGATCAGCAGCGCCTCGCCCTGCCCGCCGCCGCCGCACAGGGCGACGGCCGCGCGTCCCTGGCCCCGCCGTGCCAGCTCCATCGCGGCGTGACCGGCCAGCCGCGCCCCCGAGGCCCCGATGGGGTGCCCGAGCGCGATCGCGCCGCCGTGGACGTTCGTCTGCTCGAGCGGGTACGCCAGGTCGCCGAGAGACTGCACGACGACGGAGCCGAAGGCCTCGTTGATCTCGATGAAGTCGACGGTCGACAGGTCCCAGCCGCCCCGCGACAGCGCGGCGGAGATCGCCGCGGACGGCTGGGAGTGCAGCGAGTTGTCCGGCCCGGCCACCTGCCCTGAGGCGCCGACGGACGCCAGCCAGGTGAGCCCGCGCGCCTCGGCCCACTCGCGACTGGCCACCACGACCGCGGCCGCGCCGTCGGTCAGCGGCGAGGCGTTCCCGGCGGTGATCGTCCCGTCCGCGGAGAAGGCGGGCCGCAACGAGGCCAACGACTCCACCGACGTCTCCGGACGGATCCCCTCGTCGAGAGCCACGACCACAGGCGCGCCGCGCCGCTGGGGCACCTCGACCGGCACGATCTCGTCGGCGAAGACGCCCGACTCCACGGCGGCGGCCGCGCGCCGGTGGCTCTCCACCGCGACGAGGTCCTGCGCCTCCCGGGGGATCGACAGCGCCTTGTTCCCGCGCTCGGTGGACGAGCCCATCGACTCGCGGTCGAACGCGTCGGTCAGGCCGTCGAACGCGAGGGAGTCGACCGCCTGGATGTCCCCGTAGGTCCACCCGCGCCGCGAGCCGGGGAGCAGGTGCGGCGCCTGGCTCATCGACTCCTGGCCGCCCGCGACGACGACGGAGGCCTCGCCCAGCCGGATCATCCGCGCGGCGTCGATGATCGCGGTGAGCCCGCTGAGGCACACCTTGTTGATGGTGGTCGCCGGCACCGTCCACGGGATGCCGGCCTTGACGGCCGCCTGCCGGGCGGGGTTCTGGCCGGCGCCCGCCTGGACCACCTGGCCCATGAGCACCTGGTCGACCTCGGAGGGGTCGACGCCCGACCGCGCGAGCGCGCCGCCGATGGCGACGGCGCCCAGGGACGCGGCGGACAGGGACGACAGCGACCCGTTCAGGCGCGCCATCGGAGTGCGCGCGAACGCGAGCAGCACGACCTCGCGGTCAGGGGAAGTCGACGAGCTCATGACAGCACCATCTCCTGCACATCAGAAGGAATCACCAGGGTCACGAGGGGAGTGGCCGCGACGACGTCGTCGGCGGACACCCCCGGGGCGCACTCGCGCAGCACGAGCCCGTCGGCGGTCACGTCCAGCACGGCCAGGTCGGTGATGATCCGGTCGACCACCCCGACGCCGGTCAGCGGCAGGGTGCAGGACGGCAGGATCTTCGCGGACCCGTCCCGCGCCACGTGCTCCATGAGCACGACGATCCGACGAGCCCCGTGGACCAGGTCCATGGCACCGCCCATGCCCTTGACCATCTTCCCGGGGATCATCCAGTTGGCGATGTCCCCGCCGACCGACACCTGCATCGCCCCGAGGATCGCGACGTCGACCTTGCCGCCGCGGATCATCGCGAACGAGAGCGCCGAGTCGAAGTACGACGCCCCCGGTGCGATCGTGATCGTCTCCTTGCCGGCGTTGATGAGATCCGGGTCGACGGCGTCGTCGGACGGGTACGGACCGACGCCGAGCACCCCGTTCTCCGACTGCAGGACCACCTCGACGCCGGGCGGGACGAAGCCCGGGACGAGCGTCGGCAGCCCGATCCCGAGGTTCACGTAGGACCCGTCGGTCAGCTCCAGGGCCGCCCGCGCGGCCATCTGCTCGCGCGTGAGAGTCATGAGACGGTCCTCCGCTCGATGCGCTTGTCGGCGACCTCGGCGGGTGAAAGTGCGACGACGCGGTCGACGAAGATCCCCGGCAGGTGGATGGAGTCGGGGTCCAGCGACCCGACCGGGACCAGCTCCTCGACCTCGGCGATCGTCACCGCGCCGGCGGCCGCGCACAGCGGGTTGAAGTTCCGCGCGGACGCGTGGAAGACGAGGTTCCCGTGCCGGTCACCCCGCAGGGCGCGCACCAGCGAGAAGTCGGTCGTGATCGCCTCCTCGAGCACGAACTCGTGCTCGGCACCCCGCACGGTGAACGTCTCGACGGGCTTGGGCGGCGACGACACGGCGACGCCACCGTCGGCGTCGTACCTCCACGGCAGACCACCGGAAGCCACGAGCGTGCCGACGCCGGTTCGCGTGTAGAAGGCGGCGATCCCGCTCCCACCTGCACGAAGACGCTCGGCGAGCGTGCCCTGCGGCGTCAGCTCGACCTCGAGCTCGCCGGACAGGTACTGCCGCGCGAACTCCTTGTTCTCGCCCACGTACGAGGCGATGATCCGCCGGATGCGACCGGCCTGCAGGAGCAGGCCGAGCCCCCAGTCGTCCACGCCGCAGTTGTTGCTGACCACCTCCAGGTCCTGGACGCCGGAGTCGAGCAGAGCGTGGATCAGCACGCTCGGGATACCGCACAAGCCGAACCCACCGACCGCGAGGGTCGCCCCGTCGGGGATGTCGGCTACCGCCTCGACGGCGGACTGGACGACCTTGTCCATTCTTGCCTCCTGTCGACGACGACATTGTGCGCCGTCTGGTCGACACTCGCGCCAGCCCATGGGCACAAGGTCCCTTGCCGACATACTCTGGCGGGACATCAGGCAATGGGGCCTAGCTTCACAAGAGCGACGGCTCCGCCACCAGACGGAGCGAAACATGTTGCGTACAGATGTGTCAGTCAGTCGTACCCGGACCACGACACAGCCCCGAACCGACGATCTCGTCCAGCTCGTGACGCCGGAGGGCGTCCGTCGCGAAGACCCCGTGCACGACCCGGTGGTCGCCGACGTCGACGACGAGCAGCTGACCCAGCTCTACGAGGACATGGTGGTCGTCCGCCGCTTCGACACCGAGGCCGTCGCGCTCCAGCGGCAGGGGCAGCTGGGCCTGTGGCCGCCGCTCCTGGGCCAGGAGGCCGCGCAGATCGGCTCGGCCCGCGCGCTGCGCACCGACGACTTCGTGTTCACCAGCTACCGCGAGAACGGCGTCGCGTACTGCCGCGGGGCGCAGCCCACCGACCTCGTGCGCGTCTGGCGCGGGACGGCCCTGGCCGGCTGGGACCCGCGGAGCATCGGCATGGCGACGCCGCAGGTGATGATCGGCTCGCAGACCCTGCACGCCACCGGGTACGCGCTCGGGTGCGTCAAGGACGGCGCCGACTCGGCCGTCGTCGCGTACTTCGGCGACGGTGCGACGAGCAAGGGCGACGTGCACGAGGCGATGGTCTTCGCCGCGAGCTTCCAGGCGCCGGTCGTCTTCTTCTGCCAGAACAACCAGTGGGCCATCTCGGAGCCGGTCGGCCTGCAGGCGCAGCGCCCGATCGCCGACCGCGCGCCCGGCATGGGCATCCCCAGCATCCGGGTCGACGGCAACGACGTCCTCGCGGTCCTGGCGGCCACGCGCGTCGCCCTCGACCGCGCGCGTCGTGGCGACGGCCCCACGTTCATCGAGGCGGTCACGTACCGCATGGGCCCGCACACCACGTCGGACGACCCGACGCGCTACGTCGACCCGTCGGACAAGGCGGAGTGGGCCGCGAAGGACCCGATCGCACGGCTCGAGCGCCTCCTGCTGGCGCACGGTGCGCTGTCCGACGAGCGCGCGGCCGAGATCAAGGCGAAGGCCGACGCGTTCGCGACGGCGATGCGCGAGGGCTGCTACGGACTGCCCAACCCCGACCCGATGAGCGTCTTCGACCACGTGTTCGTCGAACGGACAGCGGCGCTCGAACGCCAGCGCAGCCAGTACGCCGCCTACCTCGAGATGTTCGAGGGGGGTGAGGGCTGATGGCCACGATGACGATGGCCGGGGCGCTGAACTCCGGCCTGCGGCACGCGCTCGACGACGACCCGAACGTGGTGCTGCTCGGCGAGGACATCGGCACGCTCGGGGGAGTGTTCCGCGTGACCGACGGCCTGCAGCGCGACTTCGGCGCCGACCGCGTGATGGACACCCCGCTGGCCGAGGCCGGGATCATGGGCGTCGCCGTCGGGCTGGCGTACCGGGGGTACCGGCCGGTCGTCGAGATCCAGTTCGACGGCTTCGTCTACCCGGCCGTCGACCAGCTGGTCACGCAGGTGGCCCGCATCCACTACCGGACCGGCGGCGCGGTGCGGATGCCGATCACGGTCCGGATCCCGTACGGCGGCGGCATCGGCGCGGTCGAGCACCACTCCGAGTCGCCCGAGGCCTACTTCGCCCACACGCCTGGCCTGCGCGTGGTGACCTGCGCGAACCCGCAGGACGCCCACACGATGATCCGCCAGGCGATCGCGTGCGACGACCCGGTGGTGTTCTTCGAGCCGAAGCGTCGCTACTGGGTCAAGGGCGAGGTCGACGAGTCCCTTGCCGGCGCGCTGCCGCTGGACCGGGCGCGCGTCGTCGTCGAGGGGTCCGACGTCACGCTGGCCGCCTACGGCCCCCTCGTCGTGACCGCCCGGGACGCCGCGCTCGCGGCCCTGGACGACGGGCTGTCCGTCGAGGTGGTGGACCTGCGCTCGCTGTCGCCCCTCGACCTCGACACCCTCGAGGTGTCCGTGCGCAAGACCGGCCGCCTGGTGATCACGCACGAGGCCCAGCAGAACGGCGGCCTGGGCGCCGAGGTGGCGGCGAGCATCACCGACCGCTGCTTCGACGTGCTCAAGGCGGCACCCGTGCGGGTCACCGGCTTCGACACCCCGTACCCCGCGGCGAAGGTCGAGGACCACTTCCTGCCCGACCTCGACCGGATGCTCGACGCCGTCGACCGCGTGATGGGCAGACAGCACTCCCTGACCGGATGGAGGGCGTCATGATCCAGACGATCACGCTGCCGGACCTGGGCGAGGGCCTGACCGAGTCCGACCTGGTCGAGTGGACGGTCGCCGTGGGCGACACCGTCGAGCTCAACCAGGTGGTCGCCGAGGTGGAGACCGCGAAGGCGCTGGTCCAGCTGCCGTCGCCGTACGCCGGGGTGGTCGCCGAGCTGCTGGTCGAGGCCGGCGCCACGGTGCCGGTCGGGACACCGCTGCTGACGATCACGGTCGCGGAGTCGAGCAGTGTCGGCGAGGCCGCGACGCCCAGCCCGGCACCGACGTCGTCGACGCCTTCTGAGGACACCGAGGCCGTCGTCGAGACGGTCGCGCAGGCCGAGACCTCGGAGGCGGAGAGCGACGAGCCGACAGTCGAACCCCTGGCGCCTGCGGCGAGCGCCGCGCCCGCGCGGACGGCGGTCCTCGTCGGGTACGGGCCGCTGGCCGAGACCGGGGCACGCCCGCGCCGGCGGTCGAGGTCGGCGGACTGGGTGGCGGCGCACGCGATCGCCGACGACGCCGCGGCCGTGGCGCTCGCGGCCCGTCGCGTCGGTCCCAAGGTGCTCCCGCCGGTCCGCAAGCTGGCGCACGACCTCGGCGTCGACCTCAACCGGATGGAGGGCTCCGGCAAGGACGGCATGATCACGCGCGAGGACGTTCTGCACGTGGTGTCGGGAGCCGGCTCCGCCCCGGTGGTCGACCGGTCCGAGGCCCGCGCCGCGACGGTGAGCCGGCCGGCCAGCAGGACGACCGCGGCCCCGGCCGCGCGCGGACCCGTCTCCGGATCGGCCCGCGAGGTGCGCAGGCCCGTGGCCGGCGTCCGCAAGCAGACCGCCGCGGCGATGGTATCGAGCGCGTTCACCGCCCCGCACGCGTCGACGTCGCTGACCGTGGACGTCACGCCGACCCTGGAGCTGCTGGAGCAGTTCCGGGCCGACCGCGCGCTGGCCGGGCACCGGATCTCGATCCTCACGGTCGTCGCCAAGGCGGTGACGCTCGCCGTCCACCGCAACCCGTCGCTCAACGCGCACTGGGACGACGCCGCGGGCGAGATCGTCGAGTACGGGTACGTGAACCTCGGCATCGCCGCGGCGACCCAGCGTGGGCTGCTGGTGCCGAGCGTCAAGGACGCCGACGGGCTCCGGCTGCCCGAGCTGGCCGACGCGATCGGCACGCTGACCGAGGCCGCCCGAGCGGGCACCACGACGCCCGCCGACCTGGCCGGCGGGACGATCACGATCACCAACATCGGGGTGCTCGGCGTCGACACCGGGACGCCGATCCTGGTGCCCGGTCAGGCGGCGATCCTGGCGATGGGCGCGATCCGTCGGCAGCCGTGGGAGTTCCGGGACGAGATCGCGCTCCGGCACGTCATGACCCTGAGCGTCTCCTTCGACCACCGCCTCGTCGACGGCGCCGAGGCGGCCCACTTCCTCACGGACGTCGGCGCGGTCCTCGCCCGACCGGGGTCGGTGCTGAGCATGGTGTGACCGCGCCGGCGCGGGACGACGAGTCGTMCCGCGCCGGCTCGATCCGTCGGGCCTAGCGGGCCGCGGCCGCGATCGTCGCCGCCACCCCCGTCACCGCGCGCCGCCGCCGGGCCGGGTACGGCACGGGGTGGGCGACCATGAGCGCGGCGCCCGCGCAGACGAGCTCCTTGTACCGCGCGGCCAGGCGCCCGCCGGGAGCGAAGGACCGGGCGCGGTCGTCCGACGTGACCAGCTGGATGAGCCCGTCGCGGCGCCCGAGGCTGATGCACTGGTGCACGTAGCCCAGCGGCGTGCGGGGGAGCCTGCCGCCGGTGAGGCGCGCGACGATCGAGTCCGCGGCCTGCCACGACATCGGGATGCCGGAGGCGCACGACATGCGCAGCGAGTTTCCGACCGGGCCGTGCGCCAGGGCGGCGTCGCCCACCGCGTAGACGTCGGGGTGGGAGACGGACCGCATGGTCTCGTCGACGAGGATCTGCCCGCGGTCGGTGACCGCCAGCGACGACGCGGCGGCGATCGGGTGCACCGCGAAGCCGGCCGCCCAGACCGTGATGTCCGCAGGGATCCTCTCGCCCTCGTCCGTGACGACCCCCGTGGGGCCGACGCTCGCGACGCCGGTGTGCTCGTGGACCGTGATTCCGAGTCGGTCGAAGGTGCCGCGCAGGTGCTTCTCGCCCTGCGGCGAGAGCCAGTCGCCGAACCCGGCCCGCGCCGCGAGGGCGACCTCGAGGCCCGCGAAGGACTCGGCGATCTCGCTGGCCGCCTCGATGCCCGTCAGCCCGCCGCCGACCACGAGCACGCGCCCACCCGGGGACAGAGCCCGCAGCCGGTCGTTCAGCCGTCGCGCGCCGGACCGGCTCGCGACCTCGTCCGCGTGCTCGAAGACGCCGCGCACGCCGTGGTCGTCCCGGGCGCTGCCCAGCGCGTACACGAGGGTGTCGTAGCGGAGCTCGTCGGCACCCTCGAGCGCGACCGTCCTGCCGCCGACGTCGACGGACGTGACGCGGGCGACGCGCACGGCGACGCCCGTGCCGGCGAACATGCCGTCCAGCGGCCGCGGGCGCAGGTCCTGTCCCGTCGCCAGCTGGTGCATGCGGACCCGCTCCACGAAGTCCGGCTCGGCGTTGACCAGGGTGATCTCGACGTCGTCGGGGTGCAGGCGGCGGGCCAGTCGACCGGCGGCGGAGGCCCCGGCGTACCCGGCTCCGAGGATGACGATGCGGTGCTTCATGAGTCGCTCCTGTCGTGGATCGGTGTGCCTCCTGAACTGGACGCCGACCCGATCCCTGACAGGTGCGTGATGTGACGCTCGTCACTCACCAGCCGCTGAGCAACGGCTCCCCGTGGTCCGACTCCGCCCACCGGCGTGCCGCGCGCCCGAGCTTGTCGGGGTTGACCTGCGAGCGCACCGCGGCGATGCCGTCATCGGTCGCCTCCAGGCTCATGACGCCGACGAGCCGGTCGCCGACCACCGCGACCAGCGCGGGGCCGCCGTTCGCGGTCCAGGCGTAGAAGTCCGGGCTCCCGCCGATGAGCGCGCGCTTGGCGTCGGCGGGCCGGAACAGTCCGCGCAGGAACTGCGCGACGGCCGCCGCGCCGAAGAACGGCTTCGCGCGCGCCGGGACGTATCCGCCACCGTCACCGACCCCCGTCGCGTCGGCGGTCAGCAGCCGCAGGAGCGGCTCGGTCTTCCCGCTCGTGGCGGCCACCAGGAACTCCTCGACCACCTGCCGCGCGGCCGCCTCGTCCACCTCGGTGCGGACCTTCTCCGTGGCCATGTGCTCCTTGGCGCGGTGGAAGGTCTGCTGGCTGCTCGCCTCGGTGATGTCGAGCAGCTCGGCGATCTCGGCGTGCGAGTAGGAGAACGCCTCGCGCAGCACGTAGACGGCCCGCTCGTTCGGGGTCAGGCGCTCCATGAGCACGAGGACGGCGGTCGACACGGACTCCCGCTGCTCGGCGGTGTCCGCCGGGCCGAGCATCGGGTCGCCGGCGAGCAGCGGCTCCGGGAGCCACTCGCCCACGTAGACCTCGCGCCGCGCCCGCGCCGACTGCAGCTGCGTCAGGCACAGGTTGGTCAGCACCCGGGTGAGCCAGGCGGCGGGCACGCGGACCTGGTCGCGATCGGCGGCCTCCCACCGCAGGAACGTCTCCTGCGCCGCGTCCTCGGCCTCCGAGGCGGACCCGAGCAGGCGATAGGCGATGGCCTCGAGGCGCGGCCGCAGCGCCTCGAACACCTCGAGCTCCTCGGCCCGCAGAGGAGCCCTGTCCGCGTCTCGCACGCTCACCGTTCGACCCTACGACGTCCCGCCCGAGGACGGCCCGGCGGACCGTCGCCCGCCGATGCCGGCCGATCTCAGCGCCACGCCGGGGCCTAGAGGCTGATCGGTCGACGGCAGCCGCATCCTCCGGTCCTTCGCCTCACGGGCACGGTCGAGGGCAGCGCGTGCCCGTCGACAAACGCGTCGCTGTCGGGATCATCAAGCCGCGGCGTGCCGGGGAGTGCTCGATGAGGTCCGGGCGTGCCGCAGCGTCACGCGCGAGGTCGGCGCTCCACGCAAGCATCGCGCGGCCGTCATGCAGGCTCAGAAGGGTGGGTCGCCGATGTCGGGCGGCGGGGGTCGGTGCTCGAGGGCGTCGGGTGGGACCAGGACCAGGACCGGGCTGCGCGCGTAGGTCAGCCCGTGCCGGTCGGTCCAGGTCGAGACCCCAGTGGTGGGGTTGTAGGTGACCTGCCACCAGCCCTTCGTCTTGGCTTGGTGGTGGTGCTTGCACAGCGCGTGCAGGTTCGCCTCGCACGTTTGCGCGTCGTGACCCTGGTCGGTCGTGGTGCGGTCGTGGTCGAACGGGATGCGGTGGTCGAGCTCGCACCGGGTGGCCGGCTGCCGGCACCCGGGGAAGGTGCACGTGACGTCGCGGGCTTGCACCGTGCGGGTCAGGTCCGCACCGGGCCGGTAGGACTGGGTGCCCACGGAGCAGACCTGCCCGGTGGCCGGGTCGGTCAGCACGCGCCGCCAGGTGGCGTCCTGGGCGAGCTCGCGAGCCACCTGGGCCGGGATCGGCCCGTAGGAGCCGAGGAACCCTGGGTTGTCGTCGAGGCCGAGCAGGGTGGACGCGGCGACGTTGACCTGCAGGGCGGCGCGCTGCCCGTGCCGGGTGGGCAGGGGGGTGCCGTCGGGGGTGGCCTGCCGGTCCAGGATCCCGGTGAAGATGTCACTGAATGCGTCCGCGCGCCGCTGATCGACTGTCCGGTCATCCCCGTCCACGGCGGCGTTGCCGGCCAGGGCGTCGATCGCGGTGAACGCCGCGGTGGCCTCGGCTGCGGGCAGGTAGGCGATCAGGCGGGCCATCGCATCGGGCGCCAGCTCGAGGAACACGCCGCGCCGCTCGCGTTCGGCCCGGCGCCGCTTCTCCGGCACGTCGGGGTTGACCGCGAGCAGCACGGCCCGTACGTGCCGGGTCAGCTGCGGGGCGGTCAGCTCGGCGGCGTGGTTCACGGCGTCGGCGACCACCCGGTCGACGACGTCGCGGTCCAGACCGGCACCGCCCGTGTGGATCTCGGCCAGGATCACGTCGATCTTGCGCGCCTCGATCCGACCGGCCGCCCACGCGTCACCCAGCACGGGGTAAGTGCTGGTGTGGGTGGCGCGCAGGACCAGGTCCTGACCCAGGCGCCGGGTGCACACCAGGGCGCAGGCGACCTCGTCGGAGACCCGTTCCAGGGTGTCCATCGGGGTGCGGTCCGCCAGCTCGCGCACGAACCGGCCCTGCAGAGCCTGGAGCATCGCGACCGCCTGCTGCGAGGCCGCGATGGCGTTCACCAGCGCCGCACCCGACACGTCCGCGACCGGCACCGACGCGAGCAACGAAACGAGGTCCTCCACAGCAACGCCCGAGACCGGGACGTCCACGGCAGCCAGATCCACCACCCGCACACCCGGACCAGGCGCCGGCGCCGCATCGAGGCGAGACGCGCGCCCCGAGTCCGCCCACACCAACGGCGGGTGGGTAGCTGACATCGCTGAGGCTGCGGGATCGGTGACCTGCGGCCCGGGCGCGTTGGTATCGCGCGGGGTGGCGGCGAGCGTCGCGGTCGGGCGCCGATCAACCCCGACACCCGAGGCCCGCGCCATGACCTCGTCGCGCACCGGGGCATCCAACACCGCTGTCATCGTCGCCACCTCCCACCACCGGTACTCAACCGATCCGTCTTCGAACAAGTGTACGACTGGCTACTGACACACCGGCGGTGACCTGTGGAAAGACGAGAGCCGTTCACTGGGGAGAGTGGCAAGGGTGTGCGGTCGCGCGCTACCGCCCCAGCGCGGCCAGCGCCATCTCCTCCAGCAGCGCCCGGGTCCGCGCCACGGTCACCGACCGGGCGCTGTGCGGCGTCGAGTTGAGCAGCCCGAACGTGGCCTGCGCGCGCAGCCGCAGCTCGGCGCGCTCGGTCGTCGGGCTGAGTCGGCTGAGCACGTCGACCCAGACGTCGACGTAGCGTCGCTGCAGGTCACGCACCGACTCGCGGTCCTGCGGGGAGAGGGCGGCGAGGTCGCGGTCCTGCACGCGGATGACGTCGGGGTCGCGCAGCGCGAAGTCGGCGTGGAACCGGACGAGCGCGGCGAGGGCCGACTCGTCGTCGCCGGCGTCGGCCACGACGGTCCGACCCCCCGCGAGCAGACCTTCGCTGACGCCGACGAGGAGCGCGGCGAGCACGGCCTGCTTGCTGGCGAAGTGCCGGTACACCGCCGGCCCGCTGATCCCGACCGACGAGCCGAGGTCCTCGATGGACACGCCGTCGAAGCCGCGGCTGGCGAACAGCTGCGCGGCCGACGAGAGGAGCGCGTCGCGGCGCTCGGCCTTGGCGCGGCCGCGGGCGGTCGGCAGGGTCTCCAGCACGTCGGCCATCGGGGCTCCTTCGTGGACAAGGGCGTGCGAGAACTGTAGCCTCATTTCAGTTAGCGATCCCTAACTGAGTTGTCCTCTCCAGCCATCCCTTGGAGACCGCGTCGATGGAGATGCTCACCACCACGGCCGACCCCGCCGCGGCCACGTTCCTGGCGAACGACGAGTCCCAGCGCGCCCTCGTCGCGGAGCTGGACGACCGGCTGCGCACCGCCGCGCTGGGCGGACCCGAGCGGTCCCGGGAGCGGCACGTGACGCGCGGCAAGCTGCTGCCGCGCGAGCGGATCGACGTGCTGCTGGACGACGGCAGCCCGTTCCTGGAGGTCGCCCCGCTGGCGGCCTACGAGCTCTACGACGGCGAGGCGCCCGGCGCCGGGGTGATCGCGGGCATCGGCCTGGTGCACGGCCGGCACGTCATGGTCCTGTCCAACGACGCGACCGTGAAGGGCGGCACCTACTACCCGCTGACCGTCAAGAAGCACCTGCGAGCCCAGGAGATCGCGCTCGAGAACCGGCTGCCCTGCATCTACCTCGTCGACTCGGGTGGCGCGTTCCTGCCCAAGCAGGACGAGGTGTTCCCGGACCGCGACCATTTCGGCCGCATCTTCTTCAACCAGGCGCGCATGTCCGCGGAGGGCATCCCGCAGATCGCCTGCGTGATGGGCTCGTGCACCGCCGGCGGCGCGTACGTGCCGGCGATGAGCGACGAGACCGTGATCGTGCGCGACCAGGGGACGATCTTCCTGGGCGGACCGCCGCTGGTGAAGGCGGCGACCGGCGAGGTGGTGACCGCGGAGGACCTCGGCGGCGGCGAGCTGCACTCGCGGCGGTCGGGAGTCACGGACCACCTGGCGGAGAACGATGCGCACGCGCTGCAGATCGTGCGGGACATCGTCGCGACCCTGCCGGTCCCGACCACGACTGCGTGGGAGGTCCACGAGAGCCGACCGCCCAAGGTGGACGAGAGCCAGCTGTACGGCGTGGTCCCCACCGACCTGCTCACCCCGTACGACGTGCGCGAGGTCATCGCGCGCCTGGTCGACGGCAGCGAGCTGCACGAGTTCAAGCGCGAGTACGGCACCACGCTGGTCACCGGGTTCGCGCGCCTGCACGGGCACCCCGTCGGCATCGTCGCCAACAACGGGGTGCTGTTCAGCGAGTCCGCGCTCAAGGGCGCGCACTTCATCGAGCTCTGCGACCAGCGCGGCATCCCGCTGGTGTTCCTGCAGAACGTCAACGGGTTCATGGTCGGCCGGGACTACGAGGCGGGCGGCATCGCGAAGCACGGCGCGAAGATGGTCACCGCCGTCGCGACGACCCGCGTCCCCAAGCTGACCGTGGTGATCGGTGGCTCGTTCGGGGCCGGCAACTACTCGATGTGCGGACGCGCGTACTCGCCGCGGTTCCTGTGGATGTGGCCCGCGAGCCGGATCTCGGTCATGGGCGGCCCGCAGGCGTCGTCGGTGCTGGCCACGGTCCGCCGCGAGCAGCTGGAGGGCCGCGGCGAGACCTGGTCGGCCGACGACGAGGAGGCCTTCAAGGCGCCGCTGCGCGAGCAGTACGAGACGCAGGGCAGCCCGTACTACGCGACCGCGCGCCTGTGGGACGACGGGATCATCGACCCCGCCGACACCCGCCGCGTCCTCGGCATGGCCCTCGACGTCTGCGCCACGGTGCCGCTGGGCGAGCCGCGCCTCGGCCTGTTCCGGATGTGAGTGCCATGTTCCGGACCGTCCTCGTGGCCAACCGTGGCGAGATCGCCAGCCGGGTCGTCGCGACCCTGCGCCGGCTCGGGATCCGCTCCGTGGCGGTGTACACCGACGCCGACCGCGGCGCCAAGCACGTCGCGCTGGCCGACGACGCCGTGCGGATCGACAGCTACCTCTCCATCGACGCCGTGCTGGCCGCCGCCGTCGCGACCGGCACGGAGGCGATCCACCCCGGCTACGGCTTCCTCTCGGAGAACGCGGACCTCGCGCGGGCGTGCGAGGCAGCCGGCATCGCGTTCGTCGGCCCCGGCGTCAAGGCGCTCGAGGTCATGGGCGACAAGATCCGCGCCAAGGAGCACGTGTCGTCCGCCGGTGTCCCGGTGATCCCCGGCTCGTCGGTGGTCGACGCCGAGTCCGCCGCTCGCGTGGGCTACCCGGTGCTGGTCAAGCCCTCGGCGGGCGGGGGCGGCAAGGGGATGGTGGTCGTCGAGCGGGCGGACGACCTTGCCGACGCACTCGCCGGGGCGCGGCGCGTGGCCGCGGCGGCCTTCGGCGACGACACCCTGCTGCTCGAGCGCCTGGTCCGGACCCCGCGGCACATCGAGGTCCAGCTGCTGGCCGACGGCTTCGAGCACGTGATCCACCTCGGCGAGCGCGAGTGCTCCCTGCAGCGCCGGCACCAGAAGGTCATCGAGGAGGCGCCGTCGCCGCTGCTCGACGAGTCCACCCGCGCCCGCATCGGGGCCGCGGCGTGCGACGTCGCGCGCAGCGTCGGCTACGTCGGCGCGGGGACGGTCGAGTTCCTGGTGTCCGACGAGGCGCCGACGGAGTTCTTCTTCATGGAGATGAACACGCGGCTGCAGGTGGAGCACCCGGTCACCGAGCTGGTCACCGGGCTCGACCTGGTGGAGTGGCAGCTGCGGATCGCCGCCGGCGAGCGGCTGACCGTCGCGCAGGACGACGTGGTGCTCACGGGCCACGCGGTCGAGGCGCGCGTCTACGCCGAGGACCCGTCGCGCGAGTTCCTGCCGTCCACCGGGACCGTGCTCCTGCTCGACGAGCCCGGCGGGGAGGGCATCCGGGTCGACAGCGCGCTGGTCGAGGGGCTGGAGATCGGGTCCGCGTACGACCCGATGCTCGCGAAGGTGATCGCGTGGGCGCCCMCGCGCGCCGAGGCCATCGCGCGGCTGGACGGCGCGCTGTCGCGGACGACCGTGCTCGGCGTCCGGACCAACATCGAGTTCCTCCGCCAGGTCCTTGCGGACCCCGACGTCCGGGAGGGCCGGCTCGACACCGGCCTGCTCGGGCGGCTGATCCCGGGGCTGACCCCGCGGACCCCTCCCGTCGCGGCGTACGTCGCGGCCGCGCTGTCGCGGCACGACGCCTCCGAGACCGGCGCCTGGCGCTCCGACGGCTGGCGCCTGGGCGACCCCCGTGCGGTCCGCCACGACGTCGGCGGCGTCGAGGTCTCCGTGCTGGGCTCGACGGTCACGGTGGGCGACGAGCCGCCGGTCACGGCCGCGCTCGTCGGGCCCGGGGCCGTCGAGATCGACGGCGTCCTGCACCGGCTGCGCCTCGCGGCGGACGGGCCCGTCACCTGGGTGGGCGACCGCGGGTCGGCGTTCGAGCTCCGCTTCCGGAGCCGCGTCGAGCGGCTGGCCGACGAGCTGGCCACGCGCGCCCGCGGCACGCGCCCGGTGGACCCGGAGGTCCGTTCCCCGATGCCCGGCACCGTCGTCTCGATCGACGTGGCGACCGGCGACGACGTGGTCGTCGGCCAGGTCCTGCTGACGATCGAGGCCATGAAGATGGAGCACCGGATCGCCGCGCCCTGCGACGGCGTCGTCACGCTCTCGGTCCGACCGGCCGAGCAGGTGGCCCTCGACCGCGTGGTCGCCACCATCACCGTCCACCCCCACGAAGGGATCCGGCATGAGCTACGGACTGACTCCTGAGCAGCAGCGACTGAGCGACGAGGTGCGCGAGTTCGCGGACACCGTCGTCGCCCCCGCGGCCTACAAGTACGACACGCTGCGAGAGCTGCCCTACGAGATCATCGGCCAGATGGGCGAGATGGGGCTCTTCGGCCTGCCCTTCCCCAAGGAGTACGGCGGCCAGGGCCGGGACTACGTCGACCTCTGCCTGGCGGTCGAGCAGCTGGCGCGCGTCGACCAGTCCATCGCCGTCACCCTCGAGGCCGGCGTCGGGCTCGGGGCGATGCCGGTGTTCCGCAGCGGGACCGAGGCGCAGAAGCAGGAGTGGCTGCCGATGCTCGCGCAGGGCACCGCGCTCGCCGCCTTCGGGCTGACGGAGGCCGACGCCGGCTCGGACGCGGCGGGGACCAAGACCACGGCCGTTCTCGACGACGGCCAGTGGGTCATCAACGGCACCAAGCAGTTCATCACCAACTCCGGCACCAAGATCACGCGGCTGGTCACCATCACGGCGGTGACCGGGGAGACGGTCCGCGCCGACGGCTCCGTGAAGAAGGAGCTCACGGCGATCCTGGTGCCCAGCGGCACGCCCGGCTTCACGGTCCTGCCGGCCTACGACAAGGTCGGCTGGCACACCTCCGACACGCACCCGCTGCGCTTCGAGGACGTCCGCGTGCCCGAGGCCAACCTGCTGGGGGAGCGCGGCCGGGGCTTCGCGTCGTTCATCCAGACCCTCGACGAGGGACGTGTGGCGTTCGCCGCGCTGTGCACGGGTGCCGCCCAGGGCTGCCTCGACGAGGCCATGCGTTACGCCAAGACCCGCAACGTCTTCGGCCACGCGATCGGCGAGAACCAGCACATCGCGTTCACGATCGCCCGCATGGAGGCCCGCGTGCACTCCGCGCGGCTGGCCTGGTACGACGCCGCGAACCGCCTCGTCGCGGGTCGGTCGTTCAAGCTCGAGGCCAGCCTGGCCAAGATGATCGGCAGCGAGGCGGCGATGGACAACGCCCGCGACGCGACGCAGATCTTCGGCGGCAACGGCGTGATGAACGAGAACCCCGTGGCGCGGCACTACCGCGACTCCAAGATCCTGGAGATCGGCGAGGGCACGACGGAGGTCCAGCTCATGGTCATCGCGCGCGAGCTGGGGTTCGCCGGGGCGTCGCGATGAGCAGAGAGGTGGCGCCGTGAGCCGGGACGTCGAGCAGCGCGGGCTCTACTACGAGGAGCTCGAGCTGGACACGCGGTACCTGCACCGGCCGGGGCGCACCCTGACGGAGGCGGACAACGTGCTGTTCAGCACGCTGACCATGAACGGCCAGGCCCTGCACCTCGACGCCGCCTGGTCGGCCGGGCAGCCGTTCGGGCAGCGGCTGGTGAACTCGATGATGACCCTGGCGGTGCTGGTCGGCAGCTCGGTCGACCAGCTCACGCAAGGCACGATCGTCGCCAATCTCGGGTTCACCGACGTGGCGTTCCCCCACCCGCTGTTCCACGGGGACACGCTCTACTCCGAGACGGTCGTCCTCGAGAAGCGGCTCTCCGCGTCGCGGCCCGGCCAGGGGGTGGTCACGCTGAAGCACACCGGCAAGAACCAGGACGAGGTCGTCGTCGCCACGGCCACGCGCTCGGTGCTGTTCTGGTGCCGGGAGGCCGCGCCGTGACCGACTTCGCGATGGGCCCGGCGCTGCTCTTCTGCCCCGCCGACCGGCCCGAGCGCTACGAGAAGGCCGCGGACCGGGCCGACGCCGTGATCCTCGACCTCGAGGACGCGGTGTCGGCCGACGCCAAGGCGGCCGCCCGGTTCAGCCTCAGCGACCTGCCCCTCGACCCCCGGCGCACGATCGTCCGGCTCAATCCCGCTGGCACCGACGACCTCTGCGAGGACCTCCGCGCCCTCATGGCGACGCCGTACCGGACCGTCATGCTGGCCAAGACCGCGTCGGCCGACGACGTCCGCCCGCTAGCCCGCTACGACGTGATCGCGCTGGTCGAGACGGCGGCCGGCGTCGTCAACGCCGCGGCGATCGCCGCCGAACCGAACGTCGTCGGCCTGATGTGGGGCGCCGAGGACCTTGTCGCCTCGCTGGGCGGGACGTCGAGCCGCGGGCCGTCGGGCGCGTACCGGTCGGTGGCCGCCCACGCGCGCTCGACGGTGCTGCTGGCCGCGGGGGCGTTCGGCAAGGCCGCGATCGACGCCG
The DNA here is from genome assembly GCF_056401915.1 of Cellulomonas sp. P4_D11. Taxonomy (NCBI): domain Bacteria; kingdom Bacillati; phylum Actinomycetota; class Actinomycetes; order Micrococcales; family Cellulomonadaceae; genus Cellulomonas; species Cellulomonas sp. P4_D11. The sequence continues at coordinate 51,056 of NZ_JBFUIK010000001.1, read as the reverse complement.
TGCACCTGGACATCGGGGACGTCGACGGCCTCGCGGCCGAGGCCGCCGACGCCGCGGCCAGCGGGTTCGCCGCGACGGCGTGCATCCACCCGTCGCAGGTCGCGGTGATCCGCGCGGCGTACCGGCCCGACGAGGCCGAGGTCGCGTGGGCGCGGGCGCTGCTGGAGGCCGCGGCCGGTCAGCGCGGGGTGTTCCGGTGGGACGGGCAGATGGTCGACGGGCCGATCCTGCGGCACGCGGAGCGGGTGCTCGACCGCGCGAGGTGACCGGCCTGCCCGGGTGTGACGTCTCTCTCGTACGCGATCGGGAAGCATCTGCGTCGCCGCCTGTGTTGCGCCCGGAGTCAGCTGTCACCGAACCAGGGAGTACCCCCGCGTGAGCACGTGGAACCTGACCGAGCGCCTCGCCGTCGACCTGCACCGAGTCGCCAGCGCGCTCTGTCGTCCCGTCCACGGTCGCTGAACCGCCCCGGCTCCGCCGCTCCGAACAGCGGTCGGATGCCCGTCCCTCCCTCGTCGTGACCCGCGCGCCTGACCGAGGCGCGCCCCGAAAGGCTTCTTGTGTCTGACACCTCCACGCAGCCGAAGCGCCGGCTGCGCCTCCCGTCCTTCTCCGTCCAGGTCCTCCTCGGCCTGGGCCTCGGCGTCCTCCTCGGCTGGATCGCCCTCCAGATGGGCCCGACCGCGTCGGGCGATCCGAACTGGCTGACCACGACGCTGGACACCATCGGCTCGTCGTTCGTGACCCTGCTCAAGGCGATCGTGCCGCCGCTCGTCTTCCTCGCCATCGTCACGTCGATCGCCAACCTCCAGCAGGTGACCAACGCGGCCCGGCTCGCCTGGCAGACGCTGCTCTGGTTCGCGATCACCGCGGCGATCTCCGTCGCGATCGGCATCGGGCTCGGCCTGCTGTTCCAGCCCGGCAACAACTCGACCCTGAGCCCCGAGGCCGGGTCCGAGGTCGGCGTGACGGGCAGCTGGCTCGACTTCCTCAACGGCCTGATCCCGGGCAATTTCCTCGGTCTCGGCGCGAGCACGGCGGACCATGACGGCGCGCTGTCGACGTCAATCTCGTTCAACGTCCTGCAGATCGTGGTCATCGCGATCGTCGTCGGCATCGCGGCCCTGCGCAGCGGCGCCGCGGCCCAGCCGTTCCTGGCGTTCACGCGCTCGGCGCTCGCGATCGTGCAGAAGGTCCTGTGGTGGGTCATCCGGCTCGCCCCGCTGGGCACCCTGGGCCTCATCGGCCGCGCCGTCGCGACGTACGGCTGGGACCTGCTGGCGCCGCTCGGGTCGTTCGCCGTGGCGATCTACGTCGGTCTCGCCCTCGTGCTGTTCGTCGTCTACCCCGCGATCCTGCGGACCAACGGGCTCGGCGTCGCCAGCTACTTCCGTGGCGCGTGGCCGGCGATCCAGCTCGCGTTCGTCTCGCGCTCGTCCGTCGGGACGCTGCCCGTGACTCAGCGCGTGGTCGAGCGGAACCTCGGCGTGCCGCGGTCCTACGCCTCGTTCGCGGTGCCGCTGGCGGCGACGACGAAGATGGACGGCTGCGCCTCGATCTACCCGGCGATCTCCGCGATCTTCGTCGCGCAGCTGTTCGGCATCGACCTCTCGATCACCGACTACCTGCTCATCGCGTTCGTGTCCGTCGTCGGGTCCGCGGCCACCGCCGGGCTGACCGGCGCCGTCGTCATGCTGACGCTCACGCTCTCGACGCTCGGCCTGCCGCTCGCCGGCGTCGGGCTGCTCCTCGCGATCGACCCGATCCTCGACATGGGCCGCACCGCCGTGAACGTCGCGGGGCAGGCTCTCGTGCCGGCGATCGTCGCCAAGCGCGAGGGGATCCTCGACCTCGACCGGTACGCCTCGGCCTCCGCCGAGGACATCTTCGAGGACGACGACGCCGAGGCCGACCTCACGGTCGACAGCCCCGCCGCCGACCGGCGCGAGCCCGTCTCCGTCGGCTGACCCCGAGCCCCTCGAGCCGGACGCGGTGCACGACCGGCCGCGTCCGGCCCGCTCGTCCCCGGCCTCCGGCGAACCGTCTGACCCATGGCAGGCACGGGCCCCCCGGCCGAGGGCCGTGAGAGTCAGGACGTCGTCGCACGCGGCCGACCCTGCGGAGCCGCGGGTGCCGGGGCCGCGACGGTTGTCCAGAGGTGCCGCTCGAGGCTGCGCGAGAACTGGCCGACGGTCGTCGGATCACTGCTGTACGCCAGCACCTCGTGCCCCTCCAGCACGCGCTCGATCTTGCCGATGACCGACGTCGGGGCCGCCGCGAGCACGTCGTACTGCGGCACGTGCCAGCCGGCTGGGGCCGTCCGGGCGACGTCGGGCAGGAACCGCGCCAGACGATCGACGTGGCCGATGTACACGCACCGGCCGTCGTCGTTCTCCGACAGCTCCCGGATCTCCCACAACAGGCTCTCGGTCGGGCGGGAGACGTCCACCAGTGTGACCTCGGTACTGGCGAGCAACCGGCTCACGGCGCGGCGCCACATCGCGTTGGTCGAGGTGACGACCATGAGCTGAGGGCTGAAGACCCGGCGGGACATCCGCTCGACCAGCGTCCCGACCGCCTCCACGTCGTCCGCGTCCTGCACCGACTGCCGCCCGGCACCGTCGGCCGTCTGCGCGCTGCGCTCGACACGTCTCGCGAGCAGGAACGCAGGGAAGAGGAGCCGACGGAGCACGCCGAAGACGAGCGTCGTCGCGACGAACACCAGCACGATCGTCGTCGCGACCTGCGCGGGCGACTCGATGCGCAGCGGTGATCCGTCGAGCAGGCCGCCGGGAAGGAGCTCGGCCGGGTCGGCCACGGTGTTCGCCGCCCACGCGAGGGTCCCCACCACGGCGACGAAGGTCACCACCGACAGCCGGCCCACGACCTTGCCCACCCGCTCCGATGCCGCGCGCGAGAACGTCCTCACGCCGGACCGGCGGGCGCCGACCGCCTGCACGTCCGAGTCGTCGAGCGTGACCACCCGCCACGACCGGCCGAGCACGGCGAGCGCAGCGGTGACGACGCGCGTCGCGTCGTCGTACCCGAAGCGACGCAGGAACAGCACGGCGTGACGCCGCCGACGAAGCAGCACCAGGCCGAGCCAGAGCACGACCGCGGACGCCGCGAGGCCGGCCGCGACCCGGAGCCCGGGTCCCACGAGCGTCTGCGGGTCCACCACCGTGGCCGAGCCGCTCCAGGCCAGGTTGACGTCGAGCCGGCTGAGGAAGTCGGCGACGTACCCCAGCGCGACGACGACGGCGACCACCGCCACCACCGACACGACGCCGCAGACGCCCGCGATCCCGAGCCCCATGAGCAGCACGCCGACGACGCTCGCCGCCGACGCCGACGAGCTCCTGCCGGCGCCGCGGGCCGGCACGTCGAACACCACGTGGACCGTCATGACGGCTCCCGCATCGACCGGGCGGTACCGACGATCGCCCGCAGGAAGGGCTCGTCCAGCGCGCGCACCTCGGCGGGGAGCTCGTCGTAGGACCGCAGCGCCTCGTGGTCCGCGTCGCGCGGCGTCATCCACGCGACCCAGGCGTCGTGCACGTCGCTCCCGGTGACGTCCTCGCCCTTGGCGCGCAGGAGGACCGCGTAGGCGAGGAACAGCGGCTCGGCGTCCGGCGGCACGCGGGTCCCGCCGGGCAGGTGGGCCCGGATGGCGTCGGCGACCTCGTCCAGGTACGTCATGACGTGGCCAGGTAGACGGCGAGCGTCACGTTGATCAGCAGGAACACGACGGGGACCACCCGTTCGACCGTGCCCAGCTCGGCGTACCGCGGCTGCCAGTGCGTGATGGGGTCGCGCCGCAGCGCGTCCCACTCGTCGGCGAAGATCTGGTGCGACAGCTCGGTCTCGAGGTGCGTGATGACGGCGAACTTCGCGCGGTTCAGCGTGCGGTAGCTACGCAGGAGCAAGAACCACGTGGCCGACGTGACGGCTCCGGACAGGCAGACGGCCACCATCACCCACGGGTCCGAGCCGCGGTCGGACAGGAAGCCGAGCGCCGCCAGGATCGCGCTCTGCAGGGCGACGAAGAAGCTGTTGGCGACGCCGCGCCGCGCCGACACCCGGTCCGCCATCTCCACGGCGAGCTTGTAGAGGTCCATCACCTCGCCGTTGGGGCGCGCGCCCACGGGCGGCTGCGACGGGGCCGGGTTCGACGTCACGACCATCTCCGGAGCTCGGCGGACGGGTGCTCACCACGATAGGAGCCCGCGCGCGTCCCCGGGATACCGCCCGATGCGTCCCACCTCGCGGCGGAGCCGGCCCCGGACGGCCTCAGCTCGCCGCGACCGACTACCGCTGGACGCGGAGGAGCTGCTCCTGCGGGTCCCAGCCGACGGGTGGCTCCTCGATTCCAGCCGACCGCCAGGGCATGCCGCGGCCGATCCAGCGCTCGCGCCAGGACTCGTACGTGTAGTGCTGGACCTCGTCGGTGTATCCGAACTCGAAGCCGCATGACGGGCAGATCTCGTACGACCCCCCGCTCCCTGGCGTGCGCGGAGGCTCATGGAGACCAGGAAAGCCGCAGGCAGGACACTCGTAGGTCATGGCAGGAGCATCCCATCCTGTCGACCCCAGTACGCCAGCCCGTCACCGTTGGCGATCGTGTAGAAGGTCTTCGTCCGCCCTGCGGCGTCGAATGCGCCGAAGGTATTGCTGGACGGGTCGTAGATGCGGATCACGCCATTGTCGGAGATGCGCGTCGGCAGACCCTCAGCTCCCGCACGCTGGAAGAACTCGGACGCCAGGCGCGCATACTCGTCCGGGCTTCGTGCCGCGAAGTCGGCCGCGTGGTCGGCGAAGTGCCGTTCCAGCGTGTGCGGCCAGGCCCAGCTGTCGGCGGTGCTCGGGCGCAGGTACGGCGAGGGCTCGGTGCCGAGGACCTTGATCACCAGCGGCGGCTGCTCCTTAACGACGGCCACCCGTCCGCTCACGGCCGCCGACCGCGCCGCGAGCCCGGCAGCACCCGCGGTGCCGACGGTGAGTGCGAGGTCCGGCGCCAGTGCGCCCCACCATCGGCCCGGGTCGTCGTCCAGCGTGCGGGTGTCGGCGAGCGCGCCGACCGTCCCGCCTGGGTCGTCAGCGAAGGCGCCGCCGAGCGCGACGACGCCGCGGGCCTGCTCGTACTGGTGCGACCAGTACCCGACGGGGTCGTAGGCCGACCGCATCGGGTCGTTCGCGAGGACCGACGCTCCGAGCCGTTCCGCCCACTCCCAGACCCCGGCGAAGAACGCATCGGCGTGGAACTGCCCGTCGGGGAGGCCGGCGCCGAGGTCGTCGAGGACGTGGTCGAGGGTGCGCGCCGACGCCGCGGCGCGAGAGCGCGCCTCCGCGAGGACGGCCGTCGCGAGCGCGCGGGTGTCGACGGGGGAGCACGACGTGGGGTCGCCGTCCCAGAGCCGGACGGCCAGCGCCGCCCGGGCCTGCGCCCCGGCTAGCTCGTTCGCGTGGACGCGGAGTGCCGATGCCGCTGCGCGATAGGCCGCCGCGATCGCAGACGGCACGGGGACCAGCTGATCGCGCCGCCGCGCCCACCCGGCCGCGGCGGCTCCGGACCAGGAGGGCGTCGAGGTCGACCGCGTGGTGTCCTCGGTCAGGGTCTCGAGGGCAGCCGCCTGCGCGTCGGCCTCGAGGGCGTCCGCCCGCACCTCGTCGGGGCTGCCCGGGACGAGCCGAGCGGGGTCGCGCGTGCCGTCCAGCGCCCACACGGTCGCGGTCACAGCGCCTCGCCCAGGCGTCGCAGCGCGGTGCGCGCGTTGTCGTCGACCAGCTCGTAGGCGCTCGCGGTCTGTCGCAGGTGGACGCTCGCGTCGTCCGCCTCGCTCGTCAGGCCGGCCAGCAGGTGGTGGAAGCGATCACGGAAGCGCCGCCCGGACTCCACCGCCTCGACGCTGCCCCACCTGGGGGTATGGCTCATGAGGCCGCGGCGTCGGACGTCGTCGAGCGCGTCGCCGAGCTCCGCCAGCCTGTTCGACGCACCACGGAGCTCGTCCACCTGGACGGTGAACCCGGTCTCCGCGCCACTCGACTGCGAGACATCCATGACCCTGCTCCCCAAGCCGATCCGGTATCAGGTGAGGGACGCTAACCAAGACGTCCGCGTCGCCGAGCGACTTGTGCACAGACGGCGGCCGAGCGATGCCGACTTCTCAGGACGATCTGTGCGTCGGGCGCAGACGTGGCGTCACGATGCTCAGGTGCCGGAGCTGTGCGGTCTCGAGTGGGTCTGCCGGTTCTGCACGACGTGGCAGGGCTGCCCGAAGACGGAGTGCGCAGGCTGACCGACCGGACGAGCCTCGGTCAGGCAGCGGGCGGGACCAGGACCTCGACGCCCGCGGCCTCGAGCGCCGCGGCCAGGTCGGGCGGCGGCGGGGCGTCGGTGACCAGGTAGTCCGCTCGGCCCAGCTCGGCGATCTGCGCGAACAACCGTCGGCCGAACTTGGTCGAGTCGGCGAGGACCGCGACCCGCGCGCTGCGGTCCATCATCGCGGTCATCATGGCGGCCTCGCCGAGGTTGCTGGTGGAGTACCCGGCCTCGGCGCTCACGGCACCGACGCCGACGAGCGCGAGGTCGCAGCGGATGTTGCGGTCGATCCCGTTCTCGGTGGGGAAGGCGACGGCGCCGACGGTGCCCTGGGCGCTGAGCCGGACCACGCCGCCGAACACGTAGAGGTCGCGGAACGCGAGCGGGTTGATCTCCATCGGCATGCGCAGCGAGTTCGTCGCGACCGTCAGGTCCCGGTGCTCGGAGAGGTGGCGCGCGACCGCGAGAGTCGTCGTGCCCGCATTGATCATGATCGCCGCGCCGTCCTGCACGAGGCCGGCCGCGAGGGCGCCGATCTGGTCCTTGGCCGACGTCTGCAGGCGCAGCCGGACCTCCACGCCGGTGTCGGGCCGCGGGACGGCCTGCGGGCTGATGGCGCCGCCGTGCGTCCGGATGAGGACGCCGTCCGCGTCGAGCGCGTCGAGGTCGCGCCGGATGGTGTCGGGGGAGACGTCGAAGCGCTCCGCGAGATCGGCGACGGTGACCTGGCCCTGCTCGGCCACGTAGGCCGCGAGGTCGGCCTTGCGGCCCGCGGGGAGGCGTCGCGGCTGGCCGTCGGTGGACGCTGACATGGGAGTACTGAACCACAGCCGTGCGGGTTTGTGCGAGAACCCGCGTGCGACAGGTTGGACTCCGGGCACACCCGCACGGGGCCCTCCGAAGCCGACGAAACCGGTCATCCGCCCAGTTCAGAGCGAAATTGCAGGCCACGGGCGCCGGGCGACCCGACGGAACGGCTAGGTCACGGAGTGATTGCGAACCGCAAGTACCGCTTGACGACGCACATCCACGGGTCTACGTTGACGGAAACCCGCAAAAGTGCGCATACAATCGCACTAAGCGGCAGAATCCGAGGATGGGGAGAGTCATGGGCAAGGGCGCTCACGTTGGTCGCTTCATTGCACTCACCGGTGTCGCAGCACTCGCGCTCGCGGCGTGCTCCGGCGGCGGGGGTTCGAGCTCGGACGGGGAGTCGGGCGGCGACGTCACCCTCGAGTTCTCCCAGTGGTGGGAACCCGAGCTTCCCGACGGTGCCTTCCGCGAGCTGATGGACAAGTTCGAGGCGGAGAACCCCGGCATCAAGGTCGAGCTCCTGTCGGGGCCGTACGCCTCGACCAAGGAGCAGGTCGTGGCCGGCGCGGCCTCCGGCACCATGTCGGACGTCGTCGGGCTCGACGGAGCCTGGGTCAGCGACTTCGCCAAGCAGGGCGCGATCACGGACCTCACGGCGGTCATGAAGGACTCCGGCTACGACGACTCGCAGCTGGCCAGCCAGGTGCAGGTCGACGCAAAGACCTACATGATCCCGGTGGTCAACTTCGTCTACCCGATGTTCACCAACGACGACCTGCTCAGCCAGGCGGGCGTCACGGCGCCCCCCACCAACCGCACGGAGTTCGCGGACGCGGCGACCAAGATCACCGCGCTCGGCGACAACGTGCACGGCTGGGTGCTCCCGCTCTCGCTCGAGGCGCCCAACGGCATCCAGAACGACGTCATGTCGTGGGTGTGGGCGTCCGGCGGCTCCATGCTCAAGGACGGCAAGCCCGCCCTGACGGACAACAAGGCCGTGACCAGCGCGACCGACTACATCCAGGGCCTCTGGGACGACGGCGTGATCGCGCCGGGATCCTTCACGATGAAGGAGCAGGACAAGGTCGAGGAGTTCACCAACGGCCGGGTCGGCATGATGATCGACTCCCTCGCCCACGTGACCGACCTGCGCGAGTCCAACCCCGACCTGAAGTTCAGCATCTCGGCCATCCCGGCCGAGGACGGGTACACGGACAAGCGCGGCATCCCGTACGCGTCGTGGGGCATCGGCATCGCCGAGAACTCCGAGCACAAGGCCGAGGCGTTCAAGCTGGTCGAGTTCCTCATGAGCGAGGACGTCAACAGCGAGCTCTCGACGATGGCCAACGCCTTCCCGGGCAACACGGCCTCGGTGCCGGACTTCGTCAAGGACGACGAGCTCTTCAGCACGGCGTTCGACATCTACAAGTCGGGCTACCCGGCCAACGAGTTCACCGGCCTGCCGGTGGCCGAGCAGCTCATGCGGGACTTCGGGGAGCAGTTCCAGAAGGCCCTCGACGGTCAGCAGTCCATGGAGGACGCGCTCGCCGCGGCCCAGACCAAGTGGGAAGAGGAGTTCTAGGCCGCCAGCCCTGAACCCCTCGGGCCGCGCCGGGACCATCCGGCACCCGGCGCGGCCCACCCCCGAGGAAAGAGCCGATCATGTCCAACATCACTCGTCCGGCACCGGACGCCCGACCCGCGCAGGCGACGCCGCCGGCCCCGGTCGGAGCGCAGCGGTCGCGGTCGCGGTCGCTGAGCAGGATCAGGCGGACGCTGACCCCCTACGGATTCCTCACCCCCACCGGGGTGCTGCTGATCATCCTCATGGTCACGCCGATCATCATGGTCGTCAGCTACTCGCTGCTCGACGGGGTGATCACGAACAAGAACCCCGCGTTCGTCGGCTTCGCCAACTACATGGACGTCCTCACCGACCCCGTGTTCGTCACGGCCGTGCGGAACACCCTCGTGTTCACCATCAGCTCGGTGGTCGTGCACTTCGTCATCGGGCTCGCCTTCGCGCTGATGCTCAACTCGCCGCTGCTGGGGAATCGCACCAAGGGCCTCTTCCGGGTGCTGTACATCCTCCCGTGGCTGTTCACGGTGGCGATCGTGGCGGTGCTGTGGCGGCTGCTGCTGAGCCCCAACGGCGTCATCAACTACCTGCTGGGCACGGCCGGCCTCACGGACGGCCAGACGGAATGGCTCGCCAACCCGTCGACCGCCCTCGCAGCGGTGACGTTCATCAACATCTGGTCCGGCTACCCGTTCTTCATGATCTCGCTGCTGGCGGGTCTGCAGGGCATCCCGAAGGACCTGTACGAGGCCGCCCGCGTCGACGGCGCCGGCGTGGTCGCGCAGTTCCGCAACGTGACCCTCCCGATGCTGCGCCCGATCATCATCTCGATGGCGCTCCTGGACTTCATCTGGACCACGCAGCAGTTCGCGCTCATCTGGATGACGACCGGCGGCGGACCCATCACGGCCACCGAGGTGCTCTCCACCTTCACCTACAAGCTCGCGTTCACCCAGTACGAGTTCTCGGTCGCCTCCGCGGCCGCCGTCCTCGTCCTGCTGATGTCGATGGTGCTCGCGTTCTTCTACGTCCGGCACCAGAAGGCGAGGGACTGAGATGACCACGCTGGCCACCCCTGGCGTCACCACCGACGCACCGGTGCTCCGCACGCCGCCCAAGCACACCGGCAAGAAGGCCATGCTCGTCGTGGCCCTCGTCCTGGGCGCCTGCTTCTCGGCGCTGCCCGTGCTGTGGATGCTCTCGAGCTCCTTCAAGACGAACCCCGAGATCTTCGAGTTCCCGCCCCGGCTGATCACGCCCGGCTTCTCGTTCGACGCCTACACGACGATCCTCACGGACCCCGTCAAGCTGCGGTTCTTCTTCAACAGCTACGTCATCGCGCTCTCGGTGACCGCCCTGTCGCTCGTGGTGGGCATGCATGCCGCCTACGCGTTCAGCCGCTACGAGTTCTGGGGCAAGAAGACGATCAACGTCGTCGTCGTCTCGGTCCAGGCCGTGCCGCCGATCACGCTCCTGATCCCGTACTTCGGGCTCGTCGTCGCGCTCAAGCTCTACAACACCTACCAGGGCCTGATCCTCACCTACATGGTGTTCACGCTGCCCTACGCGATCATCATGCTCACGGGGTATTTCAACACCCTTCCCAAAGAGCTCGACGAGGCCGTCAAGGTGGACGGCGCCGGTCCATTGACCGCATTGTGGCGCATTCTCGTCCCCATCTCTGTCCCGGGCCTCGTGTCCGTCGGCGTCTACACGTTCATGATCTGCTGGAACGAATTCCTCTTCGCCTTGACGCTTACGCGCACGGAAGACATGCGCACGGTGCCCATCGGCATCCAGCTGCTCATGGGACAGCACTCGTACGAGTGGAACGAGATGATGGCGATGAGCATTCTCGGGTGCATTCCCGTGCTCGTTCTCTTCCTCTTCTTCCAGCGCTACTTCATCGGGGGGATGACCGCCGGCGCTGTGAAGATCTAGACCCCCCATTCCTCTGAAACACCCACACAGGAAGTTGATACACACCATGTTGATGAACGGCCGAGACCTGCTCGCGGTGGCGAACGAGAACTACTTCGCCATCCCCGCCTTCAACATCAGCGACTACGCGATGGGCAAGGGAGTCTTCGAGATCTCCGAGCAGCTGCGGTCGCCGCTGATCGTGGCGATCCACCCGGACGAGGTGTCGCACCTCGGCGGCGACGCCCTGGCGGCCCTCATCCAGCGTGCGCACCGCGCGACCGTGCCGGTCGCCATCCACTGGGACCACGGCGGCACCTACGAGCAGGTGCTCGAGGCCATCCAGCTCGGGTTCACGTCGGCGATGATCGACGCGTCCATGCAGCCGTTCGAGGACAACGTCGCGATCACCAAGAAGGTCGTCGACACCGCGCACGCGGTCGGCCTCTCGGTCGAGGGCGAGCTGGGCACCATCGGCAAGCTCGACGAGCAGGCGGAGGACGGCGTGCTCGTCTCCCAGATCGCGTTCACCGACCCCGCCGAGGCGGTCGAGTACGTCGAGCGCACCGGCGTGGACAGCCTCGCGATCGCCATCGGCACCGCGCACGGCCTGTACCCCAAGCACGTGACCCCGCAGCTCAAGCTCGACCTGCTGCAGGAGATCAAGGCCCTGCTGCCCATCCCGCTGGTGCTGCACGGCGGCTCCGGCAACCCCGACGACGAGATCGGTCAGTCGGTCAAGCTGGGCGTCAACAAGATCAACATCTCGAGCGACATCAAGGTGGCCTACCACGACAAGATGCGGGAGGTCCTGGCGGACAGCTCGCTGCGTGAGCCCAACTCGATCCAGCCGCCGTGCATCGCCGCCATGCAGGAGGTCGCCGGGCAGAAGATCCACCTGTTCGATGCCGCCGGCAAGGCCGACCTGTACTGACGCACGGCCACGACGCACGAGGGAGCAGCCGAGGAATGAGCACGAGGTTCGTGCTGGGCATGGGTGGGACGGTCGACTACGAGATCCGCTGGGACCCGGCCGTGCTCGAGGCGCTCGCGGCGGAGCACCGCATCGGTCCTGAGGATCTCGACCCGGCCACCCCGGTCGACTCGGTGCGGGACCTCGTGCGGAGCCTGCTCGCGTTCGTCCGCGACGGTGTCGGGGGAGAGCGGTTCGTCGCCTCCTCCGACATCGTCGAGGCCGTCGCGGCGCGGTTCGACAAGGCGGTGACCCTGGGCGGGACGTGCGTGCGGGCGGCGATCGCCATGGACGTGCTCGGCGTGCCGAGCACGATGCACCTGGTGTCGATCGACGACACCGTGCGCCGGCTGCTCCCGGCGTCCGTCGACTACGTGTCGAGCGCCTCGCAGGACTCGCTCGACCCGCACCTGATCGTGCAGTACCCGGCGGGCGCGCGGGTGCGCCTGGGCGACACCGACCTCGTGGCTCCCCACCCCAACCGGGTCATCTTCGCCAACGACCCGCCGCACCGTGAGCTGAAGATCGCCGCCGACCTGCCCGACGCGCTGCGCACCGCCGACGTCTTCCTGCTCTCGTCCTTCAACGTCATCCAGGACCCGGCGACGCTCGAGTCCCGCCTGGCGCAGGTGCGCGAGGCGATGCGGCTGCTGCCCCCCGACGCCCTCGTCGTCTTCGAGGACGCGGGGTACCACGTGCCGGCGCTGAGCCGGCGCGTGCGCGACGAGATGGTGTGGTGCGCCGACATCTACAGCCTCAACGAGGACGAGATGCAGGCGTACCTCGGGCGCGCGGTCGACCTGCTCGACCCCGCAACGGTCGCCAAGGCCGTCCGAGAGCTGCACGACGTGGTCCCGGCGCCGACCCTCGTCGTGCACACCAAGTACTGGGCGCTGGCGGTCGGGCAGCGCGCTGCCTCGCTGCGCCCCGCGCTCGTGGGCGGGATCACGATGGCGAGCACCCGGTACTGGCTGGGCGACGGCTTCACCGCCGACGACTACGCGGCGACGGCCGCCCTCACGCCCGGCACGACCGCGCAACGGCTCGTGTCGGACGTCGCGGACCTGCTCGGCCCCGACGCGTGCATCGTGCCGGCTCTCGACCTGACCGACGTCGCGGCGCCGACGACGATCGGACTGGGCGACTCGTTCGTCGGCGGCTTCCTCGCCGCGCTGGACCGATCGTGACGTCCTGGACCGACCTGACCGACGACGGCCGCGTGTCCCAGCCCTCCGCGCTCGCCACCGTCGACGACCGCGGCGGGGTCCTCTCGGTGCGGCTGGCCGGCGGGCTCGCGTTCGAGGTGCTCCCCGGACGCGGTCTCGACCTCGGCGCGACGTGGTGGGGGTCGACGCCGCTGGCCTGGCGCTCGCCGAACCCCGTGGACCCCGGGCCCGGCCGGGGCTGGGAGGAACGCTTCCTGGGCGGGCTGCTCGCGACGTGCGGCCCCGACAACATCGGCGAGCCGCGCGGCTCGTCGGGGCAGCACGGCACGCACCACCTCACGCCCGCGACCGACGTGCACTGGTCGCGGGAGCGGGTGGGGGCCGCCTGGCAGGTGCGCGTGACGGGCACGGTCCCGCACACCTCGCTGGGCGGCCCCCGGATCCTGGTGGAGCGGACGGTCGTGGCGACGACGGGGGTGCCCGCCGTCGAGGTGAGTGACGTCGTCCGCAACGTGGGCGACGAGCCCGTCGGCGTCCCGCTGCTCTACCACGTCAACCTCGGCGCCCCGTTCCTGCGCCCCGGTGCCCGGCTCGACGTGGACGCCGACCGGGCCGTCGTGCGCGAGCCGCTGCCCGACGGTCGTGACCCCCTGGTCACGCCCGCGCCGGGGCCGGGACTGGCCCCGGTCGTCGCCGAGCACGTGGGCGTGCGCGGGGCACGGGCCACCCTCGTCGGCGACGACGCGTACCCCGATGTCGTCGTGACGTGGACGGACGCGACCCTGCCGCGGCTGTGCACGTGGAGCTGGCCCGCGCGGGGCGCGTACGTGCTGGGCGTCGAACCCACCAACGCCCCGCTGTTCGGCCCCGAGCGCGACCTGCCGCACGCCGGCGCGCCCGTGCTCGCGCCCGGGGCGACGTGGCACACCGGGGTCCGCATCCAGATCCGCGACCGAGGAGAGGCATGAGGCCGCTGTTCCTGCCCGCCAACCAGCCCGCCGACCGCTTCTACGCGGGCGGCCGTCAGATCGCGGACTTCCGTGGCACTGGTCCTGCGGCGAGCCACGAGCCCGAGGACTGGGTGGCGTCGAGCACGTCGGTGTTCGGGCACGATCCCGTGGGGCTCACGGTCCTGCCGGACGGGACTCTGCTCCGCGACGCGATCGCGGCCGATCCCGTCGGCTGGCTCGGCGCGGAGCACGTCGCCGCCTACGGCCCCGACCCCGCGCTGCTGGTCAAGCTGCTCGACGCGGGCCAGCGGCTGCCCGTGCACGCCCACCCCGACGTCCCGTTCGCGGCCGAGCACCTCGGGCTCGCCCACGGCAAGACCGAGGCGTGGGTGGTGCTCGAGCCTGCCCGCGTGCACCTGGGGTTCGCGCGGGACGTCGGTGCCGACGAGCTCGCGGGCTGGGTGCGGACGCAGGACACGGACGCGATGCTCGGCGCGATGCACGTGCTCGACCTCGACGCGGGCGACGCGGTGCTGGTCCCGGCCGGGCTGCCGCACGCGATCGGCGAGGGCGCCTTCGTGGTCGAGCTGCAGGAGCCGACCGACCTGTCGATCCTCCTGGAGTGGGACGGGTTCGAGATCGACGGCGCTGCCGACGGCCACCTGGGCCTCGGGTTCGACGTCGCGCTCGCCGCCGTCGACCGCCGCGGGTGGACCGCCGACGAGATCGCGCGGCTGCGCGGGGCCACCGCGGCGTCGTCGGGAGACCTGCTGCCCGACGCTGCGCGCTTCTTCCACGTCGAGCGCTGGAGCGGGTCCCGGGTCCTCGACGCCGGGCTCGCGGTGCTCGTCGTCGTCGCCGGCTCCGGCCTGCTCGGGTCCGAACCGCTCCGGCGCGGGCAGACGGTGCTGCTGCCCGCGGCCGCCGGCCCCGTGACGATCGAGGGCGACGACCTGCAGGTCGTCGTCTGCCGCCCGCCCCGGCCCTGATCACGTGACCGGGACCGCGGCGGCGGCGTTCTCGGACCGCCGCCGCCGCGATCGGCTCAGGACTGCAGGAACGCCAGCAGGTCCGCGTTGATCGTCGCGGCCTCGGTGGTCGGCATCCCGTGGGGGAAGCCCGCGTACGTCTTGAGGGTGCCGTTCTGCACCAGCTTCGCGGACAGCGGGCCGGAGTCCGCGTAGGGGACCACCTGGTCGTCGTCGCCGTGCATCACCAGCACGGGGACGGTGATCTTCTTGAGGTCCTCGGTGAAGTCGGTCTGCGAGAACGCGACGATGCCGTCGTAGTGGGCCTTCGCGCCGCCCATCATGCCCTGGCGCCACCAGTTCTCGATGATCGCCTCGGACGGCTCCCGGCCGGGCCGGTTGAAGCCGTAGAAGGCGGTGGCCGCGAGGTCGCGGTAGAAGTTCGACCGGTTGGTGGCGACCTGCTCCTGCAGGCCGTCGAAGACGCTCTTCGGCAGCCCGCCCGGGTTGGCGTCGGTCTGCACCATGATCGGCGGCACGGCGCTGATCAGCACGGCCTTCGCCACGCGGCTCTCGCCGTGCCGGGCGATGTAGTGCACCACCTCGCCGCCGCCGGTGGAGTGCCCGATGTGGACGGCGTCGTGCAGGTCGAGGTGCTCGGTCAGCGCCGCGAGGTCGTCGGCGTAGTGGTCCATGTCGTGGCCGTCGCCGGTCTGCGTCGAGCGGCCGTGCCCGCGGCGGTCGTGCGCGATGACGCGGTAGCCGTGCTGCAGGAAGAAGAGCAGCTGGGTGTCCCAGTCGTCGGCCGACAGCGGCCAGCCGTGGCTGAAGACGAGGGGCTGGCCCGACCCCCAGTCCTTGTAGAAGATCTCGACGCCGTCGGTCGTGGTGATCGTTCCCATGGGGATCCTCCGGAGGTAGCGAAGCGGTATCCCGACCCTAGGTCGGCCCCGCGGCTCGCGCCTGCCGTCAGGCCGACACCCGCTGACGCACCAGCTCCACGATCCGGCCGACGTTGAGCGTCCAGCCGACGCCGAAGACGCGCGGGCTGATCAGGTGGGCGCCCTGGGGGTCCCAGAACCGCTGCTTGATCCGCTCGACGGTCGGCATCCGGAAGTCGTAGGGCACGACGCCGACGACGACCCCGTTCCACTCCCGCTCCTCCGGCGGCGTGCGCAGCTCCTTGACCACGGCGGCGACCGCCAGCGCGAGCGTGATCAGCCGGATGAGGCGCTGGAGGTCTCCCGGCCCCCGTGAACGTCCTTCGTGCGATCCCATGGTGACTCCTTCGTCAGGGTGGTGGTCTAGCCGAGCACTTCCCGCAACCGGGCCGCGAACGCCTCGGGCTCGCCCGCGTGGCCGAACTCCGGCCCGGAGAACCCGCCGTGGTGGCTGGGGAAGACGGTGAGCTCCTGGCCCAGCGCGTCGGCGAGAGCAGCCGACGAGCGCCACGTGAGCAGGCCCTGGCTCTCGATCCCGGCGGCGATGATGACCCGGGTCGACGCCGACGTGAGCGGGCCGACCTCCGGTGCGTACGCCGTCACGGCGTTGGAGACGCCGGACAGGAGCGGGTCGGCCCGGGATCCGTCGTCGTCCGTCGGGAGCCCGAACGCCGCCGGGTCGGGGAGCGCGCTGCTGAAGGCGTCGGTGAACTCACCGGGCCACGACGTCAGGGCGATGAACGCCGCCATGCCGGCACCCCAGCCGCGCTGCTGGTAGGCCGCCTGCACCGCGCGCTCGGCCGCGAACGCCTGCTCCGCGTCGGGCAGCACGCCGAGGATCGGCGGCTCGTGCGCGACGAGGGTCCGGACGTCGTCCGGGTGCGCCGACACCAGCGCCAGCGCCGTCACGGCACCGCCGCTGCTCCCGAACAGGTCCACGGGACCGAGCTCGCCGATCAGCCGGTGCAGGTCCTCGGCCTGCTGCTGCGGCGAGTTCTGCGCACTGCCGTCGGTGCGCGTGCTCCGACCCAGGCCGCGGGGGTCGTACGTCACGACCGTCCGGTCCGGCAGGAAGGAGGCGAGCGTGGCGAAGCCGGACGCGTCCATGGGCTGGCCGATGAGCAGCAGGGGCGGGCGGCCGTCGGCGGGCGGGAGAGGACCGCGGACGTCGTAGACGAGCGACGCCCCGGGGACCTCGAGCGTGTGCGTGGTCAGCGTCGTCATCGCGCCTCCTCGTCGTGGGCTCCCATCGCACCACGTCGGCTACCTGCGGCGCACCCCGGTCAGGTCAGTCGACGAAGGGCGGGAGCAGGTCGGCCAGGTCGGCCGGCGCGTCGCCCGCGGGCTCCCGCACGGCCGTCGTCAGGTCCGGTCCCTGCTGGCCCTCGGCTGCCAGCCGCCACCACGGTGCGTTCACCCCTCGATCGTCCTCCCGGCCCGAGCGCGCGGTCCGGGACGTTGGACCCGCCCCGGCAGGCGGAGGCAACGTTCACCCGAAAGGCGTAGCGGGACGCCGCCAAGGGGAGCATGATCGGCTCTCGAAGGCACCCAAATCAGCACGAAGCGGACGCGAGGGGGCGGTGCCGCATGGGCGAGCCGGACGAGCGGCCGCAGCCGATCGACACGAGGCTGCTGCGCACCCGGGACCTGGTCGACCTGAGGCTCGAGGCGCCCGGGTGCACCATCGAACCGACCGACGGCGGCGCGGAGCTGGTCGCCGGCCCCGACGCGTCGCTCGTGGTGCACTTCCCCCCGCAGCACGTGGGCGAGGAGGTCTGGCAGGCGGGCGCTTCGCCACCCCCGCCCGCGAAGCCCGGGAGCCCGTCGCGGCACGTCGCGGCCGGGCCGACCAGGCTCGTCTACGAGGTGCCGGAGGGCACCCGCATCACCTACACGCTCGAGACGGTGCTCGACGCGATCCAGACCCTGCGGCTGCGGGTGGCCCCCGGCGCGACCGAGAACGGCGGGTCGGACGGCTCGGGCATCGAACCGCCCAGGGACGTGGAGACGGCCATCGAGGCCCCGTACCGCCTCATCGTCTCCCCGAGCGCGCGCGGCGCGTTCCGGCACGAGTCGAGCCCGAAGGGTCCGAGCGACCGGTCCGAGCTCTGGCGCACTCACCTGACGGTCCGCGCGGACGACGGGACGTTCGACGACGACGACACCGACCAGCGCATCGTCCGCGCGCTGTGGACCCGCGACAGCGAGCTGCCGCCGCCGGGGTTCGACCAGCCGCTGGTCCCGTTCGACCGCACGGCGATCGTCAACCAGACGCACGGCGGCAACCCGGAGAACGCGCGAACCCCGCTCGAGGTCAGTCGCCTGAGCCTGTCGAGCCTCGGCGCCTGGTTCGACTGGAAGCAGTCGTGGGAGTTCCCCGCGAACATCGTCGACTACCGGCACCAGGCGTTCATGGGACGCGACGGGTACGTGCGGGTGGCCTACCCCGGGATCCTGTTCCCGTTCGGGCACCGGTGCTTCCTGGTCAAGATCACGGAGCGGGAGGTCAAGCACCGCGACACCCCGGTCGCCTACCTGTGGCAGCGCTGGTTCATCATCGTGCGGCAGCCGACCCGCGGATACCCGCCGACGGACTTCGACAACCCGTTCGGGCAGGTCACCATCAGCCCGCTGGTCACGCCGGACATCGACAAGCCCCCCGACGACCAGCAGCCGTTCGTGCCGACGCGCAACGGCGTGCCGTTCCCGTTCACGCTGACCACGGTCGACCGCGGCGGCGAGACCCGGACCTGGCCGGCGCCGCTGGTGTTCGTGCAGGCGGGCAAGGACGGGCCGCAGACGTTCGTGTTCCACGCCGAGGACGCCTCGCCGCGGTACTTCCCGGTGCGGCAGATCCAGGGGCGCGGGCAGGCGCTCGCGGTCGCGAAGCCGGTCAAGGCCGGGGACACGTCGATCGAGGTCGGGCACCTGATCTTCGACGGCGAGATCGACTCGCCGAACGTCACGAGCCGGCCGTTCCTCACCGAGACGCGGTCGATCGTGCCCTCGATGCGGCACCTCGCCCCGCAGGCGCCCGCCGTGGACCTCGTGTTCGCCAAGCCGTACCTGGCGAACGGTCTGCCCGCCCGGGCCCTCGACGCCAAGCCCGTCCCGGGCGCCCCCAACGCAGGCGAGCTGATCCTCGCGCTCAAGAGCGCGCCCGCCGCGGTCGACTTCACCACCGGGTCCGACCGGGCCGGCGGGTTCGTCGCGCCCAACCTGTCCGTCAAGGGGATCTCGCGCGCGCTGGGCGCGATCGGGGAGAGCGGGAACGCGCCCTCGGCGTTCGACGCGGCGCAGTTCGACCCCAGCTCCTTCCTGTCGGGCGCGATGCCCAAGCTGTTCGGGCTGTTCAGCCTGCTGGACCTGCTCGAGGCGGCGGGTCTCGACGAGGCGCCGGCGTTCGTGTCCGACGCGCTCGACGCCGTGACCAAGCTGCTCACCGAGGCGCAGCGGCTCAAGGCGGCGATCGACGACGCCGAGGCGCGGCTGACGCAGGAGGTCGCGAACGCCGCGCACGGGGGAGCGCAGGCGGTCGCGCAGCACGCGAAGGACCAGCTCGACGCGCTCGTCGGCACCCTGCAGGCGCACCTCGACGCGCTCGTCACGGCCGTCCAGGGGCTGCCCGGCAACCCCGACGCGGTCAGTGCCGCGGCCGTCGCGCTCGCGGGCGACCTCCAGCCGCTGCTCGACGCGATCGGCGTGCCGGGCGTGCCGGCCGCGGTCCGGTCCGCGCTGGAGAAGCCCGTCGCAACCCTGAAGACGCTCACGGACCTCGCCAAGGACGCGGCCGGGCTGGCGCAGATGCTCGAGGGGATCGCGGGCGGGCAGGTCACCGCGCGGATGTCGTGGCGGCCGCTGATCAAGCCGTGGGGGCTGCCGGGCGCGCCGAACATCTTCAAGCCGAAGCCGGACTCGCTGCACCTCGACGTGGAGGTCCGCGCGTCGGCGACCGCACCGCCGGCGGTCGACATCGTGGCGGAGATCGTCGACTTCGACCTGAACCTCATCGGCGACGGCGACGCCGGGCTGATGAAGCTGATGTTCCGGCGGATCGGGTTCCACGCGGGGTCGTCGGGAAAGCCCGAGGTCGACGTCGTGTTCGGCGGGCTCGGGTTCCTCGGGCCGCTGTCGTTCGTCGACCGGCTGCGCGAGCTCATCCCGTTCGACGGTTTCTCCGACCCGCCCTACGTCGACGTGGCGCCCGAGGGCGTGACGGCCGGGTTCGACCTCACGCTGCCCAACGTGTCGGTCGGCGTGTTCAGCCTGGAGAACATCTCGCTCGGGGCCGACGCGCGGGTGCCGTTCCTCGGCGACGCGATGACGGTCGGGTTCCACTTCTGCTCCAAGGACGCGCCCTTCCGGCTCACGGTCATGTGCGTCGGCGGCGGCGGGTGGCTGGTGCTGCGGGCGGCGCCCAAGGGGCTCGTCCTGCTGGAGCTCGGGCTCGAGGCGTGCGCGTCACTGTCGGTGGACCTCGGCGTCGCGTCGGGGTCGGTGTCGATCTCGGTCGGCGTCTACCTGCGGCTCGAGGCGGACAAGGGGCTGTTCACGGCCTACTTCCGCATCCGCGGCGAGGTCGACGTGCTCGGCCTCATCAGCGCGTCGATCACGCTCGAGCTGTCGCTGACCTACCACTTCGAGACCGGCAAGCTCATCGGCCGCGCCTCGCTGGTGGTCGAGGTCGAGGTGCTCTTCTTCTCCGCGTCCGTCGAGATCTCGGTCGAGCGCAAGCTGGCCGGCTCGAAGGGCGACCCGACGATGTACCAGGTCATGCCCCCCGACGGCACGGGCATGAACGCCGACTGGGCCGAGTACTGCGGCGCGTTCGCGCCCGTGCCGGCGTAGACGCAGGAGGACCGATGCCCACCACCGTCCTGGCGACCGCCCTGCCGCACTCGCTCGCCGACGAGGCCCCGTTCCAGCTCACCGTGTTCCTCACGCACAAGCTGGTCGACGGCGCCCTCCTGTCCGACTTCCCGGCGGCCGTCGACTGGCCGACCACCCTCGCCGGCTGCACGTTCGCCCTGGAGACCTCGCTCGGGACGTCGCTGCCGCTGCGCGTCGTCTCGGTGGCCGACGCCGCGTCGTGGGCGGCCGTGCTGCCCCCGGGCACGCYGGTCGACGGCTTCCCGACGCCGGCGCTGTCGGACCAGACCTGGCGCACCAACCCCGCGAGCCGGTTGAGCGACCACGCCGTGGACCTGCACCTCGCGGCGATCACGGCGGCGCCGCTGACCCGGCCCCGCCTGGCGGGCGACCCCGTGGCCGGCGGGATGCTGCGCACGCTCGCGAACCTCGACCAGGGTGGCCCGCTGTGGCGACTGCTCGACGACGAGGCGGGTCGCGCGCGGCGCGGGCTCCAGCTGGCCGGCCAGCGGCTGAGGGACGCGCTGACCACGATCGGCCCGCTCACCGAGCCGGACGAGACCGACCCCGAGCGCGGCCACGGGCGCGAGATCCCGCCGCTGCCGCCGTACCAGTCGGAGATCGTGGACCGTCCGTCGCCGGTGCAGGTGCTGCTGGACGACCCCGAGGCGGACACGCGGGTGACCCGGCAGCTCGACGCGCTGGCGGGGCAGGACCTCACGGCGGACCCGCAGCTGCAGCTGATCGCCGACTCGCACGCGATGCGGCGCTACTACGAGCGGCCCGAGCAGCCGCAGCAGACCCCGCGCCGGGAGCCGGACCCCACCGCGCCGCCGACCCCGCGTCTCGACCGGCCCGAGCACGACTTCCACGCCAGGGTCGGCTCCTTCGGGGCGACGCCCACCCTGCTGCGCCGGCTCGGGCTGGCGGTCGACGTGGTGCTCGACGGGCTCGACGCGACCCGCGCCCGCGCCGCGCTGGCCGGCGCGACGTGGGTGAGCGTGACCCTCACGTCGCCCGGCGCGGACCTGCAGGTGCTCCCGCCGCGCAAGACCGCGGTCGTCGTCGACGGACCGGTGTTCGCGGCGCGGTCGAGCGAGGCGTGGGTGGGCGGCGCGCTGCCGCTGGGTGACGACGAGTGGGTGGTGCTCGACGTCGACCCCGACGCGTCCGGCCTCAAGCTCGACCAGCACGCGCGCAACCTCGCGCGGCAGTATGCGAGCGAGGCCAACGGCGACCCGGCGACGTCGGCGCCCGGGACGCTGCGCTCGACCGGCTTCGCCCTGGCGCGCCGCGAGCGGGCCGCCCAGCTGCGCGCCCGCGTGCAGGAGGCCGAGGCCCTCGCAGCCGACGACGGCACGCGCGAGCTGCTGCTGGACGACCTCGTGCGCGGCATCCGCGTCGAGGTGTGGGACGACGTGACGACGGAGTGGCACAGCCTGCACCGGCGGCGGGTCACGGTGACGGCGTCACCCGGCGGCCTGGGCGTGCTCGCTGACGAGCCCGACGTCGGGTTCCTGCAGCTGTCGGCGCTGAACCGGGCGCCCGGTGACGAGACGAACGGGTACTACCTGCACGAGGTCGTCGCCGGGTGGGACGGCTGGAGCCTGTCCGCGCCGCGCCCCGGGCTGACCATCGTGCACGTCGAGCCGCCGGGTCCCGACGGGGCGACCGAGGCCGTCGTCGACACCGTGCCCGACGAGCCGATCGACGGTGCGCACACGGTCTCGCGGGTCGAGCCGCTGTCGCTGCCCCGGCTGCGCTACGGCACGTCGTACAGCTTCCGGGTGCTGGCCGTGGACCTGGCCGGCAACTCGGTGCCGCAGGTGCCGCGGCGGCGTCCGCGTCGGCCCGGCGAGCGGCAGATCGGCGCGGCCCGCGAGCACCTGGAGCGCGTGCGGGAGGCGTACGTCCGCCGGGACCGCGGGGGCGTCGCGGAGGCGAGGCGCGCGGCGGTGATCGAGCGCCTGCGCGAGGAACCGCCGCGGGTCGCGCGGCTGCCCGAGGAGCTCCTGTCCGGCGACGCGCGCCTCGACGCGACGCTGGAGAACCTGGTGGCGCGGGCCGGGATCCCGGAGGAGGTCCCGCCGGTCCAGCGCGTGTTCGACGACGTCGCGGCGGCGTCGCGGATCCTCGCCGAGTCGCGGGCGACCCTGCGCGTGCGACCGCAGCTGCGGATCGACGCGGGCGAGTTCGCGGGCCTGGCCGCCAACGACGACCTCCTGATTCCCGACGAGCTGCGCCTGCCGACCCGGTCCGTCGTCACCACGCCACGGCCCTACCTGCGGTGGGAGCCCGTCCCCGCGCCGGCGCTCGTGGTCCGCGACGAGCTCACGCCGGGGGAGCAGCCGGCCGCCCTGGTGGTGCGCGGCGGCGGACCCACGACGTCCGAGCGGCACCTCGCCCCGCCGAAGGCCACGCAGCTCGAGGCCGAGGCCGCCGGCGAGTTCGACACGGCCATCGGCACGGGCGACGCCGCGGAGATCAGGCGCTTGTACGCGGTCGCGCTCGCCGAGCGGGGCACGCTGCTGGACCAGCTCGTGCCCAGCCTGACCGACGCCACCGCGACCGACGAGCAGCCCGGGATCGCGCTGGTCGACCGGCCCGGCGCCGACACCGGGTCCGCCCACCGGGCGACGCTGGCGGAGATCACGGCCGACCGCGGCCGGCCCATCGGCGAGGGCCAGTACGTCGTGCACGACACCGACGCGCTGCGGCTGCCGTACCTCCCCGACCCGTACGCGACGGGCATCTCGCTGGTGTTCTACGAGGCGGGAGCGCCCCACTCGCTGCCCGAGCCCCGCGCGCTGCAGGCGGTCTCCGTGCCGTACCCGGGCGCGTGGCCGTCCCTCCAGCCCCTGCGGCTCGTCGTCGAGGCCGGTGACGCCCTCGGCGCCCACGTGGTCGGGCACGAGGTGCACGTGCAGCTCCCGCCGGGCGAGCAGGTGCGCGTGGCGGTCTCCAGCACGCTCGACGTGCGCGCGCTGGACAAGTTCGGGCTGTGGCGCTCGCACCTGGCCAGCGCGGTCGACCCCGCGGACGGCTACACCACCGACGAGGTGGTCGCCGCGGCCGCCCTCATGCGCGCCGCGTCGTCCGGGTGGACCTGGTGGCTGACGCCCTCGACCGACGTCCGCCTGGTGCACGCCGTGCCGACGCCCGTACGGCCCCCTGCCCTCTCCGCGCTCGACCTGTTCCTGCGGCCGCCCGGCCGGTCGGTCGCCGCCTTCACCGGCCTCGTCGACGTGCACGGCGCGAGCACGGACACGCTCGTCGTGCGGGCGTCGTGGACCGAGACCGTCGACGACCCGACGGCGTCGACGCCGCAGGTGGTGTCCAGGTCCGACGTCGTCGTGCGCTCGTCCGTCGCCGAGCGCGAGACCTCCGGCGTGCTGTTCCTCTACGACTTCCTGCCGACGGGCCCGCTCCTGCAGGCGCTCGGCGGCATCGGGTTCCACAAGATGCTGCAGACGTTCGAGGACACCCACTACCGCCGCGTCACCTACGTGCCCAGCGGGACCACGCGGTACGCCGAGTTCTTCGCGCCCGACGAGCTGCCCGCCGAGCCCGTGCCCGGCGAGGCCGTGGTGCTCGACATCCCGTCGTCGGCCCGCCCTGCGGCGCCGCTGGTGCTCGACGCCGTGCCGCTGCTGCGCTGGGAGGAGCAGCCGGAGCCCGCCGACCCGTTCGCGTGGCGGCAGGTCCGGCGCTCGGGCGTGCGCGTCTGGCTGGCCCGCCCCTGGTTCTCCTCCGGGGACGGCGAGCTGCTGGGCGTCCTCGTGTTCGACACCGACGAGTGGGTGCAGGCCGGGGACGGCACGTGGTCGCGCCAGCCGAAGGCGACCCAGGCGCCCGACGGCGCGACGAGCCTGTGGGCCGCGGACCCGATCGTGCAGCACGGCGGTGCGACGACGAACCCGACCGTGCCCCCGCTGCTGACGTTCGGCCAGCTGGTGCTCGACGTGGTCGAGACCGGGGCGTCCGAGGCCGTCGGGATCCGGCCGCCGCTCGACGGGGAGGTGCTCGGCGGTCGCGACCGCGGCTGGCCGGACGGTCCGGGCAACCCGGTTGCCGTGGCGGGCTCCGTGCCGTTGCGGGACGTCCGCGGGCACCCCGCCGTGCGGGTGCTGGGCTACCAGGCCGAGTTCGACGAGGACACCGGTCGCTGGTTCGTCGACGTCGCGCTGCAGGAGACGCCCGCCCTGTGGCCGTTCGTGCGCCTCGCCGTCGCCCGGTTCCAGCCCCGGTCGATCGAGGGGTGCTCGCTCTCCCCGGTCGCGCTCACGGGCTGGGTGCAGCCTCTGCCCACCCGCACGCTCACGGTGAGCCGGCCCGATCCGCGCCACGTCCAGGTCACCCTGACCGGCGTCGTGAGCTGGCTCCGGTTCGACCCGCACGGTGGCCCCGAGCTCGCCGGCGAGCAGCTGAGCGCCGACAGCCCGACCGGCGACGCCGCCACCCGCGCGTCCCGCCTGCAGCAGTCGCGGACCGTGCGGGCGACCGTGCAGAACCGGGCCGCCGGGGCCGGCGACCTCGAGTGGTCGACGGTGTCGACGTCCCTCCTGCTCGCGGTGAGCGTGGAGGAGTCCGGTGGCTTCCGGGCCACGTGGACCGGGTCGGTGCTGGTGCCCGAGGGCGAGGGGTACCCCGGGCTCCGGCAGCCTGGGGCGGTGGAGTCGGACTGGCGGGTGCTGGTGGAGGAGCACGAGCTGCTCGACGCCGACCCGACCGTGCCCGGCGTCCCGGGCGTGCCCGTGCCGCGGCTGGTCTACGCGGACGGGGTCTCGCTCTAGCTCAGTCCGGCAGGAGCGGGACGGCGATGCCCTCGCCGCGCCGCAGCAGGCTCGCCCGCATGACGGCCTGCGTCCCGAACCGCAGCGCCACCGCGTCCACGGCGTGGTCGAGGCCGCCCCGGTCGGGGTGGTCGAGCGGCAGCGTCGGCTGCACGAAGGCGTCGGTCCCCAGCCCGGTCAGCGCCACGCCCACGAGGGTCAGCCCGCGCTCGCGGATCAGCGGGCCGGCGGTGGCGAGCAGGGCGAGGGCCGCCGCGGCGATGTCCTCGCCCGAGTCGGTGGCCTGCGCGAACGACCGGGACCGGGTGGCCTTCGTGTAGTCCTCGAACCGCAGCCGGAGCACCACCGTGCGCGTGGTCCGGTGGGCCTTGCGCATCCGTCGGCACACCCGGTCGACGAGCCCGAGCAGCGCGGCGCGCACGAACGGCACCTCGTGCGGGCCGTGCCCGAGGGCGCGCTGGGCGCCGATCGAGCCGCGGGAGCCCCCGACCACGACGCGCGCCGGCGTCTGCCCGTGCACCACCGCGAACAGGTGCCGCCCCGCTGCAGGCCCGAGCGCACCGACGAGCACCGACGACGGCAGCGCCGCGACGTCCCCCGCCGTCACCAGCCCGAACGAGTGCAGCTTGCGCGCGGTCACCTCGCCGACGCCCCACAGCTGCTCGAGCGGCAGCGGGTACAGGAACGCGTCCTCGCCGCCGGGCGGGACGAGCAGCAACCCGTCCGGCTTGGCCACCCGCGACGCCACCTTGGCCAGGAACGGCGTCCGCGCGACCCCCACGGTGATGGGCAGGCCGACCTCGCCGCGCACGCGGGTCCGCAGGCGGGCGCCGATCTCGACGGGGGGCACGTCGATGCGGTGCAGGCCGGCGACGTCGAGGAACGCCTCGTCGATCGAGACACCCTGGACCAGGGGAGTCGTCTGGTGGAAGACCTCGAACACGGACTTGCTCGCCTCGACGTAGGCGTCGAACCGGGGCCGGACGAAGACCAGCTCAGGACACAGCGCGCGAGCCTGCCTGCCGCCCATGGCGGTCTTCACGCCGTACCGCTTGGCCTCGTACGAGCAGGCGAGGATCACGCCCCCACCGCCCACCGCGACGGGGCGGTCGCGCAGGCGGGGGTCGTCACGCTGCTCGACCGAGGCGTAGAAGGCGTCGAGGTCGGCGTGGAGGATGGTGGCGGCGGGCACGAACACATGTTCGAACACGGGTCTGACACTACGCTCCACGGATGCACCGGATCATGCTCCGCGAGGTCATCATCGACGCCCCGGCCGCCCGGTTCGACGCGGTCACCGCCTTCTGGTCCGGCGCGCTCGACGCCACGCCGCACCCCGTCCCGGACGAGCCGTTCGTCGGCCTCCGGGGCGCCGCGTCGTTGCCGCACGTCGCCACCCAGGACATCGGCGACGATCCGACGCCCCGCTACCACCTGGACATCGAGACCGACGACCTCGAGGCGGAGATCGCGCGTCTCACGGGCCTCGGCGCGTCCGTGCAGACCCGCTTCGACGACTACGCGATCCTCGCCGACCCCGCCGGCCTCCTGTTCTGCCTGCTGCCGCCCGTGTCGGAGGAGTTCGCGACGCGCTCGCGGTCCGTCGGGGACTGACCCGGGACCTTCGTCCGTCCGTCGCCGCCGATCCGTCCCTACCGTGGATGAGTGCACCACCTCAGGGGACGTCGATGAGAACGAGGTGTGCGCGGAAGCGCTCGCTGCGCACCGCGCGCGGGACGCGCGCGTCCTGGTCGACGAGCGAGCGCGTCGTCCGCCGCCCCGTGGGGCCGCCCGTCTCGGTGCTGGCGAGGGCGCGACCGGGCACCGCGGCCATCGGCGTCGTGCCGCAGCAGCCCGGCCGGGAGCCGGGGTAGCGGGTCGGTCGGGTGTGGGTGGCCGGTCCTAGCGTCGTGCGTGACAACCGACCCAGGAGGTGGGCTCGCATGGCTGCAGCACCGTTGGACGTCGCTCTCGCGTACTTCGACGCCTGGACGCACCACGACCTCGACGCCGCGATGGCGTACATCGACCCGGACATCGTCTGCGACGCGCCGCCGGGCCGCCTGGAGGGGGCCGACGCCTACCGCGCGTTCATGGCGCCGTTCGTCGGCTCGCTCGTCAGCGCGACGATGATCGCGGCGTTCGGCGACGACGAGAAGGCGCTGGTCATGTACGACACCGTGACGCGGCCCGTGCCGGACGCACCCGGCGCGGAGTGCGTGTGGGTGGTCGACGGCCAGATCACGCGCAGCCGGTTCCTGTTCGACCGAGCGCCGTTCGACGCGGCGCGCGCGGCGGCCGCGGCGGCCGGGGGCTGACGGACCTAGATGATCCCTCGTCGGGACAGCACCCGGAACGAGATGAGCCCGGGCACGATCGGCAGCCAGAACGTCGACAGCCGGTAGAGGAGCACGGCCGCCAGGGCCGGGCCGGACGGCACGCCGATGCCGGTCAGCGACGCCAGCAGCACGGCCTCCACGACGCCGACGCCGCCGGGGGTCGGTGCGGCCGTGGCGACCGCGCCGGCGGTGAGCGAGACCAGCGCGACGGCCACGAAGCTCGCGTCGCTCACGCCGACGGCGCGGACCGAGAAGTAGAGGGCGGTGGCGTACCCCAGCGGCAGCAGAGCCACACCGGCGAGGAGCGTGACCAGCTTGGCCGGGCTCGACACGACGATCCGCATGGCATCGACCGACGACCGCACGGCCGGCACCAGCCGGTCGCGCAGCAGGACCCGCACCCGCGGGATGGCGAGCGCCACGCCCGCGAGGACCAGCACCCCCGCGACGATCGCGACGACGATCCCGACCGGCGGCAGCTTGTCCAGCTCGGAGGACAGGGCGCCCGTCGACCCTGCAAGGACCGCGAAGGTCGCCAGGATCAGCAGGTGCACGACGAAGACGGCGGTCTCCTTGGCGGCGCTGGCCGAGACGGCGACGGGTGACGCGAAGCCACGCTTCTGCAGGTAGCGGATGTTCAGGCCGACCTGGCCGAGGCCGGGCGGGGAGAAGGTGGCGACGAACGAGGACGCGAGGGCCACGCTGGTCGCCTCACCGACCGGGACGCGCCCGGGGGTGCCGCCGGCGAGGCCGAGCGCCGCCCCGACGTAGGTGGCCGCCGACGCGATGACCACCGCGATGACCCAGCGCGGGTCGGCGCCGCCGATCGCCTCGATGGACCGCGGGATGTCGGCGAACTGGGGCGCGAGGAAGTACACGGCGACGGCCAGGAACGCCGCGATGACGAGCGTCCGCGGCTTGAACCGGGCGACCTGCTCGAAGTCGGGCTCGCCCGCGCCGGTCACGCGGCGGACCTCGTCCACCAGCGGGGTGATCCCGCCCGCCGACTTCACCGCCGTGCGCGTCCGCGTGGACAGGCTCGCCGGGACGAGGCGGGGCAGCGCGACGGTGAGGGCGTCGTGCCCGAGGGCGGCGTCGGCGGCGGCGACCGCGCGCTCCGGACCCACCACCGGCGACGTCGCGGCCAGCAGCGCGGCGACGTCCCAGGCGAGCACCGCGTCGGAGGCGGCGGGCTGGCCGCGGTCGAGGTCCGTGAACCAGATGTCACCGTGGGGGTCGAGGGTCAGGCGCGTCAGGTCGAGCTCACGGTGCGCGATGCGGGCCGACCGCAGCAGGCGCACCTGCTCCCACGCCCGCCCGAGGAGGTCGTCGGTGATCTCCTCGGTCGCGAGACCCGAGAGCACCCGGCCGGGGACCGCGTCGACGGCCAGGACCGACTCGCCGCGGGGGGCGCGCGCGACGGCCCGGACCGCGGGGACGTGCACGTCGCGCGACGCCGCGAGCAGGGCCGCCATGGCCTCGGTGGTGACGGCCTGCGCGGGCTGCGGGTCGACGTCGTCGTCGCTCACGTCGCGCCACCGCAGCCGCCGCCACGCCTGGTCCAGGCGGGCCGAGCTCCAGTCGTGCTCGCCGATCACCCGGACCGCCACCGGACCCGAGTCGGCGTGCCCGCGGAAGGTCCAGGTGCCGACGTCGACGGGCTCGGGGTCCTCGTCCAGGTCGAGCCCGGCCTCGGCGAGGGTGCGGCGCACCCCCGCCGGCGTCAGCTCGCCGACGGTCCGGCCCAGCGCGAGCATCAGCCCGGCCCCGACGACGCCGCCCACCCCGATGGCCAGGACGACGTCGAGCGGGGCCGACGACGAGGTGACGACCCGCAGCACGACGAGCACCCAGAGCAGCACCCAGACGGCCCGGCGCCACGGCCGGCGCAGGGCGGGGCTGGTCACCACGGCGAGCGCGGTGCATCCCGCGAGCACGCCCGTCGGCGGCCACGAGACGGCCGTGAGGTCGAGCGCGTCCGAGATCTCCAGCGTCGTGGTCGGCACCTGCGGGAGCAGCTCGACCAGGCGGAAGACGATCGGCCCGAGCGCGAGCGCGAGTGCGCCGCGGCCCAGCAGGGTGAACCGCCGGGTCGCCAGGAGCACCAGCGGCGTCAGCGTGAGCAGCAGGATGTAGGTGACCTGCACGAGGACGAGGAACACCTCGAACACCGTGCGCGGGATCCGACCGATGCCGCGATGGAGGTCCTGGGCGATGCCGTGCATGGTCTCCGCCGCGATCGTCGCCAGCAGCAGGCCGACGACGAGCACCACGAGCCACGCGAACGCCGCGCGCGCGTCCTCGACGCTGCGACGGTGCCGGACGTCGACGTAGGTCGGGGGTGCACCCACGGCGGCGTCGGGCGCGGTGGGTGCCCTCACCCCGCCGAGGCTAGCTGCCCCCCGTCACTCCCACACGAATGCCGGACGGAGCTCGACGTGGCTGCCCGGGCCGGCGAACTGCGCCGCGACCTGCTCGGCGCGCTCCCGCGTGGCCACGTTGATGAGGAAGAACCCGGCCAGCTGCTCCTGCGTCTCGGCGAACGGCCCCTCGCTCGCCAGCGACCCGCCGCTGCGCCACTGGTAGACGGTCGACTCCCGGGGGTCGGCCAGCGCCTCGCCCATGACGAGCTCGCCCGACGTCGACAGCTCGGTCAGCAGGGTGTCGAACTCCTTGTCCATCGCCTCGAGCTGCCCGGGCGGGAGCGCGCGCCCCTCGTCCGTCAGCTGCGAGGTCGGGTGGCCCCACGGCTTGGGGTTCGAGTGGATGAGGATGACGTACTTCATGGTCGGTCTCCTTCGTCGTCGTGTGCGTTCGTCCCCATGACGCGGAGGGCGCCGGCTTCTCGACACGCCCCGGTGAGCAGTTTTGCAGCGCGTTCAGGTGTCGTGGTCACGCCCGTGGTGCAGGTCGCCGCACTCCACCTCGGTGACGCCGTGCCCGATGAGGTACGGGCGGGCACCCCGGTCGCCGCTCAGCGCCTCCGCCAGCGACTCCCAGTGGCTCCGGGCGACCAGGACCGGGTGGCCCGGGCGGCCGTCGTAGACCGCCTGGCGCAGGTCGCCGTCCGCGGCCAGCACGCGCTCGACGACGCTCAGGGGCGTTCCGGGCAGGTCGACGAGCGTGATCAGGACCGCCTCACCGGTGGCGTGCGCGAGCCCGGTGCGCAGCGACTCGCCGATGCCGTCCGCCCAGCGCTCCGCGAGGACCGCGACGACCCGGGGGTCGCCCGGCAGGAGGGTGCGGGCCTCGTCGGCACCCGCGCCCAGGACCACGACGACGCGTGCGCACCCGGCCGCCAGGAACAGGTCCACGGCCTCGGCGAGCCACGGGCCGGCCGGGCCGACCGCCAGCGCCTTGGGCTCCCCGCGGCGCCGACCCGCGCCGGCCGCGAGCACGATGCCGGTCAGGTCGAGGGCGTTGGGTGAGGTCACGCCTGTACGGTGCCACCGCGGGCGTGTGCGGTCGCGCGCGGCTCGCTGGTCCGCAGCTGTCCGGCTTCCCGACGACGAAGGTGGCGCGATGATCGTGGACGACGCCGAGACCCGGTCCCGCCTGGCCACCGCGCTGCACGTGGCGCGCTGGGTCGACGAGGTGGCCGCCGGCTGCCCCTACCCGTCGGTCGACTCCCTCGTCGGGGTCGGGGACCTCGCCGCGCGCACGCTGACGTCCGCGGAGGTCGACGAGGCGCTGTCCGCACACCCGCGGATCGGGGAGAAGGCCGCCGGGCTGAGCCGGTCGGAGCAGGCGGCGTCGGCGACGGACGACCCGGAGCTCGTGGCCGCGATGGCCGCCGGCAACCGCGCCTACGAGGACCGGTTCGGGCGCATCTTCCTCATCCGCGCCGCCGGCCGGAGCCGGCCGGAGATCCTCGCCGAGCTGCGCCGCCGGCTCGCTCTCGACGACGCCGCCGAGTCCGCCGAGGTGGCCGACCAGCTCCGCCAGATCGCGCTCCTTCGCCTCCGCACCCTGTTCGAGGAGTCCCCATGAGCCAGCTGACCACGCACGTCCTCGACACGGCCCTCGGCCGGCCCGCGGTCGGGGTGCCCGTGACGCTCGCCGCGCTGGTCGACGGGTCGTGGCGCCCGCTGGCCTCCGGCGTCACCGACGCCGACGGCCGGGCCCGCTCGCTCGGGCCGGACGCGGTGCCGCCCGGCCGGTACCGGTTCACGTTCGACACCGAGGCGTACTTCGCCGCGACCGCGCAGGCCGCGTTCCACCCCGAGGTGGTCGTCGTGTTCGACGTCGCCGACGACAGTCACTACCACGTGCCGCTGCTGCTCAGCCCGTTCGCGTACTCGACGTACCGGGGGAGCTAGCCGTCAGTACTCGATCCTCGTCGCGCGGGCCAGCCAGGCGTCCATCGGCGCCGACGCGGCGGCGACGCGGTGGCCGGTGACGGGCATCGGCCAGCTGTCGCGCTCGGTCTCGAAGAGGTCGTAGAAGGCGCTGTCGTCGAAGCCCGCGCGCGCGGCGTCGTGGCGGTCGGCGGCGTACACGACGCGGTCGACCCGCGACCACAGGCAGGCCGCCAGGCACAGCGGGCAGGGCTCGCAGGAGCTGTAGACCGTCGCGCCCGCGAGGGAGAAGTTCTCGATCGTCCGGCACGCCGCGCGGATCGCCTGGACCTCGGCGTGCGCGGTGGGGTCGTTGTCGCGGGTGACCCGGTTCTGGCCGACGCCGATCACGACGCCCGCCCGGACGACCACGGCGCCGAACGGCCCGCCGCCGTCGGCCACGTTCGCGGTCGCCAGGGCGACCGCCTGCGACAGCCAGCTCTCGTCGTCGGGCGTCATCGGGTACCTCCGGTGCGGGTGGTCGACGGACTCACGGGGCCCCCACGGAGCGGGTCCAGGCGTGCTCGGCGGGTTCGGCGCCGTCGCGCAGGATCGCCGCCTCGATCAGGCCGTACGGGCGGTCCGCCGCGAAGAAGACCTCGCCCGGGTTCTCCAGGCCGAACGGGCCCAGGTCGGCGAGGACGTGGTGCTTGTTGGGCGCAGCGAACCGGACCTCGACCACCTCGGGGACCGCGTCGAGCACGGCGACCCCCATCTGCCAGAGCGTCTGCTGGAGGGCGAGCGAGTGCACCGTCGCGAAGGCGGAGAGCAGCACGGTGCGCACCGAGGCGTAGGTCGCGTCGTAGTCGACGTCGGCGCCCGCGGTGTACCGCCACTGGGCCTCGAGCGACGTCGCGAGGACCCGGTCGGTGGTCTCCGCGAGGGTCGTGTACTCGTCCTTGAGGAAGCCGTGGAACTCCGAGCCCGTCGACTTCAGCACCGTGAGGTCCCGCAGGCCCGCGATGACCGTGGTGCCGGACTCGTCGGCGGTCACGGACGCCGTCCGCACCTCCTGGCCGCTGCGGACCCACGTGTGGTCGTGGGGCGCGCTGTCCGCCTCGACCCGCACCCAGGCGTACTCCTGCACGTCCACGCGCGCGGCCGAGACGGGGGTGACGTCGTCGACGAAGTGCCGCGCCAGCAGCGTCGCGAACTGCTCGGGCGAGTCGATCCCGTGCTTCTTGGCGAAGGCGAACGCCGTGTTCTTCTGCGTGTCCGTGGGCAGCACGGCCGACTGGTCGCCGTCGAGGTACGCGGCCGCGAAGTCGCCGCGCAGCGCGGTCGAGACGTTGAGGTCGCGAATCTGGTGCCGCGGGGTGTCGCGCACGATCCGGACGACGCGCGTCTCGGCCTTGCCGTACTGGTGGGCGTGCAGTCGGGCCGTCATCTCCGCAGTGTGCCCCGACCGTGTGACGCGCACATTTCCTTTCGCCCGGCTCTTTCGGCGCCGTTGACCTCGGATGTCACCATGTCTGTCTGAGCCCGTCGCGACGCGTCCGGAGGTGGTCGAGTGCTCGAGATCGCGGACCGCGTGCTGGCCCGGCTCACGGGGGGACACCGGGTGGCCGTCGCCACGGTCGTGTCGATGACCGGCAGCGGGCCCACCGTCGTCGGCACCTCGATGGCCGTCGACGACACCGGCGCGGCGATCGGGAGCGTCGCCGGCGGGTGCGTCGAGGGCGCCCTCTACGAGCTGTGCTCGTCGGTGCTGCGCGGCGCCGCCCCGGGCGTGCAGGAGTACGGCGTCACGGACGAGGACGCCTTCGCCGTCGGCCTGACCTGCGGCGGCGTGCTGCGCGTGCACGMTCGCGAGCTCGGCCCGGCCGACGTGCCCCCACTCTCCGCCGCCGCGCGGGGCGCCGACGCCGTCGTGGTGACGCCGCTCGACGGGCCGCTGCCCGACCGGCTGCCGCCGCTCCCGGACCGCTCGGGCCTCCTGCGGGTCACGGGTCCCGACGGAGGCGTCGAGGTGTTCGTCGAGGTGGCGTCGGCGCCGGCGCGGATGCTGGTCTACGGGGCGCTCGAGTTCTCCTCCGCGCTCGCCGCCGCGGCGCGCGCCGTCGGATACCGGGTCACCGTGTGCGACGCCCGCGCGGTGCTGGCGACCCCTCGTCGGCACCCGGGGGCGGACGAGGTCGTCGTCGACTGGCCCGTCCGCCACCTCGGCCTGCAGGTGCTCGGTGCGCGCGACGTCGTGTGCGTCATGGCCCACGACGACCGGTTCGACGCCGAACTCGTGCTCGCCGCCCTGCGGTCCGGCGCCGGGTACGTCGGCGCCATGGGCTCGCGCCGCACGCAGGACCGCCGGACCGCGTCGCTGATCGAGCGCGGGGCCACCGGCGACGAGCTCGCGCGCCTGCACGCGCCCATCGGCCTCGACGTCGGCGCGTCGACCCCGGCCGAGACCGCCGTGTCCGTCCTCGCGGAGGTGCTCGCGTCCCGCACGGCCGCCACCGGCCTCCCGCTGCGAGACATCGCGGGCCCGATCCACCGCCCCGCCACCACCCCCTGACGCACCCGCAACGTCCGAGCACATGAGGGCTATAGCCCGCACAAGCTCGGACGTCCCGCTGGTGGTGGGTTCCGCTGGTGGGGGGCGGAGCGCTCAGGGGTGGGTCAGGCGCCAGAGGCGGTCGGCGGACATCGGGAGCTCGTGGGGGCGGACGCCCAGGGCGTCGTGGATCGCGTTGGCCAGCGCGGGGGCGACCGGGTTGTACGGCGCCTCGCTCATGGACTTGGCCCCCAGCGGCCCGAGGTCGTCGGTGGTCTGCGCGAAGAGCACCTCGGTGCGGGGCAGGTCGATCATCTGCGGCACGTGGTAGCTGCGGAACGAGGCGGTGGTCACGCGGCCCTCGTCGTCGAGCCGCAGCTCCTCGTACAGGGCGCTGCCGACGGCCTGGCCGGTGCCGCCCTCGACCTGCCCGCGCAGCTGCTCGGGGTGCAGGACGGTGCCGGCGTCGACGGCCTGGATCGACCGCAGGACGGTGACCTCGCCGGTCGCGGGGTCGACGGCCACGCGGAAGGCGTGCACGTTGAAGGCCACCGAGCGCGGGGAGCCGTCGTGCGTCCCCTGTCCCGTGAGCCCGGGTGCGGCGGCGGCGATCGCGGTCAGCGGCACGCGGCCCGCGGCGTCGGGCGAGAGCGAGACGCCGTCCCAGGTCCGCGGCTCGTCGCTCGGGTGCTCCTGCAGCGCCGCCGCCGCGGCGAGGATCTTGCCGCGCAGCTGGAGCGCGGCCCGGTGCAGCGCGAGGCCGGCGACGACGACGCCGGCCGACCCGAACGCCCCCGTGTCGTAGCCCGTCACGTCGGTGTCGGACTGCCGGATCACGACTCGGTCGACCGTGGTGCCGAGCGCCTGCGCGACCAGCTGGCCGTGCACCGTGGTGGTCCCGTTGCCGAACTCGGTGGTGCCGACGCTCGCCTCGTACCGGCCGTCGTCCAGCAGGCGCACCGAGGCCTCGGCGTAGTGCCCACGGGGGGCGATCGTCGCGATCATCGCGACGGCCATCCCCTCGCCCACGGCCGCCCCCGGAGGGACCGGGACGGCGTCGAGCGACCGGTCCGCCAACGCGGCCTGCGCGAGGTCGAGGCACTGGTCCATGCCGTAGGAGTGCATGCCGAGGTCACTCACCTCGTCCGGGTCGGTGACCAGCAGGCGGTCGCCGGGGACGACGACGTTGCGCCGCCGCAGGTCGAACGCGTCGATGCCGACGGACCGTGCGAGGTCGTCCATGGCCGACTCGATCGCGAAGATGATCTGCCCCAGCCCGTACCCGCGGAACGCGCCCGACGGCAGCGTGTGCGTGTAGACCGACTCGGCGTCGACGCGCTTGTTCGGGCAGCGGTACACCGCCATCGACTCGCTGACGCCGTGGAATATCACGCCGGGACCGTGGTTGCCGTACGCGCCGGTGTTGTTGAGCACGTCGATCCGCATGGCCGTGAGCACGCCATCGGCGTCTGCGCCCAGCTCGACCTCGACCCGGACCGGGTGCCGGCTGGGCACGATCGTGAACTCGTCGGCCCGGGTCATCTCGTACTGGACTGCGCGGCCCGTGCGCAGGACGGCGAGCGCGACGACGTCCTCCGTGAGCAGCTCCTGCTTGCCGCCGAACCCGCCACCGACGCGGCCCGTGAGCACCCGCACCGTCGCGGGGTCGCGCCCGAAGATGTGCGCGATCTCGTCGCGGACCAGGTACGGCACCTGCGTGCTCGTGCGGAGCACGAGGCGACCGGCCTCGTCGAGCCAGCCGCGGGTCGCGTGCGTCTCGAGGGCCGCGTGCGCCACCCGGCCCGTGCGGTACGTGCCGCTGACGCGGTGGGCCGACGACGACAGCCCGGCGCCCACGTCGCCCATCTCCGCGTGCAGCTGCGCGACGACGTTGCGGCCGGGCTCCGAGATGCGCGCCTCGGGCCCCTTGTCGCCGTGGACCAGCGGGGCACCGGGTCGTCGGGCCTCCGCGGGGTCGACGACGGCCGGCAGCACCTCGTACTCGACGCGGAGCAGCGACCGCGCCCGCTCGGCCTCGCGCAGCGACTCGGCGACCACGACCGCGACCCGCTGGCCGCGGAACCGCAGCATGGGGTCGAGCACCCGGGTGTCGTCGGGGTCGTCCAGGCGCGACTCGTGGCGGGCGGTCGAGAAGAGGGTCGCGGGGGCGTCCTCGTGCGTGAGGACCGCGAGGACGCCCGGCGCGGCGAGGGCGTCGGACGCGTCGATCGAGACGATCCGGGCGTGCGCGTGCGGGCTGCCCAGCACGGCGAGGTGCGCGAGGTCGGTGGCCGGCACGTCGAGCGTGAACGGCTCGCGGCCGGTGACGATCCGGCGCGCCGCGGGGGACCGCACCGACCGGCCCGCGTCCTGGCCGGCGACCGCGTCGACGGTGTTGCGCCGGCGCGCCACGGCGTCGCGGATCGACCGGTAGCCCGTGCAGCGGCAGAGGTTGCCCTTGAGCAGCCGGGCCGTCTCGTCGTCGTCGCCGTCGTCCAGGGCGAGGCCTGCCACGGTGGTGACCAGACCCGCCGTGCAGAACCCGCACTGGAACGCAGCGGCGTCGACGAACGCCTGCTGGACGGGGTGCGGCTCCTCCTCCGAGCCGAGCCCGGACACGGTGGTGACGGCCCGACCGGCGGCGCGGTACGCAGGAACCAGGCACGAGTGCGTGGGTCGGCCGTCGAGCAGGACCGTGCAGGCGCCGCAGTCGCCCGAGTCGCAGCCCTTCTTGACCTCGACGTGCCCCTGCTCCCGGAGGAGGGACCGCAGCACCTGGCCAGGCGCCGGATCGGCCTCGACGGGCGCACCGTTGACCTCGAACCTCATGCGAGCTCCTCCCGCACCTGCTCGGCCAGCCGGAGCGTCATGGCACGCCGCCAGTCCGGCGGGCCGTGCGGGTCGTCGTACCAGTCGTCGACCTGCTCGATCGCGGCGTGCAGCTCGTCGGCCCCCGGCACGCCCGCGAAGGCGAGCCGGTGCGGGTGCGTGACGCCCGCGGTGAGCGTGACGACGAGCCCGTCGGCGGACCGGCGGCCGACGACGATCGCGCCGGAGCGCCCGTGCCGCGTGAGGGCGATGCGGCGGAAGGCGGCGGGCTCCGCGAGGACCGCCGCGTCGATCTCGAGCGAGCGCAGCACCTCGCCGGGCCCGAGCGCCGTCGTCCGCACGCCGGCGACCAGGTCGGACACGGCCACGCGCCGGTCGCCGCCGTCGGGCGTCCACACCACGGCCGTCGCGTCGAGGGCGACCGCGAGGGACGTGAGGGCACCCGCGGGCAGCGCCAGGCAGATGTTGCCGCCGACGGTCGCCCAGTCCCAGATCTTCTCCGAGGCCACGAGCGACCGTGCGCACCGCTCGACCAGGTGCTGCGAGGCCCAGCCGGGCACGGGCGGGAGGTCGACCAGCGCCCTGACCGTGCACGTCGCCGCCAGGGTCAGCGCGTCGGTCCCGACCTCGATGTCCGGCCAGCCCAGCGTGGTGAGGTCGACCAGCTCGGTGAGGTCCGGCTGCGGCTCGGAGAACAGCCACGTGCCCCCGGCCAACGGCGCGCTACCAGGGCCGAGCGCGAGCTCGGTCCGGTCGTGTGCCGCGCGTACGCGGTCCAACGAGGTCAGGTCCATGGTCTGCCGAGTGAACCGTATCCACGTGACGAGCATGTGACGAGGAGCGACGTGAGTCCTACCGTCGGACCATGACGACCCGCCACGTGCGCCAACCGACGCTGGACTGCGCCGAGCCCCGCGAGCTCGCCGAGTTCTACCGCCGGCTGCTCGGCTGGGACTACGCGCCGGGCCACGAGGGCGTCGACCCCGACGGCGACGACTTCCTCCTGCTGATCGACCCCGACCGGCCCGTGCGGCTGGCCTTCCAGCGCTCCGACGCGGTGGTGGCGCCGTGGCGGGTCGGCGCGCGCGTGCACGTCGACCTCGACGTCGAGGACCTCGACGTCGCGCACGAGGATGCCGTCCGGCTCGGCGCGCGGCCGCTCACGGGCACGCCCGCCGAGGAGGGTCACGCCGACGACCCGTTCCGCGTGTACGCCGACCCGTCGGGACACCCCTTCTGCCTGTGCCTCCCGGACCCGGACGCCTGAGTCACGCCGCGGGGGCGAACGGCACGAGCGTCTCGGTCCCGTCCTCCACCACCAGGCAGGTGCTCTCGGGCACCTCGTGCCAGGCGCCCTTGAGATCGCCGAGCGGCTCGGACACGACGATCCGCGTGGTGTCGGCGAGGCCGTGCAGGAGCGGGTTCTCGGGGTACTGCTCGCGCAGCACGGCGACGTCGGCGTTGCGGAACAGCGAGCGGGACTGGCCCTCGGTCGAGTAGCGGAACGCCCAGAGCCGTGTCCCGTCGGTGGTCGCGACCGTCATCTGGACCGGGAACGCGACGTCGTGCCGGCCGGCGACCTCCTCGACGAAGCCCACGGCCCGGGCGACGGCGCTCGGCGGGTCCTCCTCCAGGCCGAACGTGAGGGCCAGGTAGAACAGCAGCTCGGAGTCGGTCGACCCCTCGATGAGGGGGAACAGCGCGGGGTCGACCGCCAGCGCCATGTCGCGCTTGTAGCCGGAGAACCCGGCGAGCAGCCCGTTGTGCATCCACAGCCACCGGCCGTGGCGGAACGGGTGGCAGTTCGTCTGCTGCACCGCGGACCCGCTCGTCGCGCGGATGTGCGCCAGGACCAGGCCGGAGCGGACGTGGGCGGACAGCTCCTGCAGGTTGCGGTCGCTCCACGCCGGCTCGATGCTGCGGAACACCCCGGGCGTGGGGGAGTGCTCGTCGTACCAGCCGAGGCCGAACCCGTCCCCGTTGGTCGCCTCGGCCCCCAGCCTGCTGTGCAGGCTCTGCACGATCAACGAGTTGGTCGGCTTGTAGAGCAGGTCCTCGATGAGGACGGGCGATCCGGTGTACGCGAGCCAGCGACACATGTCGGCCTCCTTGCCGTGCGGCATCTGCCCCCAGCACACCAGGTGCGCGCCCGGATGTCTGCACCCGGGCCCGCACCGGACGCGCCGTCAGTAGGACTCGGTCGACCGGGCGCAGCTGACCCGCGGGTTCCAGTCGTCGAACAGGCCGAGGGAGTTCGGCTCGAACAGCCAGGCGTGCAGCTCGTAGAACGCCGGCAGCCCGTACCGGTTGCCCGCCGGCGTCAGCTCGAACGTCTGCCCGAAGAGCCGCGGGGGAGCCGTGTGCGCGGCGTCCCAGTCGGACTGCAGGACCACGTACTCGGCAGCCACCAGGCGCAGCCGCCCGTGGCGGACCGGCTCGTAGACGAGCGCCTCGGGCGTCGTCGCGCGCACGGCGCCGTCGCCGACGAGCTCGCCGTCGACGAAGTGCACGCCCATGCCGCCCACGCCGGGGTTGTCGATGCACTCGACGCCCGCGGCGTCGCTGAGCAGTCCGTAGCCGGCGTTCTTCGCCCGATCGAGGCTCTGGTAGGGCGCGATCGCGTGCCGGGCGCGCGCGAGGTCGGTCGGGTGGTGGTCGGGCGCGGGGCCCCCGACGCCGCAGAAGCACATGCCGACGGTCGCCAGGGTGGACATCAGGGTGGTGAGCATGACGGGCTCCTCAGACGTAGAAGTAGGGGTCGAGCACGCGGACCTGCGTGATCCGGTCGACGGGCAGGTGGTTGCGCAGCGCGGCCGCGCGGATGGCCTCGGGATCCGGGGCGTCGTAGACGCAGAAGGACGTGGACCGGTCGTCGCTGACGTACGACTGGACCCAGGTGACGGCCTCGTCGGTGTTCGTGTCGACGATCGCCAGGCACCTCGTGGCGCCCTCGGCGTCGGTGGGGATGTGCAGGCCGGCGGGGTAGGTCCGCTCGACCAGGTATCTCGGCATGCCCCGACGCTAGGAAGCGCGCCCAACCGCCCACATCGGCGTGGCGACCCATGTTGCGGTCGTGCGGTGCCTAGGTCACCAGGCCGAGCCGGCGCGCCTCGGCGGCCGCCTGCGCGCGCGTGCCGGCGTCGAGCTTGCGCAGGATCGCCGCGACGTGGTGGTCGACGGTCCGGCGGGAGACGAACAGCCGCTGGGCGATCTCGGCGTTCTGCAGGCCCGCCGCGACCAGGGTCACCACCTCGACCTCGCGCGCCGTGAGGTGCGCCGCGTTGGTCCGCGTCGTCGCGCGCGGACCCCGCGGCACGCCGAGGGCGCCGAGGGTGCGCAGCTGCTGCGCCACGATCGACGCCGCCGGCCGGGCGCCGAGGTCCTGCAGGGCGACGACGGCCCGCCGCAGCGCGTCCTCCTCGTCGGTGTCGGCCAGCGCGAGGGCCGTCTCGTACGGGCAGCCGCGTCGCGCCCAGAGGTCGGCGTCGGACTCCCGCGGTGCGGGCTCGGCGCGGCGGCGCCACGTCCGCAGCTCGTCCACGACCGACCCGGCCCCGCGGTCGAGCGCGAGCGGAAGGGCGGCGTCGACGGCCTCGACCACGTCGGTGGGGCGGCCGCCGAGCCAGGCCGACTCCGCGCGCGCCAGCGCGACCTGGCCGAGCCTGCCGAGCTCGCCGGTCGGCTCCGCCAGCGCCCACGCCTCGTCGAGCAGCTCCTGGTGGCCCGGGTCGCCGCGCCGGGCGCGGACCAGGGCGAGGACGACCAGCGCGATGATCCGGGGCGTGGTCGACGTCCGTCGGATCGCGAGGACCTCCTGTGCGGTCGTCGCGGCCGCCGCCCAGCGGCCCTCGTCGAGCGCCAGCCGCGCGGCGTAGGCGAGCAGGTAGAGCCGGTCCAGCTCGACCCCGTGGTCGCTGCAGTAGGCGGTGCCCTCCTCGAGCGCCCCGTGGGCGAGCGCGTGCTGGCGCGTCTCGACGGCTCCGCCGCCCAGCAGCACGTAGGTCCGGCCGATGAGCACGGGGACGTCGGTCCGGCGCGCCGCGTCGAGGCTCGCCGTCAGCGTCGCACCGCCGTCGTCGGCCAGCGCGACGCGGCTGAGCGTGCCGTCCGCGTGAACCGCGACCGGGGTGTCGTCCAGCGACCGCGCGAGCTCCAGGGCCTGACGCGCCCGGTCCGCGGTGTCCGGACGGGCATCACCCAGCCAGACGGAGGCCAGGTTGGCGTACGCCATCGCGAGCTCGTGCCCGGGCGGTGCGGTCTCGAGCAGCCGGACGGCCTCCGCGGCGGCCTCCTGCGACTCCGCGGTCCGCCCGGGGCACCACAGGAACTCCGACAGCCGCCGCAGCACGTCGCCGCGCTCCACCGGCCCGTCGCTGGTGACGAGCGCGTCCTGCAGTGCCGCGATCCCGTCGTCGTAGTCGTCGGTGACGTAGCAGGACTCGGCCTGTCGCACGAGGATCCGGGTCCGCTGCGCGGCCGACAGGGCCGCGCCGTGCCGCAGGGCCCGCGCGTACTGGGCCGCGGCCTCGCGGTGCGCGCCGAGCCCCGCCGCCTGCTCCGCCGCGGCGACGGCCCAGCGGAGCACCGCCTCGTCGTCGCCCGCGGCCTCGGCGTGGTGCGCGAGGGCGGCGAGGTCGGGCGGCCGGGCCTCCAGCGTCGCGAGAGCCCGCCGGTGCAGCTGCACCCGGCGGTGGGGCGCGATGGCCTCGTCGACCGCGAGCCGGGCGAGCTCGTGCCGGAATCCGGCGCCCGTGGGGTGGGCGACGAGCATGCCGGACGCGAGGGCCTCGTCGAGCGCGTCGACCGGTCCGTCGGTCATCGCCTCGAGCAGCGGGACGTCGGCCTGCGGCGGGACGAGAGCCACCGCGTCGAGGAGCTCGCGCGCGGCCGGGCCGAGGCGCGACGCCCGCGCCAGCACCGCCTCGCGCACGGTGTCGGGGATGCGGTCGGTGCCCGCGGCGAGCGTCTCGACCACGAAGAACGGGTTGCCGGCGGTGGCGCGGAAGAGGTCGTCGGCGTCGACGCCGGCCGGCTCCGCCAGCCTCCCGACGGCCTCCCGCGAGAGCGGTGCGAGCGTGAGCCGGCGCACCGACCGGTGGGTCGCCAGCTCGCCCACGAGCGTGCGCAGGGCGTGGTCCCGGTGCAGCTCGTCGTCGCGATAGGTGAGCACGACGAGCGCGGGGACGGTCTCGACCCTGCGGGCGAGCAGGCGGACGACGTCCAGCGTCGCCTCGTCGGCCCAGTGCAGGTCCTCGAGGACCAGGACGCTCGCCGGGTGCGTGCGCAGCTCACCGGCCAGCGCGCGGACCACGTCGTGCGGCGCCGGGCGCCCCGCGACGACCTCGTGCAGCGCGCCGCCCGCGGACTCGGCGACGTCGAGCAGCGGGCCCAGCGGGCGCGGGGAGAACAGCGGGTCGCACGCGCCGGACAGGACGGGGACGCCGGCGCGGGCGACCAGCGCGCGGAC
The DNA here is from genome assembly GCF_056401915.1 of Cellulomonas sp. P4_D11. Classification (NCBI taxonomy): domain Bacteria; kingdom Bacillati; phylum Actinomycetota; class Actinomycetes; order Micrococcales; family Cellulomonadaceae; genus Cellulomonas; species Cellulomonas sp. P4_D11. Next base: position 8,302 of record NZ_JBFUIK010000001.1, on the reverse strand, counting down.
GAGCGTCGTCTTGCCCGCGCCTGCCTCGCCCCGCACGACGACCACCACGCCGACGGACGTGCGCCGGACCTGCTCCAGGGCCTCGGTCAGGACCGCCAGCTCGCGGTCGCGCTCGAGCACGGTGGCGTGGACGTCGTCGGCCGTCGTGGTGCGCTCCACGACGACCATGCTCCACCCGGGGCCGGTCGCGTCACCAGGGCGGCGCCGGAAGCCTCTCGTCGAACGACCCGTCGCGCCCGCAGCCGCCGACGTACGCCTCCGGCATGTGGGGGTAGACGTCGGTCCAGTAGGTGCGCGCGAGCTCCGCGGCCTCGCTCGGCGACGCCCCGAGCGCGAGGGCCATCGCCGCGTCGCGCTGCACCGCGGCGCACTCGGCGCGCGCCTCCTCGGTGATGCCGACCATGTGCATGGTCTCGTGCGTGAGCACGTGCACGGCGATGACCTGGTCGCGCGTCGGGTGGGCCTTCGTCGAGTCCAGCCACGCCCGCAGGTGCACGCACGGCTCTAGCTTGATCAGCGTCGACTTCTCCGGCACCCCGCCCGGCGCCCACGAGACGAACCCGAGGTCGGGGCCGAGGTCGAGGAACGCCTGCCCGAGACCCTGGCAGTGCACCTGGACGGGCATGCCCGCGACCTGCGACGCGGCCCGCTCGAGCCTGCCCTCGACGCGGACCTGCACGGCGAGCGGGATCGCGCAGCACAGGGCGAGGACGAGCGTCAGGCCGACGCTGACCTTCGGGAACGGAGCGATCCGCCCGAGCGAGTCGACCCGGCGCAGCACCCAGCGCACGGCCAGCAGCGCCGCGAGGGCGAGGAAGCCGGTCAGCAGGAGGGCGAGGAGCACACCTCAGTCATCGGTCGTCGAGGGCTCCACCATGACGTGCGCGGGGTCGAGGACCTCGAGGATGCGGCCCATGATCCGGTCGAGGTCGGCGACGTCGCCCGCCGTCAGCGGGTCGATCACCGTCTCCAGGACCCTGGCGGCGTGACCGGGCGCGGCGCCCACGACGGCCTCCCACCCCGCCGGCGTGAGGATCGCGTTCGTGGCCCGGCGGTCGGCGGCGCAGGCCTCGCGACGGACCAGACCGCGCTTCTCGAGCCGGGAGACGACGTGCGACAGCCGCGCGAGGGTGGCGTTCGTGTGGGCGGCGAGCGCGGTCATCCGCAGCGTCCGGTCGGGTGCCTCGGAGAGCATGGCGAGCGTGAAGTACTCGAAGTGGCTCAGGCCGGAGTCGCGCTGGAGCTGGGTCTCGAGGGTGCCGGGCAGCAGCTCGACGACCGCGATGAGCTTCTTCCAGGCGCGCAGCTGCTCACGGTCCAGCCATCGCGCGTCGCTCATGAGCCCGATCCTAGCAAATACTTGACGCTACAAGTATTAGAGGTACAGTTGTTGAAGCGACAACCAATCACTCAGGAGGACGCTGTGAGCACTGTGACGATCATCGGGGCCGGGAACATGGGGTCGGCCATCGCGTGGCGGGTCATCGCGGGCGGCAACGACGCGCAGGTGCTCACCCGAGAGCCGCTCAAGGTCGCCATCCCCGGCGCGAAGCACGGCGCGGTCGGCGACGCGATCGCCGGCGACATCGTCGTCCTCGCGCTGCCCTACAGCGCGTACGACGAAGTCCTCGGCCGGTACGAGGGTCAGCTGGACGGCAAGGTGCTCGTGGACCTGTCGAACCCGGTCGACCTCGAGACGTTCGACGGGCTCGTCGTCCCCGCCGGCAGCTCGGCCGCCGCCGTGGTCGCCGAGGCGATCCCCGGGGCCTCGGTGCTCAAGGCGTTCAACACCACGTTCGGTGCGACCCTGCGCAGCGGCGAGGTCGGCGGGGAGAAGACGGCCGTCCTGATCGCGGGTGACGACGCCGACGCCAAGGCGGCGCTCACCGACATCGTCGAGGCGGGCGGCCTTCGGGCGGTCGACGCCGGCTCGCTCAAGCGCGCCCACGAGCTCGAGGCGCTCGGCTTCCTCCAGATCACGCTGGCCGCGGCCGAGAAGACGTCGTGGACCGGCGGGTTCGGGCTGACGGCATGACCGAGATCCTCGACGCCCGGACCGACGTCGGCGCCGTCACCCTCAAGGTGGGCGACCTCGACGGCATGACCGACTACTACTCGCGCGGTGTCGGCCTCGCCGTGCTGAGCCAGGAGGGCGGCCGCGTCAGCCTCGGGCGGCAGGGTGTGCCCTCCGTCGTGCTCGAGCACACGCCGCTGCTCAAGCACGCGCCGTCGTCGGCGGCCGGCCTCTTCCACACCGCCATCCTGTTCGACCAGCAGGCCGACCTGGCCTCGTCCGTCTTCTCGGTCGCGCGGCACTTCCCGTCCTCGTTCACCGGCAGCTCCGACCACCTGGTGTCCAAGGCGCTCTACTTCGACGACCCCGAGGGCAACGGCGTCGAGCTGTACTGGGACCGGCCGCGCGAGCAGTGGGGCTGGGAGAACGGCCGCGTCGCGATGGCCACCGAGTACCTCGACCCGAACGGCTTCCTGCGCGAGAACCTCGCGGACCCGGACGCGCTCGACGGCGCCGCGGCCGTGGGCCACGTGCACCTCAAGGTGGGCGACATCACCACGGCCCACCAGTTCTACGTCGACACGGTCGGCTTCGAGGTGACCGCCGAGTACGGCACCCAGGCGTTGTTCGTCTCGGCCGGCGGGTACCACCACCACCTGGCCATGAACACCTGGCAGAGCCGCGGCGCGCAGGGCCGGTGGCCGGCGCTCGGGCTGGGCGAGGTCACCATCGAGCTGCCGAGCCACGACGAGCGCGGCGCTCTCGGCGCCCGCCTGGCGAGCCGCGGGATCGCGGTCCGCGACGACGGCCGGGTGCTCGCGTTCGAGGACCCGTGGAACAACGAGATCCGGGTCGTCGTGGCGGACTGAGCTCAGGGGACGGGCGGGGCGGTCTCGACCGCCTCCTCGTTCCAGTTCTCCGCGGTCTGCAGGATCCAGAAGACGACGAAGAGCACGAGCAGGACCGCCTCCACCACCAGGATCGTCGCGAACCAGAGCGTGAAGCCGGACAGCGCCGCGACGGCGTACAGGGCGCCGGCGACCACGATGGTCAGCACCATGAGCAGGCTGATCACCTTGTAGGCGCCGGCGTACCCGTGCGGCGTCATGCCCCGGACGTTCCCGCGCTCCGGAGCGCGACGGCCGTTGATCCACGCGACGCCCGCGATGAGCACGAAGAACGTGATCGCCGACGCGTAGTGCGCGCCGGTCAGGAACGTGTTGCGCGAGACGACGAACCAGAGCCCGAACGCCAACCAGACGCCGGTCGCCACCAGCAGGGCGATCGTCATCGCGCGCCCCCGCGGCCGCGCGCTCCACCACGCGAACACCAGCCCGACCCCGCCGACCACCAGGAGCGCGCTGACGTTGTTCTCGACGCCCGGCACCAGCGCGGGCGGCAGGCAGGTGGCGACGCCCTCCTCGCAGCCCCGCTTGAGCGGCGTCGGGACGAAGGCCACCAGCGGGATCACCATGCCGGCGAGGTCGAGGAGCGCGTCCTCCCAGCCGGGCCGGCCCTTGATCGCGATCATCGCGGGCCCGATGGCGACCAGCGAGCCGATGAACACGGCCTTCACAGCCGTGTAGTAGTACGCGCTGATCGAGCCGAGGCGCGGGCTCTCGCCCCAGATCATCTCGATCGCCAGTGACGTGGCCAGCAGCAGCGCCATCCCGACGACGGAGACGCGTAGGTAGCGGTACGTCTTGCGGGTGGTCAGGTCCAGGGCCACGGTGCCCCCTGGCTCGACGTCTGCCATCGTCGGCCCCCTCTGCGGCGCTGTTCGCACCGTAGACCCGCGGGCTGTTTCGGGACAAACACCGCTACGCCGACTCGGCCCGCTTCCGCAGGAGCGCCCGCTCGCCCGCGTTGCGGGTCAGCTCGGCCGCGGCGAGGAACGCCGCCCGGGACTCCGCGGCGCGTCCGAGCTGGCCGAGCAGCTGCCCGCGCGCGGCCTCGCGGGGCGCGTACCCGTCGAGCCCGTCGATGACGTCGAGGAGGGCGAGCCCGTCGGCGGGCGACCCGGCCATGCCCAGCGCGACGGCCCGGTTGAGGGAGACGACCGGCGACGGGGAGACCGCGGACAGCTGCGCGTACAGGCCCGCGATCAGGGCCCAGTCCGTGTCTTCGGCGGTCGCGGCGGTCGCGTGGCACAGCGCGACCGCCGCCTGCAGCGCGTAGGCGCCGCGCGCTCCGCCGAGCGCGTGCGCCCGCTCGAGGGCTGCGGTGCCGCGGCGGACCAGCAGCCGGTCCCACCGGCCCCGGTCCTGCTCGAGCAGCGGCACCGGCGCGCCGTCGGCCGAGACCCGCGCCGCGAGCCGCGACGCCTGGAGCTCGAGGAGCGCGTCGAGCGCCTGCACCGAGGCCTCGTCGGGCAGGAGCGCGCACAGCACGCGGGCGAGCCGCACGGCCTCGTGGCACAGCTCGGGCCGCGCCCAGTCGTCGCCGGAGGTCGCGACATAGCCCTCGTTGAACACCAGGTAGACCACCTCGAGCACCGACGCGAGGCGGTCGGGCATGTCCGCGGCGGCGGGCAGGTCGAACCCGACGCCCTCGCGGGCGAGCGTCCGCTTGGCCCGGGAGATCCGCTGCGCAGCCGTCGCCTCGCTGATCAGCAGGCCGCGGGCGACCTCGTCGGTGCGCAGGCCGCCGAGCAGGCGGAGCGTGAGGGCCACGCGCGACTCGGTGGTCAGCGCCGGGTGGCACGTGGTGAAGACCAGGCGGAGCAGGTCGTCGCCGATGTGGTCGTCCAGGATCGCCTCCACGTCCGTGGCCTCCTCCTGCTCGATCGACCGCCCGACCTCGGCGAGCTTGCGGGCATAGGTCCCGCGCCGGCGCACGAGGTCCAGCGCCTTGTGCTTCGCGGTCGTCACCAACCAGCCCGCGGGGTTGGCGGGGACGCCGTCGGCCGGCCACTGCTCGAGGGCCGCGACGAACGCGTCCTGGGCGATCTCCTCACCGAGGCCGACGTCGCCGACCACGCGGGACGCGACGGCGACGACCGCCGGGGACTCCATCCGCCAGACGGTCTCGGCGGCGTGGCGCGCCGCCGAGACCCGGTCCTCAGGGCTCATAGACCCGCAGCACGTCGGCCTCGCCCGCCCAGCCGTCCCAGTGCTCCTGGTGCAGGCGGACGAACCGGCTGGCCCACTCGACGGCCTCGTCGCGCGAGCGCACGTCGTACAGCGCGTAGCTGATGAGCTCCTTGGCCTCCGCGAAGGGGCCGTCGGTGACGGTCAGGCTCCCGTCGACGAGTGCCACGCGGGCGCCGTCGGCGACGCTGGGCATGAGGCCGGCGTTGTCGAGGAGGGCACCGGACGCGGTGGCCTCGGCGCCGAGCGCCATGATGGCCTCGAAGAGCGCAGGCGGCGGGGGAGTGCTGGGCTGGGCGGTGACTCGCAGGGTGGTGAAGTAGCGCATCGTCCCGTTCCTCTCAGGCGGTGTGACGGTAGGTGTCGACGGCGAACGCGCTGACCCAGGTCCAGGTGAGCACGATCGCTGCGGTGAACGCCAGCACCCCGACGGTCCCGGGTACCGACGAGATGACGGCGAAACCGCTGAGCAGTGCGACCGCGGCGGCGGCCGACAGCACTGCACCGAGCGGGCGACGCTGCGCGGCGAACCGCCGGGCGACGACGATCATGGCGACCGCCAGAGCCACGAACCCGATCCCGGAGCACAACAGGTGCAGCATCGCGTGCCAGCTGGGCACGTCGGGGGCGGACGAGCCGACGGGGAAGCCGTCCGCGGGGTCGGCCCGGAACACGCCGGCGAGCACCAGCCCGGCGCCGAACACGCTCACGAGCCGGGGCACCCACCGGGCGCCGGGCCCGGAGACCAGCGCGCGCCGCAGGCCGACCGCGAACGCGACGACCATGAGCCCCGTGAGCACGAGGTTGGCAACCTGGACCCAGCCGAGCGACCCGTTGGCCAGCGTGGACCATGCGTCCTGGCTGAGGTCGAACCCCTCGCGGGTGACGGCCTGCGCGAGCGAGACCACGACGTAGAACGGGCCGGCGACGACGCCCCAGCCGATGAGGGACCTGGTGACGCGGACGGCCGGCTCGACGGCGCAGTCCTGAGCGATGGTGGACATGGTGACTCCTCGGTGTCGGTGGCCGGTCGGACCCGGCCGAACACCCCCTCCTCGAACGGGCCCGTCGGTTCTCGACAGGGCGCCGCCGACGACTTTCGCTCAGCCCCGGTAGGCCACCGTCGGCGCGGGCTTCACGCGGCGCCGCCACGGCATCTCCAGCAGGACGGCCCACGGACGGGTCTGCTCGTCCTCGAGAACGCTGCCGTCCGCCAGCTGGACCGTGTACCGCTTGTACCCGAGGGCGACGCCGAGGGTCGTCCGGGCGGCGACCACCGCGTCGACGACGTCCTCGATGAGGCTGACCGAGGCGAGGTCGCGCGTCAGCTCGCGTCCGTCGGCACCGCCCACGAACAGGTAGATGTCCTCGGAGCTGTGGATCCACCCGACGCTCCACGCGCCCAGCCGCGTCGGCGAGACCGTGACGCCGTCGACGGGTCCATCGCTCGTCGACGTGACCTCCGCGACCCCCGCGAGCTCACGCTGCAACCGCGCCACCAGCGCCCTCAACCTCCTGGTCACGTCGTCGTCGGGGAGGGGTGCGAGGTCGGTCACGCGCACATCGTGCCGGATCAACCGGGGATCGCCGCGGCCAGCTCGCCGCGCGAGCGCACCCCGAGCTTCAGGTACACGTTGCGCAGGTGGTACTCGATCGTCTTCGGGCTGAGGAACAGGGCCGCGGCCGCCTCCCGCGTGGTCCGGCCGCCGGCGAGCATGCGCGCGACCTGCAGCTCCTGGGGCGTGAGGTGGTCGAGGCCCGTGGCGCTGCGGCGCTGCGCCGTCTCGCCGGTGGCGCGGAGCTCGGCGGCGGCCTGGTCGGCCCACGGGACGGCGCCCAGCCGCTCGAACGCCCCGAGGGCGGCGCGCAGGTGCGGGCGGGCGTCGACGCGGCGCTTCAGCCGGCGCAACCGGGAGCCGTACGCCAGCTCGCTGCGAGCCGTCTCGAAGTCGTCAGGGGTGTGCCCGTGGTAGGCCAGCGCGACCGAGAAGCACACGTCGACGTCGGCGTCCGGGCAGGTCAGGCCAGCGGCACGGGCGGCCCGGGCCAGCGACCACGGCTGGCCCTTGAGCTCCGCGCGCTCGGTCAGCGACGCGGTCAGCACCCGCGCCTCGTCGTCGCGGCCGAGGTGGACCAGCGCCTCGATCATCTCGGCGGCCGGGGACAGGTCGACGTCGACCAGGCCGAGCTCGTCGAGCAGCCGGTCCAGCGCGACGTACCGGTCGAGCGCGGCCTCCGCGTGCCCGAGGCCCAGCTCGAGCTCGGCCAGCGCCGTCATCGCCCACGCCTGGAAGAACCCCAGGTGGTGGGCCCGCGTGATGTCGAGCGCCTCCGCCGCGTGCGACCGGCACGCGTCGACGTCGCCGCGGCGCGCCTCGAGCCACGCCAGGCCCGCCAGGCACGCGGCGACGTCCGTCGACTGGCCGGCCTCGCGCGCGAGCTGGACCGCCTCCGTGTAGCCGGCGACGGCGTCGTCCCAGCGGTCGGTGGTCGCCTGGTCGCGGGCGACGTAGAACAGCAGGATCGGCAGGCCGCCGATGTCGCTGCGGCGGCGAGTGTGGGCGACGACCGTCGGGATCACGTCGCGGCCGACGGCGCTCTCACGCAGGTACAGGGGGCCGACGACGAGCCACGGCGCGAGCTGGGGGTCGGCGAGGAACTGCTCCGCCTGCGCGATGCCGGTCCGGATGAGGTCGGGGCCGCCCTTCCCGGTCAGGACGCCGGCGATCGCGGTGGCCATGATGCCCACCCAGCGCGCCCGGGTGGTTCGCGGTTTGAGCTCCCCGATGCGTCCGGCGGCGGCCGCGGCCGCGGCGATGTCGCCCGCGAACTGGCTGGCCAGGATGCCCTCGGCGAGCAGCAGGATCGCGGCGTCCGGGTCGTCGTCGGCCGCCGCGAGGCCCGCCGTGACCAGCACGTCGCGGGCGCGCTCGATCGATCCGGTGCGCATCGCCACCGCGCCGTCCAGGGCCGCCGCGCGCATGCGCAGGCCCGGGGTCTGGGGCAGGGCGGAGGCGCGGGCGAGCAGGTCGACGGCGGCGTCCGGCAGCCCTGCGCGCCAGGCGCTCTCCGCCGCCGAGACCAGCCGGTGCACCCGGTCGCCCGGGTCCGGGGTGAGCCGGGCGGCGCGCTCGAACCCGGCCGCGGCGACGGCGTGCGCACCGCGCGCGCGGGCGCGGGTCGCGGCGTCGTCGAGCAC